>NZTJ01000044.1 GCA_002697065.1 Methanobacteriota archaeon
ACTCCAGTCAGAGTGGATCCCTCGCTGGGTGATGGGTAAGCCGTCGCGGTGTCAGTGGTGGTATCGTCTGCGAGAACTGCTGCACCATCGAACGAGGCCTGGAAGATTGTGTCGTACTCTCCAGAGTTGACTATTGCGCCGATTGCCACGTTGAGGGCGTCTAGGAGTTCCCCTGAGTCCTCGCGTACTGCGATTCCGAAGTTCTCGTCCGAGAACTGGGTCATCAGTGTGCCTTCTAGGGAGAGCACAGGTGCGTCGCCCAGAGCGTACATGACATCTCCGTTGTCCAGAGCTGCGATTACCGATGGGAAGTCTTCGTATGCAACAACGGTCGCTTCTGGAAGGCTTGCCATGTTATCGGCATCCCCATTGGCGAAGATGTCCGAAGTCGTACCGGACTGTACGCCCACAGTTATCCCTGCGGCGTTAAGCTCGGATACATCACTGATGGACGCAGAGCCGGATCCGCCGATCACACCCTGGCTGCTTGTGTAGTAAGCCCTGGTGAAGTCAACGACCTGGTCGCGTGCCTCAGTCTTGGTCATCGCCGAGATGATTACGTCACACATCTCGCCGGCATTCAGGTTGGGGATGATGGGGTCCCATCCGGACTCCACCCAGACGACCTCGACATCGCTTGCCATCGAAATGGCCCAATCGACGNGTCNTCGTCNTCNTCCCCCCCTGCNCANCCAGCGANACTAGCCGCTAGCATGCTCAGGGTAAGCATCATTGCTATCATTTTCTTATTATACATAGTATTCACACTATCCGTGCCGCCCGAGATACCTTTTACATATAGAGATTATTGATTATTATCTTTATAAGCAGGGCCAAAAAAAGACCCCTATTGGCCGAAAAACAAGGTTTTTTTCTCNGTATTATTTTGTATGAATGAGGTTATCCTTCCGAGAGAATGAAGTTCTTGGTTTTGTGCGGGTTGCCATGGNCGAGCCAATGGACTACGCNTCNAGCGGAGTAGACATAGATTTGGAAGCTAAAGCAGTAGCTAGTCTAATTGGTTCGTTGGCCTCTTCTAGCAGGGCTCCAGGAGAGATTGGTGCTCCAGTTCATCTCCCAGGGGGATTCGGGGGGATAGTCGAATTCGGAGACTCTTGTCTCGTACTAGCGACCGATGGTGTTGGTTCCAAATTGCAAATAGCGAGCAGTGTCGGACAATTGGGTGGAGTGGGCTTTGATTGCGTTGCTATGAACGTGAATGATCTAATCTGTGTTGGTGCTGAGCCTATTGCATTCGTAGATTACATCGCGGTTCCTGAGGCGAATCCGTTGGTTCACGCATCTTTGGGCAAGTCTCTTTCCCATGCATGCAATACAGCCAGAGTAACATTGGCGGGAGGGGAGACGGCTACGCTTCCAGGGATTGTGAAGGAGCTAGACCTGTCTGGGACTGCTCTAGGATGGTTTCCAAAGGGAGGGGGGATCACAGGAGAGAGCCTTGAGGAAGGAGATGTGCTGATTGGCCTTCCTAGCAGTGGGATTCACTCCAATGGTTTCACACTTGTCAGAGCGGTGATTGAGAGGTCTGGCTGCTCATTGGAGGATGCGTGTCCGTTCGATCCTAGCCATGATTCCAGAGAAATAAGTAGATTCTCCGAAATTGAGGGAGTCATCACACTTGCTGAGGTAATTCTGAACCCCACAAGGATCTACGTTGACCCGGTTGTTGAATTGGTGATGGAATCGAGGACAGAGGGGGGAGTGCTGAGTCCAGGTTGCATTAAGGCAATTGCTCATATCACGGGTGGAGGTTTGTCGAACTTGCTCCGTCTTCACACTACTCTGGGTTGGGAAATAGGAATGCCTCTAGCCCCACAGCCAGAGTTTGAGTGGATATCTGAAATCGGATCCGTTAGCTCACTTGAGATGCACAGGACCTTCAATATGGGGATGGGTATGGTGGTGGCGGTATCAGAAGTCTCCGCTGATTCGACTGAGAGGTGGCTGAGTGAAAGGCTTCCAGGAAGTAGGATTGTCGGTAGAGTAGTCGATAATGGTGGAAAGGTTACTCATTCCGATCCAGAAGTCGTATTCTCTCACTACTAATCATTGGTAATTCCTTTTGTCGGGTTGCCCTGCGGGAGCCATGTCTGAAGGCGACCGGGCCGTGCCTCATCGTGAGGGAAGGACGCTGATGCTCTTGCCCCATCTACCCGAGGATGNACAGGGGCCCTCTGCAAAGTCTTCTGGAGAGGTTTTCTACAACCCTGCAATGGCTGGAAGTAGGACNCGAAGCGTTCTNCTGTTTAGGCATGCTATNGAGGAAGGNATGCTTGGAGATGGTACNGTATACGCTCTCGATGGGCTAACCGCCTCAGGTCTTAGNGCCAGGAGATGGCTGAATGAGTTGCCATTAGAGATNTCGTCTAGAATATCAGCAACAATAGTTGATTTGGAGGAAGAGGCACTTGAATGGGCTAGATCATCGCAGATGGAGTTCCCTCCACCAGAGGGAGTGGGTGGATTGCAAACATTCCAAGGAGACCTGAGAACAGCAGTTCTCAGCAGTGGNAGGCACTGGATTGACATCGACCCATATGGTTCTCCAGTTCCATTCATTGACTCGGCTATGCAATCCATGGCTAGGAGTGGGGTGATGGAAGTCAGCGCGACGGATACAGCTGCTTTGACTGGCTCCTCCAAAACCGCTCTAATGAGGAGGTATGGTGCCAGGGTTAGGACCGATTGTCTTGCTCATGATTCTGGGATGAGGGTTATGCTGTCAAATATCTCCAGAATAGCTGCCAGGCACGATAGAGCGATAGAACCACTTCTTTCGATTTGGGACTCTCATCACCTTAGAGTGTCATTCAGGGTCATGAAGAGTGTTTCTTCGGCCAATATACTGGAGGAGAGNATTGGATGGAGGGTGTTCGCCCCCAGCAANGAGGAGGTNTTTGCTTCAATTGGTTCTGGGTTACAAGTAGACAGTGGTGGAGATGTTCTTCCNATGTACTGCATGCTTCCACTGAACTTCCCAGTGGATAGGGAAGACCCCCGAGTATCGGGTCCTCTGTGGATAGGCCCCACTGGCGATAGGGGGGCTATGTCTTCAATGTCTGAGGAACGGGCACTGGAGAGTTGCGGGCCTGCCTTCATCTCCGATGATCCAGTTGGTTGGAGTCAGAAGAGGTACGAGGCCGAGAGGAGGAAGGTTGCCAAAAGTGTCAGACACCTAGCAGAGGAGTCCCAGGTGATTGACTCCAGTAACTTGGTGGTTGTGGATGATCTGGCTGCATGGCTTGGAACCGGTGCTCCTCCTAGTCCACGAAAGATTGTTGAGGCACTTAGGCAGAATGGTCAACTGGCCGCGATTTCCGGTTATGGAAAGCCATCTTTCAGGACCACTGCTCCCTGGGATGCTGTGGTCGAGGCCGCTATGTCGTTTCAACCGCCGATGTAGGACATCTCTACCCTGGGCAGGGAGATTGCGCTTGAGGAGCGCACCTCACTGTATCTGTCTTTCCTGGCAGACCATACTTCTTCGACCGAATGAGATAGATCCGCCATTCCTCTGTCAGACCTGATTAACGNTGACATGTCGTGTCCANTGGTTGTGAAAAGGCAGGTGAAAAACTTGCCATCCGANGACAGCCTNGCTCTTACGCAATCTCCGCAGAATGGTTGTGAAACGGAGGAAATGAATCCGATCTCTCCTGACCCGTCTGAGTGNGCCCATCTAGTGGCCACATCGCTAGTGGATTGCCTCGCTAAAGGGGTAAGGTCGAATTCACTCGAAAGGAAGTCGATGATCTCGGAAGTGGGTACGACTTGGCCCTGTGTCCATCCATTTGTGTTACCCACATCCATGAACTCGATGAATCGCACAATGACTCCAGTNCCCCTGAATTTTCTGACTAGCTTGGGAATCTGATCCTCGTTCACCCCCCGTTGTACTACGCAGTTCACCTTTACAGGCCCCAGTTCGTATCTGACTGCTGCGGAGATTCCGTCTAGGATATCTGTAACGGGGACTTTGGAGTCGGTAATACTGGAATGTACATC
This sequence comes from Methanobacteriota archaeon, assembly GCA_002697065.1. The sequence continues at coordinate 4,027 of NZTJ01000044.1, forward strand.
TTGGTCTATTGCATCTAGGCTGATTGTGACCCTTGAGAGCCCTGATTCTGCNAGNTAAACTGCATTCTTTTCCAGAAGTGATCCGTTTGTCGTGAGTGCTACCTCCANTTCCATGGATGATAGTTGTCTGACCAGATGGTGGATATCCTGCCTTAGNAGCGGTTCACCACCGGTGATCCTTACCTTTCTTAGTCCCAGGGGTTTGCANGCTCTGACGAAGTTGCTAATCTCTTCATAGGTCAGAATCTCATTCTTTGGGAGGAAGTTGTGACCCTTGCCNAANTCCTCNCTAGGCATGCAGTACCTACATCTGAAGTTGCACCTATCTGTAACCGAGACTCTGAGATCTCTCAGAGGTCTGCCNAGTTNGTCTAGCGTCACATGCCCTGGGTTGGGTGTCAGGTGAATAGTTTGTCTGAATGAAGAACAGGTTGAAGAATGAGGGTTTCCTGCAACATACNATGCTACGCATTACTGAGAAGGCCAGGGAGATGCTGGACAAGTTCGCTGAACAGGCTGACGANGACGAAGTTGCTCTGAAGATCGTGATACTTGGTAGAGGCCCCAAGGGCTTNCAGTATGACTTGCAACTCATAGGAAGAGATGATGCATNNGATGATGACCTCGAAACGGAAGTNGATGGTCTNGTGGTCTTCGTAGGNTCTAGGAGCGCTCCTTATCTGGANGGGACAATTCTNGACTANAANGAGACACTAATGGGAGGGGGTTTCAGTTTCGAGAACCCGAATCCACTCTGGATAGATGACGTCTCNAAGTCAGTTGCAGAGGTAATAGAAAGTAAGGTGAATCCACTCGTCGCGTCTCATGGTGGTCACGTTGATCTCGTAGGTGTTGATGATGGTAAGGCNATGATTTCCTTTGGAGGGGGTTGCCAGGGCTGNGGNATGGTGGATGTAACCCTGAAGGAGGGGATTGAGGTAATGATTACCGAGGGAGTTCCCGAAATCACGGCAGTTGTCGATTTGACAGACCATGATGCTGGTACTAATCCATTCTATTGATCAGTACATTGGTACGTCGTCCTCNTCGTCATCTGAGCCGGGTGCCGGAAGAGCGTTTGAATGGGCTTTTTCGAAGGCCTCCCTAACTCTTTCTTCNATGTTCCTCGCATCCTCTAGCAGTCCCTCGACGGGGACCTCGANCCCGACCAACTCGCTCAGNCCCTCTACAGCAATCAGGGCGGCTCTTGCATCGGGATACATNGGGTTGCACTCCGCCAANAGTGCGGTGACGTCCAANCCTCTCCTTTCTCCCTCGGCGATGAGGTATCCGGCTATTCCCGTGACTACTCCTTGCTGAATNCTCTGAATGCTCGAATTGTCAAGTTGGTCACGNCCTATCGATGTAGAGGATACCCCCCAAAGNTCGCTGTCCTCCTTAATCCCCAANTCATTGCTAACGACTCCATCAATTACAATCAATCTNTCGAAACCTCCTTTGGTGAACCATTCGAGAACAGTATTGGCNAAGTAGGAATCATGTTCGCTGGTGAATTGGATNTCCGATGTGAAGACACCNATTCCATCGCCTTGGTAAACTCTCACCGGATGCTTNGGNACAGAATCGTGAATCAGNGCNACTGCAGGNAACTTAGGATGGAGAACAGTGCCCATTGGGCTGAGCTGCAGAGAGCTGATGAGATGNGATGTGGAAATGACTCCAACCGAGCCCACCGTTGAGAAGCCGCACACTGCTGTTCCCCCCAATCTGGAGGGGTCTGCCTCGGAGTGCAAAACCAATGGATAGCCGTCGCCNGATTCCNCGCTCATGNGGTTNCGTTGTGCTGGCGCTCTTTGAATTTCACGGATGCNTCATTATCTNAGAGATGTTAANGAAATANAGAAAAAAATAACCTGATAAGTGACAACTTGTAGGGATTATCATGTCTGCAAAGGATGTCAAGGAGCTTGGGGGGCTCTTCCTAAGACTCGGTTCNCAGGACATCAATCTTGCTGACTACACCAAAGAGGCNAGTGATAGGTGGCTGAAGGTTACCAGTCAGGATACTTGGTCTTCTACGCTCTCGCGNGTTAGGATNGCAAGGCAGGAGGCCATGGAGATGACTCTCGAGGCTATCAGGTCGAGTGGCTTTCCGGACAGNGGTTCTTCTTTTGCCAGACTNCTNGACTCGTGTGGAGTCGAGAATAAGTCTGATGTGATTCTGGCCGCGATTCAGTATATGAGGTCCGTAGAGAAAGAGGGGAACACCCCTCCTAGAGAAATAAGGAGGCTGATTGAAGAAACTGGCAAGTGGACAAAGAGATCCGTGAAGAAATGGAATGTATCATTGTACATAGGGAGAATGCTTGAAGGGGGTCTNGGTGGCTCTGGGTCTTTCTTGGAATATCCTAGAAGAAGGCCNAGGAAGAATGCGTTCGTGGTTCTTACTGAAGCAGGAAGAGACCATCTAGACCAGTTGTCTCTCAAGAGGTGAGANGTGATGGAAGAAAATAGCAAGGACTGGTCATTCACATCNCATNTAGGAGAGGACTTGCGAGGAGTTGACCTATCCGGTGCCAACCTCAGGAGAGCGATTCTGGATAGGGCCGATTTGGAGGGTGCAGACCTTTCTGGTGCTGATCTGAGNAATGCGTCTCTGANGGGTGCCAACCTCATGAAGGCGGCGCTGGATGGTGCCGATCTTAGAGGGGCTAGGATGGTGAAGGCCAGACTGGGNCTTTCCAACCTCCAGGGAGCTAGGCTGGATGGAGCGGATATGAGGGGAATAAGGGGCAAGTATGCAGTCTGGAGAGAGGCTAACTGGTGGGATGCCACGATGGACGAGTCGCTGACTAAGGCGCTATCGAAGAAGTGGCCCAGAGAGTAGTCATGATGNTCNAATCTTNGCTAGGCAATCCCTCATCCAANCGGGGACNGTCATCTTCCTCTTGACNTCGTTCATNTCTGTGCAGACCGTGACTTGNTCTGCCGTCCAGCAGAGTGTACCATTCTGGTTCCTGAACTCGTAATGCCATGAAATCGAGGTTTCTCCAATTCTGGGCACCGTGATTGNGCACTCCACNGTATCGCCGTAGGAGATGGGATGGAGGAACACGGCCTCACTATGAACTAGTGGAAATGCAATCTTCTTCTCGAAGAGGATTTCGTTGTAGTGCATGCCGCAGGTGTATTCCCATGACTCCTCGTAGAACCTATGCGCCAGGTCCCAGAAACGGGGGTAGTAGACTATTTTCGCTAGGTCTACCATCGGGAAGTCGATTCTCCTCTTTGAGATGAAGGCCATGTCGATGACAGGAAGCCATGGTTGAAGGCTGTTATGGAATGGCGGACCCACCGCGATTCGAACACGGGTTTCCAGCTCCGGAGGCTAGAGTGATATCCAGGCTACACTATGGGTCCAGCGAGTTTTCGACCAGTGACTCGTGTTTAATCCCGACGGTTTAGTATCACCTACTTCTGTTCTGTGCTTCTTTTAGATTCCTCCCAATATGAAGATTTTTTA
>NZTJ01000045.1 GCA_002697065.1 Methanobacteriota archaeon
TCTGGTAGCGGGTGATGGATTTGAACCATCGGTCTCCGGGTTATGAGCCCGACGAGATAACCTGACTACTCCAACCCGCTGTCCTCGCGCTGGGGCCACGGTTATTTGAAGCGAGCGGGGGGCGAAAACAAAATTTGTGATGGCAACAGTATTGTGGTGTCAGTATTCCGACAACATAGGAATCCCCCATGGATGGTCATTTGCTTATTCAGAATGCGACCCTTGTTTTGCCGGATAGGGTTGTAGAAGGTGACTTGCGTGTATCTGCTGGCTCGATATCAACCATAGCGTCTGGAGGGGGTTTGGATGCCCGAAGTAATGAGGCTGTGATTGATGCAACAGGTTTGCACTTGCTTCCAGGAGCAATCGACCCTCATGTTCACTTCAGAGAGCCCGGAAGTACCGAAAAGGAAGATCTGGAGAGCGGAAGTAGAGCAGCTGCCGCTGGTGGGGTCACATCATTCCTAGACATGCCAAACAACAATCCCAATGCCACTAATCGTGCGATTTTGGAACGAAAAATTGCTATCGCGTCTAAGAAGTCTGTTACCCATCATGGCTTCTTCATTGGGGCGACCAATGACAATATCAGTGATCTGCAGAGCGTAGAAGGTATGGATGGAGTTTGCGGAATTAAGATTTTCATGGGTAGCAGTACAGGAGACCTGCTCGTACATGAACAACAGCAACTAGAGAATATCTTCGCCAACACGCGGGGAGTCATAGCGACCCATGCAGAAGATGAGGCTCGATTGCAGCAGCGTTCTGCAGAATTCGAACATCGTAATGACATAGCTTCTCATGCAGAGTGCAGGGATGTTGAATGTGCTTTCCTAGCTACAAAAAGGGCATCTTCCCTAGCTAAGGATTACGATCATAGACTTCACATCGTCCATCTTACGAGCCAGAAGGAGGCAGACTGGTTGCAGAAAAATAAGGGCGATCTAATCACTACCGAGGTATGCACTCAGCACTTGACGTTCGATCAGGATGATGTTGAGAGGATAGGTGAGAGGGTACTGATGAATCCTCCAATCCGATACACAGAGGATCGAGACTCTCTTTGGAGGAGGTTGAAGGATGGTACCATCGATTGTGTGGTCACGGACCATGCACCTCACACTCTGGAGGCTAAATCTGTGGGTTTCCCTAATGCTCCTGCTGGAATGCCTGGGGTCGAGACATCGTTGCCTCTGATGCTGACTCACGCCATGAATGGCAAATGTAGCGTCTCGGATGTAGTTAGCTGGATGTGCGAGGGACCTGCTAAGGTATACGGAATCCAGAACAAGGGCTCCTTAATTGAGGGATATGATGCTGATTTGACTTTAGTCGACTTAGAGACCAGTCGAACCATGACTGATGCAGATACATGGACTAAGGTTGGATGGACTCCATATGATGGTATGGAACTCACAGGATGGCCAAGATACACCATCGTGGATGGTGAGATCGTCCACAAAAGAGAGGAAGATGGAGAGCTTCGGGGATTACCTATTGCTCTTCCCGGTTCNGTGGGTAGAGCAATCAGATTCGGTTAGTGNGGTCACTAGTCCTCGCAACCCTCTGCATCNGGATCGTTGCATGGGTGCGTCTCTTCCGAAGACTCNGTTGAGTCATCATCGACTTGATCGGTCTCTTCNGAGACATAGTTGTAGTCTACAGGATCATTACCTGGGAGTTCCAACTCGACCATCNTTTGTAGGTCAGTCGTCCTATGGACTGTGGCACCGCCAGATGAGAAGGCATAGACGTAGTCCCCCATGAACATCGATCTCCTGATGCTTGTCGANCCGGACCACCAGCTTGACAGTCCCTCCTCATTGTAGAATTCCGAGTGTTCAACCTGGCCATGATCCGACAAGGATCCGTTCTCGGTGTCGACGTTGATCATCTTGAGCATCGAGACGTACTCGTACCCGTAATGGGAGTAGACCTTGCCCTCTATCTCGATCTCGTCGTAAACATATCTGTGAGTGGATAGGGGGACNGCCAANAGTGATTCAGGGGCCCAATAAGTGAATGCCTTGTGCTCGTAAGTTGCTTCCGAGTAGGACCANNACCAGCCGCAGGTCATTATGTCATTNCAGTTCTCNTCGGCGTAGGCAGGAGTGAGTGGGATGGTATCAGATAGAGTCGGGTTACTGGTGTCACTGACATCGAAAAGGGAGACTTGTGTAGTGGACCAATCGAGACCTAGGCCATCCGCGCCTCCGGCTATTCCGATGGTAAGCAANTAATCATCGTCAACTGGATGTATGTATGTGGAAACTCCGGGTACGTGCAGTTCTCCCAGCACGGTGGGGTTGTACGGGTCAGAAAGGTCGAGGACCCATAGTGGGTCAATGTTCATGAAAGTCACTAGATAGCCCCTATCCCCGACGAATCTAGCACTCCAGATTGTCTCTCCCTCTGCTATATCTCCGAGGAAACCTATCTGACTGAGATTNCCTTCTCCATTGTCCATCAAAANAGTGACTTGATTTGTTGGCCCTGTCCATACAGGTTCACCATTCTCGTCTGTTTCAGATAATCTCCACCACATCCACCAGTTNTCGGAAGTTGANGCGATACGGATNGAGCCATTGTGCTCGCTTATTGAGAACTGNTCATTTACCGTCCCNTCGACNCTTCCTGATGCTAGGTANGTGGTGTGATTAGCATCGCTTATGTCGAATGAGTGGATGTTCGTAGCATCCTCCCACTCAGAGTTTCTCCAGAACCACCAGCCGTCATTCGCTGGCTCAGCCAGAATCAGGGTGTCCTTGGAGGAGTAGACATGCGCCCATGAGGATGTGATGTGGTCAACCTCTAGGGATACTTCGTCATTGAGCATTTGCATTGTCATTATTGTGGTGAATCCTCGACCTGCGCTATCGNAGCTTGCTGAGAACTCTGTACACTGCTCGTAGGTAAGAGGATGNGTGAATATCTCTCCTTCCCTGATTTCATATATGTGGGGGACGAAGTCATCCAGAGTAAGAGNTGAGATNACCTGCTCGTTGTCTAGAACTGTCTGNTTTACGCTCTCGTTCCAAATATCCATCCTCTCGTCANGATCTTCTTCTGACCAGTATTCCTGTGGTAATTCGACCCAGTTTCTGATTCCATCGAAGTATGTCCATAGGTGAGTTACTGAACGAACTGTTCCATCAACCATCCTTGCCGTGTGGTAGTTNCCTTCGATGTACAGCTCCTTCTCTACAACTGGAGATGAACGGTTCGTGATGTCGACCACNGTGTATTTGACCAGGTTCTGAACCTTTGTGTAGCTGTAGGTCTCGTCAGAAGAGCCATCATTGACGNTGACTTCCTCNGACATGATCTTCCTAAGATCGCTATCTTCAGGTAGAGACCAGTAGTATATCGATGAGGAGATGATCAGCCTGTCCCCATCGATCATCATCTGAGTGGGGTTTCCCTCTATTGTTAGATTGGANTCTANGGTGAGTTCCCCNAAATCAGGGANNCCCANGATAAGTAGTAATTGACCGTTCAGCATGTAGATGTGGTANCCGTCTGTCTTCAGGAANTCNGCTTCGTCTACTCCTACCTCCTGATTGTTNGTCCCCGAAAACTCACCCTCTCGAGAATCNGTGGCCGGTCCNGAACCAGAACCNCCNCTGTCTNCAGATGAATCATCNGCAAGAGCCAATTCCGGTTCTGCGAAGAAGGCGTCTCCANCCATCCTCAACATANTCGGTTCTGAGACCCAGTGCCAGTAACTTTGTTGGTCTAGATTAACTATCATCTCGTCGTACACTGCTGACTGCAGATCCTCCAAGAGGGNCTCGCAGGCATCGTAATTCTGTAGGGAGGGGGAAGATCTAGTCCTTTCTGGCAAATCTAGCTTAGGATAGTCNCCCTCTAGTGCATCTATGGTCCTATCTATATCCTCTATGACCCCATCTACAGCCTGAAGNCATCCTGCCNTCATCATCAAGAGCATCATCGATAAAGCTCGGATGGATANTCTTCCCATGCCCTNTCCTCCNTGATTCNNTATTTCAATTCAACAGTTAGCAGNNATACATCNATTACATTTCAAAGTTCGATTGGACCATAATTNAGTGGCTCGTCAATCGGANNGATATNGCTCGGTGCTGGATCCTCCGAGTCCTCCTCCTCATCGCTCGTCATTTCAACCCCACCAGGGTGCTCACTGGTGACGAGGCTCTTTGTGCCGGCCAGGAAAATAAGCGCGGCGACCTGCATGTCCAGTGTTTGGTCCATGAAGNNNTAACATNGTCATCTGNGATTTAAAGAAATTGGCGTNATGTGTAGGAAATGTTTCACNAATTCTCAAGGTTTTGGTGCGAACACCGGGAGTTGAACCCGGGTTAGCAGGTTGGGAACCTGCTGTCATAACCACTAGACCATGTCCGCTCCAATTCGGCGAGGGAGTCTTGGTAATTGAGAGGCTCGGTAATTCAGAACAAGTATATCCCTAGACTAGTCGACGAAGTACTTCCATTGATGAATCTGCATCTCCCAATGATTCTAAGCAGGTNTCAATTTCCCCCACTGAAAGGGCCCTCTCTGCGGCTGCAAGAGATCCCTCTGTGGAAATCCTATCTTTGTTATCTGCCCCATAACCTGAGGATTCNAGACNCTTCCTGAGTTTTCTCCAATCTCCAGCTAGGAATTCTAGCATCTCCCGAGCCTCTTCTACCCTTGAATGGAGATTGTCCAGCTCTTCNGTTANTGCGCTCAGTCCTTCTTCNGCCTCTATCCATTTTCCTGCATCTGCNTACGATTTTGCCTCAACCAGTCTTCNCCTCCACTCAGATCCTGACNCCCCATCAGGNATCCTGTCCTCGATTCTCTTTACCTGTCTCAAGGACCTCTGGACAGAAGTTTTTGCTTCNGATTCCTTCCTAATTGATCTAGTCACGCCCTCTGCTAATCCAATTGCAAGAGATGCATTGCCCGAATCTAAAGCCTCATTGGCATCATNCAACCTCATGTTTAGCTCATCAATGGAGATCGAGTCNTGTGAGGAAANCTCGCTCTTGGCCTCNTCCAAGGATCTTCTTGCTCGTAACATTAGGTCTTCTNCGTCATCCATCTGCGANGGGATCTCTGAGACAATTGCCAATGCGTATTGTGGATCTTCATCTTCCATGGCTTTTTTTGCTTCCTTCAGAGTTGATTGAAGGCCTTGAACCAAGTGACCTTCACCATCAGAGATAGCCTTCTCTGCCTCACGAATCGCTTCTATTGCGTTACTCCAACTTGACTCAATCATCTCTGCCTTGGACTTTGCCTCTCTGAACTTGCTTTCAGAGGATCTAAGTGAGCCGTTTTCAAGTTCAGAAAGGGCNTCTTCGAATATCTTNCTTGGCCTACCTGGGAAACCTGTGATTTTCTCTGCTCTANNGATAGAGATTTCTGATTGCTCNNTAATCTCTTCGACATCAGAAACGAATGATGCAATCCTAGTCGCTTCCCTCTTGGCCTCGGATATCAGTTCAGTACCTCTTTCAGGATCTTTCCAACCTTGCTCTCTGGCNATCTTTAGAAGNGANTTTGGTTGTTGCATGAGGGCGTTCCCAGACTGTAGTCCTAGTATATGTCTCTCTGCAGACTTNAGTTGTTCGGAGAAANCGTGCCTTTCTNCCTCTAAACCATCTTTAGTAAANAGTAGGGTAACTGTCGTGAATGAGGCTGCAAACGCCATGATTANCAGGGATGTNTCNGATTCAAGCACAACAGGAATCGCAAGACTGAATCCAATTGTNGTAATCANGCCCCTCCATCTCCTTGTTTTCACATCNTAATCTAGCATAGTCCTCGATGTATAATACAGGATTACAGAAACGAGAACAAGCGNGATAACTGCGACTGAGTTTCCATCATTCCGATTTATCGATGCAATTGCCAGTANTGATGGCCATGCAATNCAGCATGCAGTAGATACTCNCATCCTCTCAGTTGGTCCGAATTCCACNAGTTCCTGAAGAAGTAGCGCTGAGGAGAATAGTATNAGCACCGGGAAGTACCTGTACAGTGNAGATGAGCCAGTCCCAAAAGAAGAGAATAGCCACCAAGCCCCGAAAGATATCAGTAGGATCTGTAAGATCAACGATGNCCTATCCACTCNTGTACGATGTTTTGCGGCGACACGAGATGGGTAGTCNGGAAGCATCACCATGGGTCCGAAGATAAAGGGGGGGTCAATATGTATACGGTTCCAAGNGCGGGGTCGGGCTGGNTTATTCTGAGTTCCTGAAACGTACCACTAATAATGCCGAAATACCGATTAAGAGGGCTAGAATCAGAAATGCTGGATTTACTTCTTGATCATTGACCGACGCACTCATCTGGATCTCCCCATAAGTTCCCGCTGAAGCNCTATCCCAACTNANGTAAAGATCGTCAACAGTATCTTTCTCCATCTCGAACTCGAACTNTATTAATGCCTGTCCCGGGCCAGATTCCAATGTCGCAGCGAACGGTTCTTCGGTCCATCTTCCACAAATTTCTGACAGGCAAACCCTAGCGAATGCTGGATCTGAGCCATCGTTTTGCACTAACACTGAGAGTATCACACTACTNCCAACCCTAGCATCATCAGGAAGTTTNGCTTCGACCACCCTAATGTGTGCCCCACTCATTGGCTCGACAGTTATCGAGATTGGCTCCTCTCTGGTGTTACCCTTGGAGTCGGTTGCTTTCACTATGACGTTGTGAGAACCTTTGGTCAGACCTGAGAGGATTATAGGCTCGAAGACTGACCATTCTGGGCTACTTCGGAATATCTCTTCTCCATCCACCCATACTGACCACGATACGTTACCTATCGGATCCAAGTCATCGTAAGAGTGGGAGAGGTTGAGCACCAGTTCATCGTTCTCATGGATTTTATCATCGTACTCAATCTCCATTCCATTGGAGAACAGTCTTGGAATTACTGTTGGGGGGTTTGCATCCAGAACTCGTAGTGTCCATTCTGACAGGGCCGTGTTTCCAGCGTCGTCGGTAGCGACTAGTGCCATGAGGATTTCAGATGGCTCCCTCTGCAAGTGCCTCTGATTAATTCCCATGTCGGCACCATTGATTCCTATTCCCTGGTTGGCCGTGAATTCGAAGATTTGCTGATTCACTCCAGTTTGCCTCCAACCCTCTGATAAGTTCGTGTACAGCTCTATTACTACTGGCAGGGATGAGTCGTCAGAAGCATTGACATCTAATCTAATCAGGCTCCCTGCCAGAGCAAAAATTGGAGTCTGACTTCCATTTTCTATCGCCTCTCCTTCAACTCCATCGACTGAGAACTTCCCACTCCAGGCTGGTGGGATTCCGTCTACGGTGGGATTTTCGTTCCAATGGGACGTCTCTCCATGGAAGTCAGTGCATGTTGCATTGACGCTCATTACGTCCCCATGGGTGAAGTTTAGATCTGCGGGCGTCACTGATATCCAATTATTCTCGAATGAGGAAATTATTGATCCACTCCTACTTATCGTCCACTCTATTTGCGGATCTTCCAGGGGATTATCAGAGCATGTCGCAGAGAACGAAGAAGGATTTTCTAGAGAGATAGTCGAGGAAATTGGGGGGAAACTTGTCGGAGAAAGCATCGGAGGCATGTTACTGTCAATTGTAATCCTGATGTCATAGGCGACTGGAGCCTGAGACCTGTCGACAACGAATTCTCCTGGGCTGCCGCTGATAATCTCTGACATGGGGCTAAACTTGAATTCCCAATCCTCAGGAAGGGAGACTCTCAGCGGAACTTCTTCGATCAAAGCACCCACTCTTGGTAGGTCAATTAGTCGCAGAGTCCGGCCATCNGAAGCACCNNTCAGGTTTCCACTCTCCGTCCATCCCCATTCCCCATCAGTTCTGTTNGTGGGCCCTATTTCCGGCGGANTAACGAGTACGTCAATNGATCCAACCACNGNCATAGAAGAATAGTCNAATNCGCAACANCCNCCTGAATATGAGTCNGTCCAGTTTCTGGAAGAGACTACCAACTCGGAGAAAGAGTTGGCCTCTGATTCGTCCAACCAACCGTCCGAGTTTCCTAGGATCTGATCTATCTGATCCAAGAGTCCGATTGATCGNTTCTCNAGTANATCGGTNCCATAGCTCTCNAAAACAGAAANCTGTGCAAACCAAGTAGCATTAATTTGTGAGCTGGGTGAGATTGAATTTGTGAAATTAAGGAACGANTGTCCTTGAATTGTCTGATTGGTATTCGAATCTGAGAAAATTGAATCTAGTTCATATTCCGTTAGTGAGTCCTTTGATACTGTAATTTGAGAGAGCGCTAGAATGGTAGAGNCGAGGATGATTGCTAGNAAGTCTGATTTTCTTATGTCTGATGACATCTTAGCACCTCNATCAACTTCCAAAGATTATTCTGGANCNGGAGTAGTCAATTTCCAAGGGGAACATCCGATGGNNTTCGCCTAGTTCCCTTTGTAGAAGGTCCCGGAGNCCCCTGTTGCCGCAGACTAGGAGAAAGCCTCCGTTTCCGGCTCCTAGAAGCTTGGCTCCAATTGCCCCGGAAGATATCGCCTTCTCGTACAAATCATCGATTTGTGTGTTGGTAACCATTGAAGAGACACCTCTCTTGGACATCCATGTTTGATTTAGAATGGCCCCCAGGGATTCGAGGTCTCCATTCACAATATGCGACGCTGCCTCATCGGCGTGCTTCCTAATTTCCCTCATCCTACTACTCTTGTCGGTCTCATCATCAGATTCCTCGGACAGGACCTTGGTGGCACTCCTGGTCAATCCAGTGAAGACTAGGGTGAAATTCTCGGAGAATTTCTGGGACAATTCTTCCGAAACCTCGATTGGTTCTACTTGAACACCGTTTTCTCCAAACCTGATTGAGTTGACCCCCCCGAAAGAGGCNGCGTACTGATCCTGNCTACCGATCGGCGCACCCAGAGTCTCTATCTCTATCATACAAGCCTCTTCAGCGAGCTGTTCCTTGGATGCCTCCCTACCCTGAAAGGCATGCATTGCGTTCAGTAGACCAACAGTAACCGAGGAGGAGGATCCGAGGCCAGTTCCTTGGCCTGGGATGTCTGCAATCGTGGTAATCTCGACGCCCGATTCTATTCCAGTTAGCCTAAGAGCCTCCCTAACTAGTCCGTGTTGGATATTTTCTAGAGAGTCGACGTCCTCCATTGATGAGTAGGAGACTCTAATCCGTTGATCGAATCGCCTGTTTATTGTGACGTAAACGTATCTGGACAGTGCGGCTGAAACTACCCGGCCCCCCGTTGGTTCTGACAGGGAGAAGGCGTCGATATCCGTTCCTCCGCCGCAGAAAGAAACCCTTAGAGGGGTTCGGCTGATTATCATCGAAACTTCGAGGCAGAGTTTCACTCATCAAGACGCCGGTTTGTAGGAATTGAGCATTTTGTGCTGATGACAATGCATATGAGAGGGCTGCCACCGCGTTGGTCAGAGAACAATGGGCGACATAGTCACCATGGATGACCTGACCAACGAAGATATCGTTGCCGTTCTGGATGATGCCGAAAGACTAGTTCCNGTTGCTAGAGGCGANATTNACCTCCCCCTGCTGCAGGGAAAGGTNNTNGCAAACATGTTCTTNGAGAACTCCACNAGGACNAGGATGTCATTCGAGACNGCAATGAAGAGGCTGGGNGGATCAGTNTTGAACTTCAGTTCNATAGGAACATCNGTAGCGAAGGGAGAGACGCTGTATGACACCATGCAGATGATTGACGGATATGCTGATGTGGCCGCAATAAGGCATCCNAGGCAAGGAGCTGCTCAATACAGCGCAGACGCTGTNGGAATTCCAATTCTGAATGCTGGCGATGGTGCAGGAAATCATCCTACTCAGACAATGCTAGATCTCTTCACTATCAGACAGGCGCACGGNACTCTGGAAGGNCTTAATGTGGTCCTNNTTGGNGATTTGAGGTACGGNAGAACNGTTCACAGCCTCTCTCACGCACTCGTTAGGTTCGGGGCCAAACTTACACTGGTGTCTCCTTCAACACTGAAGATGCCTNTCGAGATAGTCTCAGATCTTAGANAACATGGTTCGGAAATCATAGAGACAGAGNCATTGGAGGACCAGATCGCAGGAGCAGACGTAATCTACGTNACNAGGATACAGAAGGAGAGNTTCCCTGATGANGANGAGTACGCCAAGTTAGCCGGGATATACAGAATCGAGGCATCTGATCTCTCNGGAGCAAAGAAGGGNATGATTGTCATGCANCCCCTACCNAGGGTGGANGAGATAGATCCNGGTGTGGACTCNACCGAGTTCGCNAAATACTTCGAGCANGCTTTCAATGGAGTNCCCACCAGGATGGCTCTACTATGCAGGAGTCTAGACGTAGAAGTACCCAAGAAGGTGAAGTAATGAGCGAGATGNGNAGAGTAACCGCNATTCGAAACGGNACAGTGGTGGATCACATCCCATCAGGTAACGCAATGCAGGTAATCANAATCCTGAGGATTGATACTGANAGAGCTACTCCCGTATCTCTAGTGATGAACGTACCCAGCGATAAGCTGGGAAGGAAGGACGTTCTAAAAATCGAGGACAGAGAACTCGATCAGGAGGACTTAGATAGGCTCGCTCTGATAGCACCTGCTGCTAGTATAGCCATAATCAGGAATCATGCTGTTGCTGAGAAGATGAGAGTAGAACTGGCTGATGACCTGGTAAATATTGCAAAATGCTCCTTTTGGAACTGTATCACGAAGAACGATCGTGAACCATTGCCACAAAGGATGCGTGTGACATCGAGGGACCCGTTGCAAGTTAGGTGCTATTACTGCGGACGCGGGCAGGAAATCCACGAGTTGATAGAAAACATCCTCTAGGGAAAATATTCAGGAGGCCTCGGAAAGCCAAGCCCTCATCGTGCATGACTGACATACCTCTCGACTAGTAATCTCACCGCATTCCTTGCATTTGTTTACATCCTGAGTCATTTCTGGATTTACCAGTGAGTGCATCTCCCTTATCCTTTCAAGTGAGTGAAGCAGTCCGTGCCTGGCTCCAGGGGTCAGTGACTCAAGGCTAGCGACGACCGATCTGCTCTGCTGACGCATGGCTCCGGGTGCGTGAGGGCAGTCTCCATGGTGAATTGGGAGCCCTGCAAATAGGGCATGTGCATGTATCTCCTGCTCAGGAACCCATCTTAAAGGGACTATCCTAGGGACTAATCCATCGATCTTGGAATGGGTGTGAGGGGCTAGTCTGACTGACCTCTCAATCTCCCCCTTCTGGAGATTCATCAGAATAGACTGAGCCATATCGTCCAGATTGTGTCCCAGCGCCATGACATCGGCACCCACTCTCTCAGCCAGTGCATTCAGTCCCTGTCTACGGAAGACCCCGCAGTAGGAGCATGGCATGAGCCCCTTTGCCTCAGAGTTCCTCTCCCCCATTGCGGGCATGAGTTTGACCACTTCGTCCATCCTCCCATATCCCATCTGCTCGTAGCTTAGGGTCTCGAATCTCAGAGACAATGAGTCGGCCAGTTCTCTTGCGAATTCCATGGATGGTGCGCGATACCCATCTATTCCCTCGTCAACACAACCTGCGACCAACTCGACGTCCCTTCGGCTACCGATAATGTCAGCCATCATCGAGAGCAGTACCGCTGAATCCTTACCGCCAGATATGGCAATCAGGATGATGAAAGGTGATCCGTCCTCCTTGGTCGCGTTCTTTGGAAGATTAAGTTGAGCTCTCAGTTCTCTAGAGGTCCTCTTACGAATTGAGGACGAAAGGTGCCTTCCACACAGATGCTGTCCGCTATATTCCTGGAATACAATGGCGTCGGAGCGGCACCTACTACAAGTCTGAACATGGATGGCGCCTGCCATGTGGCTTCGTCAGGTAACATAGGCTTCAAAGCATCCTCCGGTGAATTGATTCGTTGACTATCCACCCGAAGGACATGGGGAGTTCTGAAACCCTGCCTGATAGGAGCGAGGTTGGAGACAAGAGTTTCTCACCCATGATTGACAGATTTTCTCTGATTGTACTGTCTATTTTAGCAGTACTCTCCTTTCGAGATATAGAAGAGGCAATAGAACCGACTCTGGGTTCTATCTCTGGATTAGTGACAGTTTGTGGACTGATTACTGTGATTCCTCTGATCGCGACCTCAATTGGTAAGATGTACGTCAGAATCAGAGCCTAGTTAGAGCGTAGCCTCGATATTCCCGATTCCACATACCCGGAAACAGTCTGCCACGGGACCACGAACCTCAGTCCAGCGACTGCTATTATGAATAGACCAGCTGAGATGACTTTACCGTATGTCATCTGTAGCTCCAGAGACTCCTTTACTTGTCCCGTCCACTGCGTACCCTCTAGAATACCGACGATAGATATCATCAGGTCATCGAATGCTAACGCGAGGGCTGTAGTCACCCCTACTAGGGATACGACCACGAGTAACTGAATAAGATGGGAATTGACCACGTTGTTGAACTGTCTGATGTACTCGGAGTCCCTCTTGGACTCCTCCGGAAGAGAGGCTGCGTATTCCATATGGGAAATGGCTGCAGTCCCTGACTCCATGAAAAGAAGCATCAGTAAGGCTATTCCAAGTAGAGAGCTTGCAAGCGGGGATACCAGNCCGCCAAACATTGATCCCTCTCCTATCTGAGTTGGAAGTGCACGGAGCCCTACATCTACCTCTGAGACTATGGGTTCGAATGTAAGGACCGCATGGAATGCAATNACNATGATGTAGTAGCCTACCACCCANGTTATCGACCTCTTGGAAAGCCCCCAAATTCCGATTAGTCCTANCAAGACNGGTGCGAAGACAATNCCTAGGAACACGAGTTCGCCCATCAGNCCNAGTGGATGAAATAGNTCCCCTATGTGATTCATTGAATCNTTGCTATTCCATGGGAAGTGTAAGCCGTTTGAGAAGGTGGCAATAATCCATGAGAATAGGAAAGGGAGAATCACCCAGACAGCTAGCAATGCCGCCGCAGCCTGCTTGATTCTATTCTGAAGCTCCTGTGAGGATGACCAGAATCGTTCAATTGCAAAGGTAGCGAATACACACAAAACTATGGGACCGATCATCGACATTATCCCGGTCTGACCCACACCGAGGAGGAAGTCAGGAATTAGGAGTCCATTGGCGTTATCCATCCACATTAGTCCCCTGGTGTGCTCGTAAGAGGGGCACCAAGTATCCGCATTGTTGTTCATGATGAATTCGTCGCTACAAGGACCGTAGATATCGCTCATCCTCTTCAGCAATAGCAAAAGGGAAGCAGTTGCGGTTATCTGTAGAACTAGAATCTGCCATTTCCTCCTGAGTACAGGAATATGCAGTGTCTCTGTAATCTCATCCTTCTTCTCGTTCAATTCCAATTACTCACCCCCTCGACTGCACCAGTGCCTGCGATAGCTCGACATCGGGCATCCAATCCACTACCTTGGCCCCATACCCCGATACGGCTGTCAACCGATTCTGTCTCTCCAACTTGAGAACCTCGTAGGCCATCCTTGGGATGCGGCTTACTAGCCTCTCGAGATCTACGCTACTTGGTGATAAGATGATGACCTCGTGGCCGTTTCCGGATAGATTCCGGATTGCAGGCAGAGTCGTTCCATCACCCTCCAGGCTGCTGATGATGAAAACTGGAGAGCCTCGACTGATTCTAGGGGAAAGAGCGTTTGTCACCGCCTGGAGGGGCATCGATCCGGACGGGGAAACAGAAGCCAGACGGCTTAGGACCTTGTACTGCTGCTTGTCACCAGTGTCCGGAGGTAGGAAGTCCATTCTATCCCCATAGGTCACCATGGCAACGGAGTCCTTCCTCTTCAGGAAGTGACTAGCTAGAGAGGCCGCAGCAGATGCACCCATCTCAAGAGGATTCTTCAGGACCGTCCCGATCCTGCTGACCTCTCTTGTGTCCAGAATTACGAAGACATCAGTCACTGCATCCCTAGTCTTCTGGTTTACCATCATGTCACCAGTTCTTGCAAAGGCCTTCCAATTTATTGAACGGATAGGATCTGTGGAGAGGTACTCCCTAAGTGAGTAGAACTCCATCCCGGGTCCTGGAGTTCTGAGTGTGGTGGCGCCGGTATACATCTTCGGAACATCGGCTCTCAGCATCGCATCCTCCACGTCCCTCACTTGTGGGAAGACTGTGATATCACAAAGATCCTCTATCTTAGACTCATTAACAAACAAACCGAAGGCATTGCGGTGCCTCACTGAGATAGGTCCTATCGAGAAATGCCCTCTAAGAGGGCATCTGAGCATGTAATCTAGTTTGGTGGACTGTCCGGGACCTAAATTGATCCTAATCTGGTTGATACCTCGTCTTATCTTCATCTCATGTGGTACGTTGTCGAACACCTCTAGCAGCTGAGTTCTTCTGTAAGACTTGTTAGTTATTGTTAGCGAGACCTCAATCAGATCCCCCTTGTACACGTTAGAATGAGGTACGAATCGCGTTATCTCCAGGTCTGACTGACCTACAATCCATCCGTTTAAAGAGATGAAAGCGATGAAAGTTAGGCCGATTATCATCATCTGGAAGTTGGAAATCATCATTCCTACTAGGATTAGGCTGACTCCTCCGGCCAGCATAATTGCTGCTTTTCTAGTCCACAACTTTCGTCACACCTCCAGATTCTCCCCATTGTTTTATTCTCCTGACAATACCTACCAGTTCATCTGGNCTGTAGTTCCTCTCCTCGAANAGGAATCGGACCAGAACNGGATCACGGATCATTCCCTGCAATTCAGAAGCTGGCATTGCATCAAATTCCTCTCTNGTTAGGGCATTTAGNTTCCTGACCCTAGTGAGTAGTACTTGTCTGATTTTCTCTGGTCTCTGGTAGTACTTGTATCTCTCAGCATCTCCGAATCCATAGTAAACCACCCTGAAAACNTGCCTCCAGTCCTCTGGATCCTCTTTCCTGATTAGTACCGCCTCTAACAGAATGAANAGGAAAAGGAATAGAATCAGCATGGCCATCCAATCNTTTGTGAAGTAGATCAGTAGGTAGTAAACCAGGTTGTATGTGTCACCGAATATTGTGGGTTGTTGGTGCCTACTCTCGTCGAAGATGACCAATGCGTGTTCTCCCGGAGAAGTTCCATTATCATTCAATATTAGAGCTTCAGCGACTACNTCTAGAATCCATTTCCTATTGTCGTTTTCTGGGACCATTCCTGAGTATATGGAAGCGAAATCAGGGTCATACAACGAGTTAATCAGGACTGATCCATCCGATATGAAGTGGACTCTGCCTGTCTCCGAACCCCGACATAGAATTGACTCACAATACCTGACGTAGACAGGGAAAGGCCCCTGCTCATCCCCTAAAAGTCCGAACGCAGCAAATGATCCGACAGAGTAGTTGCCGTCTCCATTGTTGTCGATCCATGAGTCTTGAGTGGTCTTTGAGATAACNTACCTCCTCTCNGCTGGGTTGTANGANGTAGTCTTCTCGAATGCNGATGGCGTGTTTGTTAGTATACTGTAGTCCTGTGACCAATCCCATCTAGGTTGATTTGTAGCTGGATCAGTGCCTTGGAATCGGTGCGCGCAAAGTCCTGAATCCTGAATAGTTACGAACGGTGCTCCGATTTCCGGGTCTCTGGGGTCTTCATCGAGAACGTCTACCACACCGTCTCCATCGACATCCCTGATACAGGGATTCACGGTGGTCTGAGTCCCTTGTGAGGAAGTGAAGTTGAATGCTGAGGTAGTGTTTACCCATACGAAATCAGATCCGAGATCGTTGTCATAGCTGTAGTCTGCGTACAAGCGATGGTTAGTGAACTGAAGGCCGAACTCTGAGGCTAGATTACTCGAATATCCGAAGTCGTCCATAAGAATCAGGGTGCCTCCTCTTGAGACGAATTCTCTTATTGCAACTATTTCTGAGGAAGTATATCCATCTCCCTCGGAAAATTGTATCAAATCCTCTTCACCGGTAAAGCGCGGAAGAGAAATTGTATCCCTCTCCACACCTGAAATCACGAAGATAGTCTGCTCAGGGTGGTCTATGTCACTCAGAAGGAGTGGGCTCGATACCAGTGCTGTCGTCTCCACCCCCTTGTTATTCAATTCCTCGCGAAATGATCCAAGATCATTCCATTCGTCTCCATATGCAGACTGTTGAGTCTGTCCAGGGACGACATAAGTGATTGCGATTGATAGAACTAGAAGTATGAGTACTGCCCAGAATGAGGCTTGCAGTGCTATTCTCTTGTTTCTTCGAGTATTGAAAAAACCACCTATCTTTTTCAAATCCACCATGCGGTTCCCCTCAACTACGATTGATTGAGCCGGAAGAACGTTTTATGACCGTTATGTGACTCTGAACAAAGCTGCATCGGCTTATCTAGAGAGTTCCACAACGTTGCCCACACTAGCTACTTCCTCTACAGGAATTGTCAGTAGTCCGTCAGTAGTTGGCCATGGAAGCTCAGAAGGATCGATTTCCTGCTCTGTCACGACTAAGATTGCAACGATGTTTCCAGTATCAATATCTACTGTGAAGTCTGCTAGGTGACCTAGGAGATCGCCTGCAGCATCAACGACCTGTCTAGTCATTATTTCCTGAGTGAATGTGGTCTTCATTATAATCCTCAAATTAATTCGATTCCAGAGATTGCTCCTGAGGAGCGCTTAACTGACTCAAGGCCACTAGTTAGCGTCTCTTCCAACTTAGAGTAGTATTGCATCATCTCATCGTTTACCGTTGGTCTTACTCTCTCAACTGCTGTTTCAAAGTGCTTCCTAGTTACTGTCTTCTTCTCGTCCCTCATTGCGATTAGGGCTGCTTCTCTGCAGACTGCCTCTATGTCAGCACCAGTGTAATTCTCCATACTAGCAGCAAGATCTTCTATCTTGAACTTCCCGAGTGGCATGTCCTTTGTGTGAATCTTCAGGATTGCAGATCTGGAGTCCCTGTCAGGTGGGGGAATGTGGAGGACTCGTTCGAATCGACCGCTTCGCATGAGTGCTGGATCTATCATTTCGGGTCGATTGGTTGCTGCTACAACGATTACTCCTTCCATTCCTTCCACGCCATCTAGGCTGCTCAGAAGTTGGTTCACTACCCTGTTCATAACATCCGAACCCTCTCCTGAGTGGCTTCTCCTCATTCCAGCAATGCTTTCGAACTCATCTAGGAAAACAATCGAGGGACTGGATTGCTTCGCTTTCTTGAACACCTCTCTGACTGCTTTCTCAGACTCTCCCACCCACTTAGAAATCAANTCGGGNCCTTTTATCGAAATGAAATTGGCCTTGGCCTCATTGGCTATCGCTTTGGCAATTAGGGTCTTTCCTGTTCCNGGTGCGCCGAAAAGCATTATTCCTCTGGGNGGAGTAATTCCGAAATGTTCGAATTTCTCGGGCATATTCAGTGGCCATTCTACGCTCTCCTTCAGTCGTTCCTTGACGTCTTGCAGTCCGCCTACCTCTTCCCAAGTAACTTCTGGCACCTGTACGTAGATTTCCCTAAGTGCGCTTGGTTCGATCTCTCTAACCGCCTCTTGGAAGTCAGACATCCTGACTTCCATCTTCTCTATTACCTCTGGAGCGATCTCTTCCTCATCCAAGTCTATCTCTGGGAGGTATCTTCGAAGAGCCTTCATTGCTGCTTCCCTAACCAAGGCTGAGATATCAGCTCCTACGAAGCCATGGGTGTGATCAAGTAGCCAATCCAGATTGTAGTCATCACTGATTGGCATGTCCCTAGTGTGTATCTCCAGAATTTCCCCTCTTCCTGACTTGTCTGGAACGCCTATCTCCAATTCTCTATCGAATCTACCGGGCCTCCTTAGGGCCTGATCTATGGCGTCCCTTCTGTTTGTGGCTCCAATGACCACGACATTGTCTCTTCCACCCATTCCATCCAGAAGTGTAAGTAGTTGTGCAACTACACGTCTTTCTACTTCTCCAGTTACGTCCTCCCTCTTTGGGGCTATGCTGTCTAGTTCATCGATGAAAATGATTGCTGGAGCATTAGCAGCAGCCTCATCGAAAATCTCACGCAGTTGCTTCTCACTCTCGCCGTAGTACTTCGAGATTATCTCTGGCCCGTTTATAGACGTGAAGTGAGCCTTTGTCTCAGATGCCACGGCCTTTGCAATCAGTGTCTTTCCGGTTCCCGGAGGACCGTGCAAGAGAACTCCTCTAGGCGGATCAATCCCAAGCCTACGGAATAGAATCGGATGCTTTAGGGGGAGCTCTATCATCTCCCTGACCTTCTGAAGTTGATTTCCAATTCCTCCAATGTCCTCGTAGGATATGGTCTGGACCATATTCTCCTCTTCTTGGTCAACGGCATCCTCCTTGATCACAATCTCGGTATCAGGCAGAACCTGCACTATACCCTTAGGACTGGTTTGTACGATGGCAAAGGGCAATGCTTCTGCGAAGAGTGTCATTCCCGGAATAAAAATCCTATCTCCTGCGACAACTGGCCTCTTGTTCAGTCCTCGCCTAGCAAATCCCTCAATTCCAGGTCCGAACCTAACTTTCTGTTGCTTTGCCATTACTGGACTGAGGACCAGCTTGGTGCAAGGCTCTACCTCGACTTTACGAATCTGGGATCTGTCTCCGAGACTTACTCCGGCGTTTTTCCGAATTATCCCATCAATTCGTATTACCCCGAGATTCGCATCTTCTGGTCTACATCTCCACACAATCGCTGCTGTCTTCCTCTCTCCTTCTATCTCGACGATGTCTCCGGGTTTCAGGTTCAAGTCGTTGTCGAATGGGACTCTCGCCCTTCCGTGACCTACGTCGCTTGGTATCGCTTTCGCCACTCTCAAAGTTAGTGATTCGCTAGAGTCTGATGACATTTTTCACTACCTACCGCCACTCCTCGTGCGTCGGGGGTTGTTAAACCCTGCAATCTAGGATTCTCCATGACGTAAAATGGTTATCGGAACAAAGCATAGCGATGCGCATAATTCATTTCAGAAGTGGTATCCGCCGTATACATGGCACACGTACTTGAGACAGGTTTCGAGATATTAGACAGAGAAAACCCCAACGGTAGCCCTACAGTAATGGGTTACAATGTAATCAATGGAGAATTGCGATCAGCAAGCGATGGCGAGACGTTCGAAAGTAGAAATCCGGCATGGTTAGATGACTGCTTGGGAGTCTTCCCTTTATCAACAAAGGAAGATGTGAATGACGCACTGATTTCAGCTAGAGAAGCATTCTCTCAATGGTCACAAACTCCCGCTCCTACTAGAGGTCAGATTATTGGAAACATGGGAAGACTGCTGATGGAGCACAAAGACGACATTGTAAGAGTGGAGACCAGGGAAATAGGCAAGACTCTGAAAGAGAGTGCTGGTGAGGTTCAGGAAGCNATCGACACATGCCTATTCTTCCAATCTGAGGGAAGGAGNTTGTACGGACAGACCGTNAACTCAGAATTNCCAGACAAGGAACTGTTCACCTATCGAAGGCCGTTGGGAGTCTGTGGAATAATTAATGCAAGTAATTTCCCATCAGCAGTGCCCTTCTGGAAGATGATCCCTGCAATAATGTGNGGAAACACATGCGTATGGAAGAGTCCCCAAGACTCGCCATTGTTATCATTCATGCTTACAAGAATCATGCANGAGGCAGGACTTCCCAACGGNGTAGTCAATCTGATTCACGGCAAGGGGAGTGGAGCAGGNCAGTTCCTTGTTGATTCTGTTGANGAGGGACTAGTGNACAAGATCAGTTTCACTGGTTCAACACCTGTTGGAAAGATGATTGGCGAGGTTTGTGGAAGGAATCTNGTCTCATGCTCTCTAGAGTTGGGAGGGAAAAACCCCCTNGTTGTGATGCCCTCGGCAAATATCGATAATGCTGTTGAAGGTGCTTATTGGGCAGCTTTCGGAACAGNAGGTCAACGTTGCACAAGTTTGGGAAATCTGATACTCCACAAAGACATTTACGAAGATTTCATGGACAAATTCATGACAAAGGTGAAGGAAACTAAAATTGGAGATTCACTGAGGTTTGAAGATGTATTGTATGGTTCTATGCTTTCGGAGAAGTACGCTAACGATTTCCTGAGGGATCTGGGTATGTGTGAATCAGATGGGGCTACAAAACTATGGGGAGAGGGTAAAATCACCAACGAGAATAAGCCTGAAAATTTCCAGGGTGACGCTTCAGATGGAGCATACATGTGGCCACATGTTTATGCAGACGTAACAGAAGAGATGCAATGCTTCCAACAGGAAATTTTCGGACCTGTTGTAACTATAGTTAAGGCTGAGGACTTCGAAAATGCACTTCATCTGGCCAATGCATCTCCATTTGGTTTGTCCAGTGCCTGCTACACAAACGACAGGCTTGAGGCGTATCGATTCAAGACCGGCATAAAGGCTGGAATGACAGGAATAAACAACTCCACGACAGGAGCTGAGGCACACCTACCGTTTGGTGGAGTCAAGGATAGTGGAAACGGAACAAGGGAGTCAGGAATTTGGGTGATAGAAGCATACTCATACTGGCATGCAGTGAACGACGAGCTATCTGGAAAACTCCAGTTGGCACAAATGGATGTGGATGAGATACATGTCAAAGAGGCCGAAGCAGACTATGCTTCACTGGCCTAGAGCATTGGTTCCCCGCATTCAGGACACTTGACTCCAGGAAGCCACGCCCCCGGCATGTAGTTGCAATTCAAGCAGATGGAAGTGACGATGTCATCCCCGACCATAATCCGTCTACTACTCGGCAAGTGTTGAACATTACGCAGTTCTGAGAATACAATTGCTTATTGCACATCGCTGCGCCCAATGCTCAGGGGTAGCGGGCCATGGAAGGAAGTGTGAAGCTACCAATGAAGAAGGGCTTCGGCAAGACCGATAGAAGTGACGACTGGTGGAAGGGTCCCACTGCAATGGCTGCGTACCTAGGATTCATGATAATCTATGCAACATGGCGTGGTTTCATGGAGTCAGATTTCTTGTTCTTCAGTGAGTTTGGAGCTTCTTCGTGCGAGAACTGGGAAGCGGCAAAATCGTTCAAGGATGTTTCAGAATGTCAGACAATGTCAATCGAGCAAGGAAGCCACGTTCTCTCCCCTCTCTACAGTCCTCTAATTTTCCCACAGTCCTCTTGGATTCCCAAAGAACTGTGGTGGATGAGTCCTGCCATGTTCATACTTATTTTCCCCGCAGGTTTCAGAGCAACCTGCTATTACTATCGGAAGGCCTACTACCGCGCATTCTTCCAGCAACCAACAGGTTGCGCGGTTTCTAAGCCTTGGAACGAATACAGTGGAGAGAAGGGGGTACTGGTAGTCCAGAACCTACATAGGATCTTCATGTACATCGCTGTAATCTACTTGCCAATTCTGATGTACGACTTCTGGCTTTCTGTTAACTTCCATGACGAAACAGGAGATGCCTTCGGTTTATCTGTTGGTTCCCTGATCCTTTTGTTGAACGTTGTATTGCTATCCGGATACACATTCGGATGCCATGCATTCAGGCATGTAGTCGGAGGAGGGTCTAACGAATGGACTGGCTCAGCAGTTAACAGGTTGAAGTACAGAATGTGGAAGTTCTCAACGAAACTGAATGAGAGACACAAAGATTGGGCTCTATTCAGTCTATTCTGGGTTATGTTTGCTGACTTCTACATTTGGGTCTGCCAAGACTTCGGACTAACAGACTTCGTGCTTATTGGAGGGTTATGATGGAAGAGGAAGTTACGCAACACGAGTTTGATGTGATCGTAATCGGGGCTGGAGGTGCTGGTCTAAGAGCAGCCATCGAAGCCAGTAGAAGTGGGGTAAAGGTTGCAATGATCTGCAAGTCAATGCTTGGGAAGGCCCACACGGTGATGGCTGAAGGAGGCGCTGCGGCTGCTCTGGCTAACAAAGACCCACGAGACTCATGGCAGACCCACTTCAGAGACACCATGAAGGGTGGAAAATATCTTGGTGACTGGAGGATGGCACAAATCCACGCTCAGCAGGCTCCTGATAGAATAAGGGAGTTGGAACAATGGGGGGCAGTTTTTGATAGGACCCCCAAGGGTTTGACTAGCCAGCGTAACTTTGGAGGTCATACATATCCAAGATTAGCCCACATAGGAGATGCAACCGGACTCGAGCTAATCAGAACACTTCAGCAGAAGGGTATTCACGAGGGCATTCAGGTATTCATGGAG
>NZTJ01000046.1 GCA_002697065.1 Methanobacteriota archaeon
AGAAGTAGAAGCATCAAGATAGCAATCATTGCACCGGACACCGCTCCGCTGGAGAGGATTTGCTTCCAATTCAGGTACTCACCTAATGTCTGAAGAGGCGGGTTCCCGTAAATATCATTGCCATATCATGCTGGTTAGCGGCCTCAATTACTTCATCATCACGAATTGAGCCTCCCGGTTGCACAATACTTGTTATCCCNATTTCATTTGATGTGTCTATCCCATCGCGGAAGGGAAAGAAGGCATCGGATATCATCATGGCTCCCTTTGCTCTTTCACCCGCCCTNCTTGCAGCAATTCGGACTGACTCNACNCGACTAGTCTGNCCNGGACCGACTCCCACGGTAGAGTAACCATTCTCTGTCTTNCGTACTAGAATAATCGCATTAGACTGGACTTCTGCAATCACGGAGGTACCGAACCTAGCTAGATTTAGCTCGTCCCCGTCAAGGGTCTTTTCGGTGACATGGCTTACATTTTCCCAATCGATGTTAGGAATGCCCTGGATTTGGGATAGCCAACCTCCCTGCACTTGTCGAATCTTCGGTTCATCTGTAAGTTCTCCTAATGGATCAAGAGTCAGAATTCTCCTATTCTTGCTCTCAGTGAGAATCTCAAAGGCATCCGATTCGTAACCTGGTGCAATCATGCATTCAAAGAAGTGCTTTCCAATCGACTCCGCGGTTTCTCTCTCAACCACTTGATTGAATGCGATCACGCATCCGAATGCGCTCTCTGGATCGCTGGCCAGAGAGTTTTCCCATGCAGAAGCCTGATTCTCGGAGATAGAGGCACCACAGGGATTTGTATGCTTGATAATCGCGCAAGAGTGAGTGCCGAAATCGCAAGTCTGCGAGATAGACCTGACTAGTCTCAGCGCAGCATCGAGATCCAAGTAGTTGTTGTATGAGAGTGGTTTCCCACCATGTTGAACTGCTCTCGAGAGGCCTCTTGACGCTCCAGAAGATGGGAAGAAAGAAGCCGGTTGGTGAGGATTCTCTCCATACCTTAGTTCTACACCCTGATCTGAGGTTGTCAGAATCCTATTAGGGATGGTAGTCTCTGAGAATCTACTCCAAAACTCGTTGGAAACAGCGGTATCGTATGCTGCGGTAGATTGGAATGCTGACATTGCCAAGTCTCTTCTCATCGCTAAGTCCACCCCCGAGGGGTCTCCTCCGCTTTGCGAAAGTGCTTCCAGTACCGAACCATGCTGTTCTGAGTTTGTGATTATAATGACGTCTGTATGGTTCTTTGCCGCTGATCTTACCATCGTCGGTCCGCCAATGTCTATCATCTCTATCAGTTCATGATCGCTTGCCGGAGGATCTCGAGCAGCAGTTTCTTCGAAGGGGTAAAGGTTCACACAAACCATTTCGATTGAATCGTAGCCCATTTCCGCTAGTTTTTCCATATCGTCTCTCGAATCTCGTCTGGCAAGTATCCCACTGTGAATAGTAGGATGTAGGGTCTTTACTCTACCATCGAATATCTCAGGGTGACCGGTAGCTTCGGACACGTCGGTAACCTTGATTCCTGAATCTCTAAGCCTGGATGCGGTTCCCCCCGTGGATAGGATAGTCCAGCCCATAGATTGTAGTGATGCAGCCAGTTCTTCGATTCCGGTTTTATCCCATACGCTGATCAGCGCTGTGGGTCGCTCCATGGGAACCCGTGTATGAAGGAGGCTTGAATGTTCGCGGTCGCTATTCGCCTCTAGCGGAAATGACCTGATCTATTCGCAACATCCCCATTGCGGTCTCGGTGGCCGTTTGCAAAGAGTTCTCAATTACTGACCTAGGATGCCAGACCCCTTCTACTATCCATTTTTTGCCATCTTCGGAAATTCCCACAGGAGGTTCTGCCAGTGATGTAGATCGTAACTCTAGGATGCGATCCAATGGTTCTCCTCCGGCATTCTCAACAAGTGTGGCGGGTATTGTCTCCATGGCTCTAGAAAATGCTTCCATTGCGAGTCTCTCCCTCCCTGCTTGCTTCTCTGAAGCCAATCTAACTGCTTGAGCGATTCTGCTATGGATTGCTCCTGCTCCTGGAAGAACATACTCATTCAATGCCAACGAAGTTGATCTTAGTGAGTCGTGAATCCCTCTGATTACCTCCTCTGTGCCTACCTCCCCTGCACCCCCAATCTCTATCGTGACCACTGATGGGTTAGGGCATCCCTCAATTCGAATCACATCTTCTACCTCATTGGTCGCTGGCTTCCTCTCCCATGACGCTCTGCCACACTGACCCAAATCGGATGCTTCGATATCGCGTGGGTTTTCCACTATCCTTGCTCCTGTTGCATCTGAGGCGTTTCTCAGTTCGGACGGGTCCAGTCCCTCTACAGCTAGGATAGATCGCTGGCAGAGCATGTGCAGAATGTCCCTTTCGATCTCGCCAGAGCAAAGAACTACTCTTGCACCAGAGTCGAGGATGCTTCTGAAAATATTCTCCTTCCTACCTTTCTCGGCCCCGACGAACGAGTCGAGATCGTCAGCGCTCGTGATTTTCATCTCCACATCTCTCGACATTTTCCTGATTTTCAAATCCCCATTCAGACATGCTACCTTTGCATCTAGTAAGTCGTTGGGCAGATTGTCCATCAACACTCGCCTTCGGAGAATGATTCCGTTAACCAAACGGGAGTCCCCGATACTCCCTTTTCCGCTCTTGAACATTGAAACATGTTCGGCAGATGCTGCCCCTCTGCTGTCTAAAACTGTACTCAGGGCCTTTACAATCAGACTGGCGAAGGACTCGAGTGCCGTTCCTGCAACTTTGCCTCTTAGAGATGTCTCGGCCACTTCCAATAGAGTCTTCTCGTCGCATTTGATTAGATCCTTCTCAATCTGTAATATGGCAGTCTTGAGTGATAGTTCATATCCATCAATTAGAGTTAGAGGATGGAGGCCCTTCCTGAATAGGTTATTCGCCTCGATTAGTAGGGACCCGCACAGTAGCATCGTGGTTGTTACCCCATCTCCACAGTCTTCCTCCTGGGACTCTGCCATAGAGACCATCATTTTAGCAGCAGGATGTCGTACCAGAAGTTCGGCTACTATCTTCGCCCCATCGTTAGTAACTGCCGTAGTACCGTCCGTCTTGTAGAGCATCTTATCTAGACCTCTGGGGCCAAATGTTGGCTTCAAAAGATCTGAAAATACTCTCGCTGCAACAATAAGCTTCTCTTGGACCTCAGTACCACTGGTGACCTTAGTGCTGCGGGGGGTGATTGCGACCTTGGCCCTATCCGAGTCCCCTCCCATGTTGGCTTTCGGTACGAAAGGCTGACATGAATGCTTTGAGGAGGGAAAACGTACCAATTGTTAGCAAAAAATAAGAATGTCTATGATAGTTAAAACTCAGCAATTACTGTGAAAATACAACGTATCGCTGTCATATTCGTTTCCTCCATGATGCTAATCTGCTTGTTTTCACCCAGTGGTTCGGCTCAAATTCTGCCCGAGGCCGATGTGGAATGCGAGGATTCGATTGAGTTGGATTTATCTCCTGGATCTGCAAAACAAGCAATTGTTAACTGCGAACTGACTAATCCTACCTCGGGCTCTGAAAGTATCGAAATCTCGTACCAATCAGAAAACCTGAATGTGGCTGGTCCGGGAAGTATTACCGTCGGAGGAGGCGAGTCTGTAGATTTCCAGATTGCAGTAGAGTCTTCAAGTGAAGTTCCAGCAGGGTCGTATGAGTTCAACGTTAGCGTAGTAGTCACTGAGTGGAACGGGGTACCGGTGAGCGTTTTCGGATTCTCAGATGACGATGTTGTAGAAGTGGAGGTTCTTCCATATACCGTATGCTCTTCCTCCCGTCCTTCTGCAATATTCTCTGAAGCCGGGGAAGATGTATCGTTCTCTGTTGTTTACAGTTGCGACAGTAACGAAGAGGGTTCTCTGGAAGTCTCGCTACACCTCCTTGAGAAGGGGAGCACTCAGGAAACTATGTGGCCTTCTGGATTCAATGATATGTCCTCAAATGCCTGTAGAATTGAGAATCCAATGGGCACAGTCAACTGTGACTTCATCCTAACCACGCCTTCCAATCTTCAGAGTAAATGGGAGGGTTGTCTAATCGTAATAGATGAAATGACAGATCCGATTTGGAGTTGTTCTAGCGAATTCGCGTTTCCGCTCACGGTTAACGAGAAGGAAACTGTGGTTCCTTCTGTTGGGTTGGNTGTGAATGGAACTTTTCTTGAGGANCTGGGGATTACCGAGGAGAATCAGAGTTTGTTCATTGGNGCTGGTGTTGGAGGGTTAATTCTGATAGTTTCACTGTTTGCACTCTTCAGGAGAAGAAAAGGCTAGCCCAATACGACGACCATCCACCTCAAAGACAGGGATGAGGCGGCACCGAGAGCCAACGAGGCCATTGACTCGAAGTGGAATGTGTTTGTATAAATGTAGGAGAGGAAAAGAGTGAGCAGGAGGAAGACTCCCAAATCTAATGTCTCGCTCTTCCCGAATCCTGATCTTTTGATGATGTGATCCCTCTCTTTGATTCCTAGTACGATAGTTACCAGAGCCGCAGCTAGAATCGTGTGCCCCACAATCCAGCCCAATGTCTCACCAAATAGGACGGTTAAATCGTCCTGAAACTCGCCTAGGATGATTGATGCTATGTTCACCATAGCCTCCGGTAAGGCTGTGAACCTTTGAATAATATGTAGAGTAACACACCTTTGTTAGACGGCATGAGTAGGTTTGAATCCCATTATTGTGGGGATTTATTACGAATGCCCATACAGAAGAGTTGGGGATCAGGTGTATATTCCGGGAGCTTGGACGCTGAAGCAGCTTCTTACAGATCCAAAGTCCCTATTCGATAGATCTCCCAAGAACCCGGACGGGTCCAGGATTTTCATCGATGAGAGTGAGTTACTAGAAATGTTCCTCAAGGAGCCGATTGACATATGGGTAAACTCATTCGGAGGAGCCCGCTCAAACTTCATCGTAAACCTACTGGAACAGAAATACGTAATCCAGAATGAGGCACACAGAGCCAAGGGGTGCCATTACATCAGGCCCCTAGAGGTGGATGTTGATATGGGCGTCTTCTGCTTTGTAGATGACTTCGGCTTGGCTCTCAGTTCTCAGATTAACAGAGGATTCACTTTCAATTACAACAAACTAAGAGAAGATGCCGGCGAATTCTCNGTAGAAAGGTGGATAGAGAATGTTTCCATGCAAATTGACAATTGGACATCGGGGAGTTTCTTTCCCGTGGTCCTGATAAACACAGATCACATTGAGGAAAACGCGTCTGAATTCGAGAGAACCTTTGGGGTTCCATTCTCTGGCTTCCAAAAAAGAAAGACCAGAGAAATGAACCCAANCTTAGAGCCATTCTACGAGCAGATCGCTGAAGTCAACGAGAAATTGGCGGAGCTCCCAAATTTTACCGTTTTAGGAGTCGATTAGAGATTGAGACGATGGTTGGTCTTAATTCCCACGCTGAGAAATAACTCTCAGAATCAAAGTGAAACGTGAACCCAGTAAAATAATTAAATTTCATAACCGGTAAATCGGTTGCTTGATTCAAATGCAGAATAAATTCGTTCTTTTTGCTCAGGAGTGACATCAACTTCGGTTCTAAACCCAGACTTTGCCCTTGTTGTGATTGTTTCTAATCCAATATTCAATTTCTTGGATAAGTCTGAAATTTCATTCTCCAAATTTTCAAATCTTATTATTCTGTCAACAATCAAGTTTCCTTTCTGATCAGTGTATTTGTCTGTATCAATGGGGAAATCCCCTGCCATAACATATTTCTCCCAGGATAGATTACGGGTTTTGGCGTTGTGTGTGGGGCTGTTTCTTTTCATCGAGTAATGACTAACGCATTTGTCAATAGGCTCTCTTTCCACACAGAATTTGAAGTAGCTGTTGTATATTCTATCCCCAACTTTACTCTCGATTTCTATGGCAGGCATGTGATTATAGAATTTATTTTTTGAAGAATATTTTCGATCTTCCCATTGGAAGTTTCTTGGGATATGTCCGGGTTCTTCGGGGATGATTGGAGTCACAATATCTTCGTCCGACATAAATTTACTCAAGTCGACTTCGATAGATGTCCCAGCAGTTTTTCGAGTTTTTACAAAAATAAACTTGTGAGTGTGACTTAGAAGCATATATCTTCATCAAGATNATTTGTTATATTTCAAACAGACGGTAATTNTTGATCAATATCTAATTCAGTAATTTCCTCATTACAAATCCGTCATNTGGAACCNTGATACATCGTAGGTATNACACTCCCTAGCTTGTGACTANTCTCTCTGCAACATATCTTGAGCTTCACTAATGCATGAGCAATGGATGGTTGATTGCCCACTTACGTAATGCCCATTAAAATTAAATTAAAATCTGAGTAGGACGAAAATATGGACGAAATCAACTGGTTTCACTCAATCCCCTTGGATGATGGAACCGTAACACCTGGTTTAGATTCTTCAATGGACAAATTGGAACAAGTCTGTCTGCCAAAGGACTTGTCTGGTAAGACCGTTCTAGACATCGGTGCATGGGATGGTTTCTTCTCTTTCCAAGCTGAAAAGGCAGGNGCAGAGCGTGTGTTGGCAACGGATCACTTCTGTTGGAGTGGTCCTGGTTGGGGCACGAAAGATGGCTTCAATTTCGCTCACAAAGCACTTAACTCGAAAGTTGAGTCACTCGATATCGATGCCATGGATATATCGCCGGACAATGTTGGAAAGTTCGATGTCGTGATGTTCCTTGGAGTTCTTTACCATCTTCAAGACCCAATGGGTGGTCTACGAGTAGCTGCTAGTGTATGCAATGAGCTTCTCATTATCGAAACCGTGGTTGATGACCTTCACCGTAGTAAACCGTCGATGGTCTACTATCCAGGTGATACTTTGAACAGCGATGATACCAATTATTGGGCTCCAAACGTGGCTGCAATGAAAGGAATGCTCGATGATTTGGGATTCTCACGAGTTGAGGTTGTCTATCCAAAGAATCCATGGATTCGTTATTCCATTCCGGTTCGACTTTATTCTGCGGTTAAGGGAATGTTCACAGGTCGCGGTCCGATTCGTCATACCATTAATCAGGGCCGCATGTCGTTCCATGCCTATCGTTGAGGGCATCACTAGTTCTATGGTAGAAACTGAATCTTNCNCANGTATTGTTAGACTACAGCTTTGTAATGACCTTGTCTGACTNNTCACAAGCTAATGATGGAGGCTACAGATTCTTGAAGTCGGTCCACGTGTCTTTCAGGAGTAAGTCCTAATTCCTTGATCCTAGTTGTTCCTGCCNTTGCCCACGACTCTCGCGTTTTTTGGTCCTCAACTTGTTCGAAGGCGGCAGCCCAAGAATCGAGATCACCCCTCCTAAGCAGTCTTCCATTTACTTTGTCGACGATTGTATCGGTGTATCCGCCGTAGTCAACGAATAGCGGAGGCGTTCCTGTAGCCATTGCCTCTATTGGTGTCAAACCGAAGGCCTCCCCATGGGAGAGGCCGATTACTGCCCTCGCGTTTCTGAAAATAGCGGACATCTCTGTTGAGGTCAAATTAGAAAGAACCTGCGCATTAACTCCAAGCATTTTGGCCTTTTTTTGGAATTTACCATTTTCCTCTGAAGATCCTCCTCCGATTACCACGAGGTCTAGNTCGCATCCCGAAACGTGCTCAAGTGCCTCGAAAACACCCTTGAACCGACTCATATTTCCTACGGTGACCACATAGGGAATATCTTCGCTCCTAAATCTATCAATAGTCTCCTTTTCATCGATTGAAGGGTTTGAATTGAATTCTGAGATGTCAACTACAGGATACAGTACTCCACCTTCTATNCCGTATTCCTTCCNGAGCCTAGAGGCTGAGAACTTGGAGTTGGCATTTATTATCCAAGAGTGGTTCTTTTTGAACTTTTGAAATAAAGAAATTATCCTTCTTCTGTGATAGAATTGCAGAATATGAACTAGTTTTGCTTTCCATAACCCAGTTCCATCGGAGTTTAGGTGATTGACATCGTCAAAAATCCCCGGTTTGGACTCNAGAAAATGTAGGTGTAATGGCTTGCTATCGGGAACTATTGAGGTAAAATCCATCGACCCCGCACCTGTTGTCAAGTGAATAGCGTCGGCCCATTCTATAGCCTGTTCTATCCCATCCAAATCTTCCCATGCTCTCTTGGAGCTGCGATCCTGCTTAGCCGAAATCTCATTCCATAGGCCTCCCTTGATTTCCCATTGCCTGACTGGACATAGCACTTCAACACCTAACGATTCGATTGACTTTCTCTGGCTGTCCAAGATGTTCAGGCAAGCGAACTTGGTCTCAAATCTTCTACTTATCTCGGGTAGGTTTCGCATCAGGTCCCTCGCTGCGCCACCGTTTCTAACCATAGCCGCCTTCACGACAAGTAGACGTGTCGGNGGTTCACCCATGACTNTTCGGTGGTCGAACTGGATTTTTTTCTCTGTCGGTCGGATTAGTCTTGCCTTTCCATCCATCCCTTCGCTTCAAAACCAGTAATTCTAGATAGAAGTTTTACTTCTTCTGATACGATTTTGTCACATACCTTGTAATGCTCNTTTTGAGGTTGAAGAACTTGGACTTTCTTGCTAAGTATCGGAGCTTTGTAGATGTCCAGTTTTCTTTTTTCAAGAATTCTAACTATGGGCCCCTTCAACAGATGAGGAACATAGGAGAAGAATGNGCGAACCATATTTCCGATNGCAGACTTNGGTCTCCGGGNAGAAGCTGAGTTGGATTCTCTATTCATGTCTATATTGTAATGATACCCAGACAGCCCGAGAAACCCATCTAACTCACTTAGGACTTCTTTTGGTCTAGTTCTCAAATCAGTACTGTCAATAATGTAGAACCTGTCTAATTCGAACCTCTCCAACCATCTTTCCATCGAGCTCCCGTATCTCGAGTCACACCTTAGCCTCTCGTCTTTCCATGCTGATTCGAACTCGGACCAATCCGCTCCATTTGCCTCTGCTTCTCCATCATCGAGGATCATTCTCCAATGGCTGAAAGTCCTAGAGACTGGTTCTCGAAAAGACAAGATAAAACGTGGATCTTCGAATCTCTCAGAAATTCTGATTGGTGCCTCGGGACATGAAAAGGCGTGAATAGATGCATCGAGTCTAATCCCCTTTCCTTCGAAGAAAGATTCGTAAAGTTCCCAATCTGGCTCCTCGTCATTTCGTGAGAATGTTCCCTTGTGAGTGGCTATGATGTTTGGCTCCTTTGGATTTGAGACGCAGATTTCAGGATTCTGAGAGAGAGTTGCAGCTAGCCAAGTTGTCCCTGACTTGGGGGTCCCGATTAGGAAAGCGTGTGTCCCAGAAACCTTCCCAGAGTCGCCCATGACACCTCGCAACCATACGGATGTTAAGTCCTAATGGAGAGAAGAAGCAATATGTGTCGAAGTACAGGGATGTCCGTGACAAACCGGGTAGGAGTAGAAGACGCGAATTGGCTGCTATCTCTAGCCGAACTCCCGCACCTGGAGAAGATGGTCCCTTTAGCAGGGGGTTGGGATAATACGAACTTCCTCCTGCATTTAGCTGATGGTAGTAAGGTCGTCCTGAAGGCATGGTTTGCAAATAGAGTAGAAGAGGTCCATAGGGTAATTCTTAGGCATATTCATCTTGATAGTCACGGAATTCCTACTACTGTACCGATTAAGCTCTACGATGACAGGAGTTTTGCTGAGAAGAACGGGTTTGCTTGGACCCTACTGCCGTATATCCAAGGTGGACATCTCGGAAAGGACTCTCAATCTCTGGTTAGTCTGGGAAAGGAATTGGCCCGAATGCACGAGATACCTGTTTCGGAATGTTTTCCAAGGGAATATAGGATGGGGTTCACACTTTTCGATCAGGTTGCATCCCTATCCAAAGATGGGGGTCCTGATNTCTCTTTTGTCAGACTTCTTGCTTCTGAGTNTAGTNCTATCAAGAGTAACCTGCCCNAAGANATTCCCATTGGAGTTCTACACGGGGATCTGTTTCCTGACAATATAATCGGAAAGGGGGGTGTTAGAGCCATTCTGGACTTGGAGGAGGCTTGGATAGGTCCGAAGGTTTTCGATTTGGCCATGGCATTCGTTGGATTTGGCTGGGAAGGAACAGAGCCGATATTTGAGAGATGGGAGTCCCTGGTTGGAGGTTATCAAAGTATCAGAATACTCGGCGATAAGGAGATTGAGGCGCTTCCAACAATGCACAGATATGCGACTCTTTCAATTGCTTGTTGGCGTTATTGGAAGCATAATCTAGCTGATCCGAACGAGGAGTTATCGAAGAGATATGTAGAAATGGTAGATAGACTGGAGGTCGAATTCGATTTCTAGAGAGGTTCCAATGAGCAGCGAAATTCACTCAATTAACGTCAGTGACGGAGGCGTGCCTAAGTCCATGGTTGAATCTGCGGATATCACGAAGGAAGGAGTCGAGGGCGACTTCAACAGATTCCGTGCCGGTATGGGCGGGGATCCAGATAGAGCTGTCTGTATCTTCTCACTGGAGTTAATCGAGCGACTGAAGCAGGAGGGTCACCCCATAGAAATTGGTTCTACGGGCGAAAATCTGACTATTCGAGGAGTCGATTGGGAGTCACTTTCTGAGGGGTTACACTTGGAGATTGGTGATGTTGTTTTGGAGCTTAGTGAGCCTTGCGCTCCATGCTCAAAAATTGGCGAGTCGTTCATCGGGAGACGATTCAGCAGAGTCGACCATGATCAGGAGTTCGGTTGGTCTAGGTGGTTAGCAAGAGTTGTACGGGAAGGTAGGGTCTATGTTGGTGATTCCGTGAATATCGTTATTACTCCTGACCATTAGAATTGCACCGTGGTTACTGCAGGGGATACCTGGATGATGCACAGCGGAGGACGAAGGATTGGGATAGGCCAGAGGATCTCTCGGGGGTGGAAGATGACAAAGCTCGGAATAGCGGTGGTATGGTCCGACCCGGAGTTAATGGTGTACTCACTTCTGTCGGCTTTATTTTCTCTGTTAGCAATAGGAGCAGCGATATCCGGCTCGGTCGGTCTGGATGTTATCACATCCGACCCGGACTGCATCGGCGATGAATGTGGCAGTGAGTTGGTTTTCGCTCATATGGCAATTTGGTTCGTCTTCTACATGTTAGTATCTGTAATCACGGTATTCTGGAACGCGGCTATCGTCGCTAGCGCGTACGAGCGCCTCAGCTCGGGAACAAACCCAAGCTTCTCATACGGCATAGGACAAGCGATGAAGTGCCTACCGCAGATTCTCGTTTGGGGACTAATCGCAGGAACGGTTGGTCTTTTCATCCAGATACTCGAGGGGCTTGCTCGTGGCAATGACGCCCCAGTTCCACTACGTATAGTAGCAGGCATTGCTAGTTTCATCATTGGAATCGCTTGGTGGATTGTCACATTCTTCATGATACCCATGATTGTCCTTGAGAGGGCCGGGGTAATGGATAGCATGGGTAGGAGTACAGAGCTATTCAAGAGAACCTGGGGGGAGGATGTGACTTCTCACATCGGCACCGGCATTCTGATGACTCTATGCATTTTCGTTCTGATTGGAACATCCATCCCTCTGATGTACTTAGGTGATTTGGGAGTCATCTTGGGAATCATAATCCTCGCAGTGGGGCTATTATTCACGGTACTTTTCTTCTCGACAGTTGAAGCCGTGAATAGGGCATCTCTGTTCTACTACGCCAAGACCGGTCAGATGCCCCCCATGGCTGCCAAAGTCGGAATTAGATTCTGAGGTTAGAATATGACAAGCATTAGTCCTGGAGCGGACATTATTGAGGAATTGGTTGTGGCTGCGGCGGATAGCATCCCAGAAGGAGATGAGGACGGGCTATGGAGGGCCTTCAGAAGGGCGTTTGCGATTTGCTTGCCGCTGGCTCCCATCATTTACTTGGCCCTATGGAAGATAGGATACCTCTGAAATACGCAGGCGTAAGCCCACTGACTCACAAGCAGAGGTACCCGAGCGGTCAAAGGGGCTGGGATGAGGTCCCAGTGCGTAGTGCTTCGCAGGTTCGAATCCTGCCCTCTGCACCAACAACTCAATCGANAAGAGCATCGTAAAACTCNGATGGTATGACTATCCAAAGTGCGACAGCGAAGAGGGACAAGCCCATTCCTCGATTTAGTAGAGCAGCAGATCGAGGGGTAGTGAAGGCTCTACGTAGGACTGTTCCGAATGCAGCCCATGTCATGACTGCTGGGAGGCCGAAGACGACATTCAGTACTACTAGCATGACCTTTCCGGAGAATCCAGTTCCAAAGAGGGATCCGAATGTGGTCATGAGGACCAAAAAGTGAATCCACGCCTTTCCGTTAACGAACTGAATGACCACCCCCGTTGAAAATCCTAGACGCTCCTCCTCGAGGGTTCCATCCTCGAGAGACTTGGAAGTCGCGATTTTGTACGAGAGGAATGCAATGTAACCGGCTCCTACATAGGTCAATATCTCGAAGAACTCCTGATTCTCCTCTATGAAAACAGTAGCNCCCCCAACGAATAAGCCCAGAGTTGACCAACCGACAGCCATGCCNGAAATCAGAGTAAGGGTTGCTTTGAATCCGTGTTGCGAGCCGTGAGCAGCACAGAGTACGTTGTTAGGTCCTGGGCTGAAGCACATCGGGATTATGAATACAAGAGTGGCAAGAAGAAGAGTTTGGTCCATCATACCACCTGTCAGGATTGGCTGGTCTGCAGGGCTTGTTCGATGTCTGACCATAGGTCATCAACATCCTCTATTCCGACGCTCATCCTCACGAAACCAGGGACGATGCCAGCCTCAAGTCTATCTTCCTCGGGAACAAAAATATCGCTCGTATTGAAAGGACAAGAAACCAGGCTCTCTATCCCTCCTAGGCTTGTAGCTTCGAANATTATTTCGAGTGCTCTGACGAAGTGCATTGCTCTCTCGTCACCTCCTTCTACNACAAATGANAGCATTCCCGTNCCGTTNGGGACTATGCGCTTAGCCACCTCATAGTCAGCATAGCTCTTCAGAGAGGGGTGGTTAACTGCGCTGATTTCGGGATGTTCTTCCAGTCTTCTAGCCAGTTCAGAAGAGTTTGATGCATGTATTGGCATTCTAGCATGCAGGGTTCTCATACCCCTCTCTAGGAGGTAGCACATTAGGGGGTCCGCGGTTCCTCCTAGTCTGGTTTTAGTCTTGAAAACCCCCTTGATTAAGTCGGCTCTTCCGACAACTATGCCTGCTGTTAGATCCGTGTGTCCGTTCAGGAACTTGGTTCCTGAGTGAATAACGACATCGAAACCCATTGAAATGGGTTGGCAGGCCCATGGAGTGGCGAATGTGTTATCGACAACCGAAATCAGACCGTGCTTCTTCGCTATTGATGCCATTGCCTCCAAATCACACACCTTGAGAACAGGATTGGTTAATGTCTCGACGTAGAGTACCTTGGTGTTCTCGTTTATCGCAGCCTCGAATGAAGAGGGGTCTCTGATGTCTGCCATTGTTACGTCTATTCCGAATCTGGGGAAATCGGAGGTTAGTAGGCCGTATGTTCCCCCGTAGATATCTGGAGATGTAACCATGTGATCGCCCTTCGAAAGCATGGAAAGGAGTGTCGAAGATATTGCGGCCATTCCACTTGCGAGGGTTTCTCCGTCCTCTGCTCCCTCCAACGAGGCTACCTTCGAAGCCACGGCCTCAGAGTTCACACTCGACCAGCGGCTGTAGATTAGGGAATGCTGGCCACCTTCGGCCCAATCTCGGTATCTGTCGTCATTGAGCTGATACGTAGATGTAGTGAAGATCGGAGTGACTGCGGAGCCCTCCATGTGGTTGGTTCCAGACCAGACGGCTCTGGTGGGAAATGCGCGTTCTGAAAACTCGTCATCCATGACGTGGGATTGGTAAGATAGCAATAACCATACTCATTGCATTCCGATTGCATCCAGGACTGATTCGAGATCTGGATCGACAACTACAGACCTAGCGGCGGAGTTCTCGATGGCGATAGACGGGTCCTTCAGTCCGTGTCCGGTTACGGTAACGACTAGTGTGGAGCCTTGAGGGATATCTCCCCTCGCTTTGCTCTTCACGATGCCTGCGATCCCCGCAGCAGATGCC
>NZTJ01000047.1 GCA_002697065.1 Methanobacteriota archaeon
AGGGCGAACTCTCAGCAGGGGTACCCGAGTGGTCAAAGGGGCAGCGTTCAGGTCGCTGTGCGTAGTGCTTCGCAGGTTCGAATCCTGCCCCCTGCACCACCATCACTGAATTCTTATTCTTCTAGAGCGGATGTTGGCNATNCCCCTCTTCTTCCANCCAGCAGAACGGTAGGCTATCACTCCAATGAANGATACCGAAACTGCTAGAATTGCCCANGTTTCTCCTGAGAAGGGTCTGAATGGGTCCTTGGACCACTTCTCATCGCCTAGTACCCCATCCTCTAAATCTGGAATTCCGTCTCCATCATCGTCCGTGTCGAATGCATCGGAGATTCCATCGCCATCAAAGTCGAGTGAGTCATCTCCTCCTTCGAATCCATCATCTTCACTTTCTCCGACATCTGCGACTATCTCATCCCCGATTATCGTCTGAACGGGGCAACCAAGGTCGTTTCCAGGTAAAGCAAGAATCTGAATGAAGTCTTCGTCTTGAGAGCTGATGCCGAACTCGTACGGGCACTCGTCTGCGTTGTTTCCAACACTGTCTCCATCGGTATCCAACCACTCACTCGGATCATCTGGGAAGGCATCCACGTTGCTCCCCTGGTCCGCGAAGCCATCTCCGTCAGAATCGGACCATTTGTCCGCTTCCAGGGGGAAGGCATCAGTGCCGTCTTCCCCGCTGCCTTGGCTATTGCATGGTA
Organism: Methanobacteriota archaeon; assembly: GCA_002697065.1. The sequence goes on from NZTJ01000047.1 coordinate 705, forward strand.
CAGGATTGAGCCAACCATCCCCATCGCAGTCTGTGTCTTGGTTATTCCCTATACTGTCCCCATCGGTGTCATCGGTCTCATTTGCATCTAGTGGAAACTCGTCTCCTTTCGCCGAGGTTAGGCAATCGGGCGCTCCGTCCCCGTCCAGGTCTGGCCCCCTATTGCTCACTAATGCTCCAAATTCATCTGTTATGTGGTACGTGGTGTCATCGCACCTACCGTCGTTGTCGTCATCGGGGTCTACGTTGTTCCCCCACCCATCACCATCTGCGTCAGACCACTCGTTGGGGTCGTTCGGGAAGACGTCGAAGGAGTCTGGCCTCCCATCGCCGTCATCGTCATCGTCCGAGTTATCTCCGATTCCGTCTCCATCGAAGTCTTCCCACTCGTTCTGGTCATTTGGGAAGGGGTCTTCAGTATCATTCACTCCATCGTTGTCGTCATCTGTATCGATGCTGTCTGGGATTCTGTCTCCATCCGAGTCGATGGATACCTCAGGGTCTAGTGGGTCGTAGTCGTCCTGGTCAGGCACTCCATCGTTGTCGTCGTCTTCGTCTATCTGGTCGGGTATTCCATCCCCATCGAAGTCTGAGAAGCAGTCATCGAAGAAAGTGGATGCCTCACTAAGGGTAGATTGCCCCGATGGGCACTGAGTCTGGGAAGTAGCCTCGTTTTCTGAAACGTAGAAACCCCTAGCGGCTGGCGTACACGCATGTTGTCCCCTAAGACTGGAGTAGTAACCGGCTTGACACGAAACCTGATCCGTCTGACCCGTTGATGGGACCATGAATCCTCTGTCTGATAGAATGCAGGTTGTCTTCTCGGGGAGTGGCTGATAGGATCCTCTGGCACAGGGAACTTGCTCTTTAGAGCCATGACCTAGATCAATAGAAGTAGGGGAATCAAGATCTGAAGTGGAACCGTCGCCTACTTGTCCAAACTCGTTAGCCCCCCAGCACTTCAGGCTGGCATCATCCAGAATTGCGCAGGTGTGCCTGTGTCCCACTGATATTGATGAGGCGTTTGTGCTCAATGTGATTATCTCAGGACTGGAATGGGAGGTCTGGGTCCCATCACCGAGTTGCCCGTTGCTATTCTCACCCCAGCAGGCGACTTCGCCGGTATCGAAAAGCCCACAGCTGTGGAAGAGTCCTACACCGACCTGCATCAGAAGAAGATCAGCACTCAGAGGAGATGGCTGAGGGACGTTGGAGTCGGAGGATCCGCCATTTCCTAGTTGTCCGTACTCATTGTACCCCCAGCAGAACATTGCCCCGTCATTCATGCCCAAGCATGTGTGGAATGCGCCAGAATCTATGGTTACTGCGCTGCTGTTACTGGGTACAGATACCTGAACCGGTGTGTTTCTGTCAGAGTTGCTTCCATCCCCAAGTTGACCATTCCAATTCTCCCCCCAGCACATTACTTCCCTGTCGCTAGTAATTGCACAGGTGTGGAAAGAACCCGATGATATCTCCAGGACTTCGATCTCGCCCAAGGTGGTATGAACTGGGGCCAGACTGTCTTCAAACAAGCCATTACCTAGCTGGCCATTTCTGTTTAGCCCCCAGCACTTCACNCTNTTGTCGTTNAGCACGGCACATGTNTGNGACTCTCCAGNNGAGANTCCNGTAGCACTCATNCCAGGCCCGAGNTCAACTGTTACAGGNGTNGTNCTCTCNATNGTNGTNCCATCGCCNAGCTGGCCGAATNCGTTNTNNCCCCANCATCGNACCGAACCATCATCCAACAAAGTACAGGTGTGGTATGAACCAGNGGANATCTCGATGGCCTTTCTTCCNAGTGGCATCGAGGCTCTCTCAGGCTCCAGGCTAGNATCTCTAGTGCCATCACCGAGTTGCCCGTTGNTGTTCTCCCCCCAGCANCTGACTGAACCATCNTCNAGAATTGCACATGAATGNAAGGCNCCNGAAGACACTTGNGTTAGNACNGGGACGCTATGCCCTGCTTCTGCCCACTGACAAGCCAGGTCAGAGGTCATNCCATATTGGTCGTTGTACTTTCCAGCCGGGCANGGGGTNCCTTCNGAAGCTCCGAGTCCGGGNACGTAATATCCCGGNCTAGCATCCTCGCAGGATGTTTGTCCTGNAAGCTCCTGGAATTTTCCNATNGGGCATTGAGTCTGGGNAATCGCTCCTTCCGAGTTTACGTAGTGNCCAGGGCTAGCNGGGGTCATCACAGTATTGCCACTNCCACTGACATAGTATCCCGGAGTAGCNTCTCTGCAGGCGAATCTTCCATAGTTGCCCGGGCTGCAATTNGCAGCAACTGTGGGATTGNTGTCATCNCTATCAGTCGNNCCNGNGGGAAANCCATCCTTGTCTCCGTCACCNANTACTCCAACTTCGAAAATATTCAGATCGCCATTGTTGTTCCAGTCTCTCTCAGAGGATCCGATGTAACTCCATCTGGAAATTCCTGAGAACTCTGTTGGCTCATCTCCCAGAGGTGCATCGGAACCTACTCCTCCCCAGCATCGGGGGAGGTCATTGCTTCCTACGACGCAAGTGTACGATTTTCCGGAGGCAACAGATATCGCCCCTAGATTCTGTCCCAATGTAATCGCAGTGGGCGAAGAAATCCCAGCAGAGGTACTACCATCGCCAACTTGACCCTTGTCGCTTCCTCCCCAGCAATGTACGGAATCGCTCGAATCCACTATGCAGGTGTGGCTTCTGCCGACATCAATTGTAATTGCTCCTGTCACAGGGGATGTGACAGTAGAAGCGTCGTTCTGCTGGGTGGTAGTACCATCGCCTAGCTGGCCGAATGCGTTGTCGCCCCAGCATTTCACATCGCCTCCGCTTGTTCCATCCAGTATAGCGCAAGTGTGCGATCCTCCTGCTGAGACTGCTACGACACTCCCTCCGACGGTCACAGTAGAAGGGGTGTTGGAAGAAACCGTAGTGCCGATTCCCAATTGCCCGTTTTGGTTAGACCCCCAGCAACTCACTGCCCAACTGTCCGAAACTGCGCATGTGTGATTGGAACCAGCAGAAACGGCTAGGAACTTTTCCCCTGGAAGGCTCACCGTCACTGGTGTGCTACTATCTGAGTTTGTGCCGTCGCCCAGTTGGCCGAAGTTATTCCTGCCCCAGCACTTCAGGCTCGCATCGTCTAGAATTGCACAAGTGTGCCAGTCCCCAGCAGATAATTGGACAGGAACTTCTCCCAGAGTCACCTCCACAGGAGTGCTGGAGTGGGAGTTGCTCCCATCGCCCAGTTGACCGAAGTTATTCCTACCCCAGCACTGAATTTCTCCGTTATCCAGGATCGAACAGGTGTGATCCTCTCCAGAGCTGACAGAAACTGCAGTCCTAGCAGAATCCAATCCCACCGCTGTCATAATTTGCCTATCTGCTGTGGTACCATCGCCTAGCTGGCCGAATGCGTTGTCGCCCCAGCATTGGAGTTCCGAGTCTCCCAGAATTGTGCAAATGTGATCACCTCCGCTGGATATCGTAGTCTCAGTGAAGATTGATCCAGACTGGAAGCCCGGCTGATTAAAACCATCCGAGATTGGATGCCTCATATCGGATATGACCCCATCACTAGCAGCCAGGTAATACTTCTGGGACCCATCAATTACGTTGACTCCGGTTACAATTACTTCCCAGTCTCCTGCATCAGGGGAATCGACTGAGATTCCGATTAGGTTGTTGAAATCGTCATTAGTGTATGTTTGTAGAACTCCTGTCGGACTCTTTAGATGGATGTCAAGGTCATTCCTCAGTTGCGTTCCAGCGGAAGCGCCGTTCGAGGCCTCATTCCAGGAAAGAACAACCCTGAGTGAGCCAATGCCCGAATCCGGTACACTAAGTTTGAACGAGTGACTGTCCGAGGTAGTGATGTCTATCCCGCTAGTGAACGCACTGCCCACAGCTCTCTCGAGATCGACCCTCCCCCAACCCTCATGGTTGTTAGGTGCCTTCTCCACAGCTCCATTTTCTCCATCGCCTCCACTGGAGTATTGTCCCACCATGTCATGTGATGAGGCGCTTAGGATGCCCTTGATCAGGGCCGAATCGGGGCAATTGTTGCTAGACGGACTGTTTGCAAGGTTGCAATCGTATCCATGGTTATTCAGATACTCGATGAGGAGGGCAACTGATCCAGCTGTAATTGGAGTTGCCATAGAAGTACCAGATTTGACTGTATAGTACCCGTCTGCTAGGTCTCTCTGATCGGTCTTCTGTGAGGATTTCACCGAGACGATGGAAGAACCCGGGGAGACCAGATCCGGTTTTATCCTCCCGTCTGAAGTCGGCCCTCTGTTAGAACGGCCCCAAACCCCGTCTGGATCATCTGAATCGTATTCGTTGAGAATGGGAGCACCATAGAATGCTCCTCCATAATATGTGTCGAAGACATTCAGTCCTGTCCCCTGCCGTTGAGTCTCAGAAGCTCCTACAGAGATTATGTTCTTGGCCGAAGCCTGTTGGTTCAGAATCCCCAAATTTATCTCGCCGTTCTTCCCACCAGCACAATAGGGGTGCGCCGGGAACTGGTGAGTTCCGTCTCCATCCGGGTCAGACTCATCAGTAGCGAAGGACGAGCCAACGCAGTCCCTTCCATCATTGCCCATCGAGAAAAGGATAGTGAGGTCCTGATACTGATGTGCTGCTGTATCCAGGGACTCAGTAGTGGCACTGTAGAGTTGTAAGCACCATAAGCCAGAGTTAAGATTCCCCTCGGTGGCGCAATCCGGAGGGGATCCCCAAGAATTGGTATGGACCCTCGCACCAGCATTGTATGCCTCCTGGAATCCATCTCCGTAAGATGGAGGGGCGAGGGCAGCGTCAGTTGATTTCCAGCCAACTGACTGCATGAATAGCTGGGCCCCGGGAGCCATTCCGGCATTATCCCACCCCACAGGAGAGTTACTTCCATCGCCGAGGACCGATCCTGCAACGTGAGTACCATGGCCATTGTTGTCATCAGGTCCGCAACCCCCCTTGGTCGCGCATGTGGACCCTGCGTAGGATACCACTCCTCTGATCCTCCCTGAAAAGTCAGCGTTTATTCCTGAGTTAACACTGTTGCAATGTGAAATTCCGTTGCACTCAGCAGCATTATCGAGACCCGAGTCCATCACAGCAACAATCACTCCGTCACCAGATAGTGCACCCCCATTGCCTGCCATGTTTGAGGGAGTACTGACCCACTCGGCGCCATTAATGGTCGCCGCTACCTCATTGTCTAGAGAAGCAGGATATTTTGGCTCGATCCATTCTACGAAGTCCTTGGAAACCAGCATCTCGATTTCCTTAGGGCTTACTAGTAGGTCCACGAATCGGTTAAATTTGTAGTCTTGAACCTCAACCCCAGTCTCGATGAGATCCTCAAAATGCCCTGAACCGGATAGAACCGCGAGCATTGCATAATCATCTCCTTCCCTTATCGCCAGCCCCCCCTCGAGACCATTCGCGATAGCGATGGCCCCAGGAGACATCTTGTCTGTTCCAGCTAGTCTGAATGCCCCGATNACTCCCAAGTCCATCAGTTCTGCTGGTGACAACTTGGGGACATTGCAGTGGAGTCCCACCGGGGCATAGAAGGTTCTGCACTCNATCCCCTCCTCTTCCAGATTCGAAATCCAATCCGAGGGGANGGGATAATCCCGTCCCAATGTGTGCCANCCAGAGATAACACCTTCTCCNGTTCTCTGGGTCCACTCTTGAATAGGAACATAGGAGGCCGTTCGAAANGCNAGTGAGGCCGTTTCGATATTNCCTTTGTCCCAAATCCATCCATGAGCCGGATTATCTGAACTANNNGCCCCGGGATCAAGNGGGAAGAAACCCGGNGACTCACTGATGNCTCTNTGCAATNCGAACTCTTCTCTCTCAGATTGCTCTCCAACTACCGCAATAGCCAGAAAGCTNGGGAGAATCATCAGCATGACTAGCAGAAGGGATAGCCCCGANCCNCTCGCGTTNCCACTAGACATAATCCTCCTACGTAGTAGGAGGACATTAAAATTGCCTAAAATTACAGTTNCTAAAATTTACACTCAGTCTCCATNGGTTTTGATTTCATTTCTCAATNTNAGGGGCATNATTTTCCGTGAAAAACATCACATATGTCANCCCCATACGTCTGCTTCCAATGGTTGAAGATGNCCTCTCTTCGACGACTAATNATGTGGANGAAACNATTGANGNGGCATCTACTCATGATGCTGATTATGTTGTGAAGTTAGACCAAGAGCTGGACAGGATAAGGGATAGGAGGGAAAATCCCGGAAAGAGCTTCTTAGTGAATACCATGGTTCCTAAGACATTCGATGATTATACCCTGGTTTTCGGGGTGATAACTGGTTTGGTGTTCTTCGGAATGATTACCCTAGCCTCATCTGGATTGATTCTGGGTGACTCGATCAGTATTGATGATACTCTGTCCGGAACCCCTCTGGATCCAAATGACTGCGTTGACAGAAGGGGAGAAGTCTGGATAAAGACCTGGGTGCAGGGGGATGATCTAGAGATAGAAAGTCACAACTTGGAACCTTCTTCGACATTCGCGATTCTTGTAGCAGTATGGAACGAATCGTCAGTAGTATCAGATGGGGGCATAGAAGGAGATCCAACTTTGACATTGAGCGAATCCGGAACGGGTGACCTTTCAATAGAATTGAAGAGCGATGATTTGGAAGATGGCAGCTATATTGTGAGAATAGGGATAGTGTCTTCAGATAGTGACTCCAGAGTATGGTCCGACGAAGAAATAGCGCAGGAAGTCGTCAATCTAGGAAATGTTATTTCGTCTAAAAACCTCGAAATCGAATTGCATACCACTTCCTCCTCATCCTTGTTCGGGTCTGGAGAGACTCACAGGAACATGGAGAAGTCAGATGAAGAAACCAGAGCCTGTATGACAATCCAGGACATGGGTGTTTGGGGGTGGATTCTCATGGGGGCAGAGTGGGTCGGTGGCAGGGAGACAGCAATGCTCACTGGCGGTAATGCAGAGGTCCCTCCTTGGTATATGGCCATGGTTTCTCTAGGGATGTCAGTATTCTTCCTATGCGTCCAGTACCCTCTCATGCACAGATTGTATCACAGGGAAACAGATGACCTCCTAACAAGTGAGCAAATGAACAGACTAATCGTACGGACAATAGAAAAGTCATCCAAGAGACTACACATCAAGCCAAATCTATCATCGATCAAGGTACAGGATCGCGCTATTTCTGTAGATGTTTTCCTACCATATCATACCTCAAGGAAGACCCTTGCCAACCCCATCGATGTCAAGGGAACGATTATCAAGGACATTCTGAATGAGTTTCGGATATTCGGAGAGATGAGGCCTCTACAGATCAAGACGGTGTGCATGGACTCACAAGTTGAATCGGGAGAAATGACTGATTTTACTGAGTTAGCGGAAGTCCAACTTTCTGAAGATTACAGTTCCTTCTTCTCCTCAATGGGTCAGTTCGGCAAACTTGAGGAGGCATTCAGAGAGAGCATGTCCAGATGGTTCAGGAAGCATGACGTAGCTGACTACGGGTCAGCAATATTGGCCGATGAGGATGCAGTTTTCGTCAGAGTGATTTACAGGCCTGTAACTAGGTTCGCATACTTCCTATTCAAACCAACCTATCAGCATCTTCAAGGAGATCTAAGGAAGCAGCTAGCGCACGATCTAGAGTCTTTGTTGGAAGGTCGGACCCTAGTAGTGAGCGCGAGGAACGAAAAATCTACTCTAGGAGACAGGGCGGTCGCTGGAAGAGTCGAGCAGGGAACCGAAGAACACGAAGGCGAGGCCATGGTGGCAAAGAGAGGGGGGATTCCGGGGGCCCTCCTTCAAAACCCATTCATGGGGGACATCCTGTCATCAGTGGAGTACGTTGCCCACAAGAATAGGAAGAGAATCGATAAGTATGGGTTCTGGGGTCTAATCGTTTTTGTCTGGATTCCATTCATGGCTAGCGGTGTCTTGGTAGGTGCTATGCTGGGTTTGGTGGCCAGGATGAGATTCCAAAGGGTTCTGGCTGCATGTTTCATCGGAGGAACAGCAGCCTCGATTACATGGGCATATACTGCTAGAGGGATTATCGAAGTGATGGAGAAGTATCATGCAGAGGCATTCATCCCTTTCATTATCTTACTAGCAGTTGGATTCACATGGCTAAAGATACGGGACAACAAGAGGTTCAGGAGGGAGGAATTGTTCAAGGAATCAATGGCCTTTTTCGCTGGTGCTTCAGATTCATAGTCCAGAAGCAATTTTCAATACGTACTAACTCGAAAGTACGGTAAAAACATGGCACTTGTTAGAATCAATGGGTTGGAGAGGCACTACCAAATGGCTTCAGAGACGGTAAGGGCACTAGACGGGGTAGATCTAGAAATAAATGAAGGTGAAAGAATCATCCTCTTGGGCCCATCCGGGTCTGGAAAGACCACACTTCTCAACTGCTTATCTGCACTTGACAGTCCGACATCTGGAGAATACCAATTCTTGGGAAATAGGGTTCCAACGAACGAATCAGAGGCGATGACTACATTCAGAAGAGAGAANATTGGATATGTTTTNCAATTCTTTAATCTACTCCAGGATCTCACTGTTTTGGAGAATCTACTACTAATTCAGGAGTTGGCAGGAAGTAGGGACGAAGCTAGAGCTCGTAGTCTACTGGCACTTGTGGGATTGGAAAACGAGGTAGATCGCTTCCCAGCAGAGATCAGTGGGGGTCAGCAGCAGAGAGTAGCCATAGCTAGAAGCCTAGCAAAGAGGCCACGCCTCCTTCTTGGAGACGAGTTGACGGGCAATCTGGACTCACAGACATCATCTGTTGTAATGGAAGTCCTAGTCAAGGCGTGNGAGTCAGAGAGCATCACATGTGTTTTTGTCACTCATGACGAGTCCNTGGTCCAATTCGCTACAAGAGTNATAAGGATCGATAGTGGGAAAATAATCTCCGATGATATAGTAGGATAGGTGAGGACATGCTCAACCTACTAAACAAGCGTCTGGCCAGAAGTATGATGAGATCAAAGATCAGACTCGCTGCAGTTGTGGCTATGGTGGTCGTGGCAGTCTTTGCTGGGGTTTCATTCGCAGCTTACGCGCATACCGTTTCTGGGATGTATGATGAAATCTACGAGGACTCCGANAAAGGAGTCAATCTTCCAGATTTGTGGATAGAGAATCCCAGTGGTACTTGGGACGGAGAAATCTCAGNCTCTCTTTGCGAGGATATTNCCAGTAATTGGCCAGAATCCGATTTGGTCCTGAAGGAATGCGAGCCCAGATTNAGGCTCGATGGNACAATGTTCCACAAAATTACAGAGGAAGGGCAGCAGAAAGAGAAACTTGTCCCAGCCGTGTGGCACGGAATCGACGAGGGATTAGTGGACCGAGTTTGGATGCCTGATCACGATTGCTGNTCTGGTAGAATGGCCACAGAGGAATCCGAGATAGTCATCGACGCTCGTGTTGCAACGGGGATGGAGGTTTCTTTGGGCGATTCCATGACCATAGGTGCCGGAAACGGTAGAATGAACTTCACTGTCGTGGGAATCGGACTCCACTCAAACCACCTTTACTATGCAAANGATGGAGATCTATTCCCTGCTGAACCGGGTACCCTGGCTACAGGGTATCTAACATCAGAGGGGCTGGAAAGACTGGCTAATCTGAGCAGTGGCTCTTCGAATCTTATACTAATCGACGTATTGGGAACACCAGCTTACAATCTTCCATCTACAGATGAGGACGATGGTCCAGAACTAACTCTGATCACTCAAGCNATAGATGAGNCCATTTCTAATTCAATAGATTCACCTTCTCTAATTTATGATCGCTCACAAGTTTTCTCAGTTGAAATCTTACGTNCNGATGCCGAAGGGGCTATGTTGTTTTACATCCCGATAACTGGGATGATAGCTGCCATAGCTGGAATCACCCTTTTCCTTAGTCTTCAAAGACTAGTCCAGTCCCAGTCTCGGGAGATAGCGATTTTGNGAACTCTCGGTGTTCCAAGGTGGGCAATAATGCCATCCTATGTCCTCATGCCACTTGCAATTGGAATCACTGGATCTTTGTTCGGATCGATTCTGGGTGTTTATTTGGGTGCNCCCGCCATGCTNGCGTTCTACGAGGACTTCATGGGGATACCCATTCTCCAACCAACGGAACTCGGACAAATNGTGATGCAGATAGTGGTTGTTACAACAGCGGTAGTGCTTTTCTCTGGAATATTGCCAGCCATACAAGCATCTAGGCTTCAGCCTCTAGAAGTGATGAGGGGNGAGCATGANATTAGGATTTCTTCNAGGAAGATACAGGAAATCACTTCCCGGCTTCCTGCAACCGCTGGCTTGACCATTAGGTCTAGTATCAGGAAACCAGCAAGATTGACCTTCACATTCCTAGCAGTTGGACTTTCTATGTTGCTTTTCGGAAGCACGACTCTAATGATGTCATCCATGGAAGAAATGACGGTGGGATCAGTCGAAGAAAATCAGAACTGGGACATCCAGGCTAATGTGTTGTTCGGAGGAGAGGNCGAAGTAATAGAATGGGTNAATGATAAGGGGGGTTATCATGAGAGAATCATCACCTTCCCAGCAAATCCAGTCAATGACTCACGGGTGATTTCCGCCAATGGGATGGACGTCCTATCCACGGAAAGTGGCGCACTAATCCNACTAGATCTGAAAGAAGGAAAGATGCCCGAAGAAGGTCGTCAGACTAATCAGATTCTAATCGATGAAGGACTGAACCATTTCCTAGGATGGGAGAGGGGAGAATTCCAGACTCTCATGTTCGGGTCGACCTCCNCGTCCGTTGAGATCGTTGGAATTACTCAGGGAGAAATGAGCAGGACNGTTTACTTCCACAGATCAGACTTGGCAAAGATAGTCGGGATTGAAGCAACATCGGTTCTGATAGACCTTCCAGATGGAGCGGTTCCAGATAGCGACCTTGGAAACGCCTCGCTGGTAGTGATAGAAAAGGAAGACCTGGTTTCTTCGTACGAGTCAGTTCTAGAACAGCAGCAGGGTTTCTTGGGCTCCATTCTTTTTCTGGGAATCCTAATTGCCATAGTTGTCCTGTTCAATACCCTGATCATCAATCTCTCTGAAAGAGATAGGGAGATTGCAACTCTGAGGGTGCTTGGGGCCCCAATGAATAGGCTTGGCTGGATGATGTTTGGGGAGCACTTAGCGATAGGACTGATTGGGGGGGTATTGGCATTTATCTTCACTTTNGTCGGAACTCAAGCAATGATCTCGTCTTTCGTNCAATGGTCATTTTACATGACAGTATCAGCTGATCCGGCAGTAGCAATGCAGCTAATCGGGATTGTTGTGTTCATCTCTGTCATCCTGACCCCATATGGCATGAGAAGAATCAGAAAGATGGATTTAGTCGAGAAGGTCAAAGACCTATCGCAATAGCGCATAGACATGCGAGTCGTAACTTGGAATCTGAATGGTATCCGAGCAGCTCATAGAAAGGGGCTAGATGATTTCATCGAGAGGATTGATGCAGACGTAATGCTATTCCAAGAAGTTAGGGCACTTCCNGAGCAGATGCCCAAGGAATGGTCCGAGCCGGAGGGATACGANGTGATTTGGCATCCTGCCGAGAAGAAGGGCTACTCTGGCGTAATGTCATGCTCGAGAGTCGGGATGATTGAGATTGAGAGGGGGATAGACACGGATCTCGATGAGACTAGAGANCCTGAAGGGAGGGTACTAGTGACAAAACATGGTAATTTGAGTTGCGTCAACATGTATCTTCCAAATGGATCAGCGAGACAAGAGCGTCAGGACTACAAGGATCAGTGGCTCGAAGACATGCTCCTCTGGAGCCAGAAATTCCTGGATTCCGATGAACCCGCTCTTCTCTGTGGTGATCTGAATATCGCGCACACTGAGGATGACATCTGGGACCCATCTGGAAACAAGCGTACTTCGGGTTTCTTGGAGCACGAGAGGGAGTGGTTCGATAGGATGCTGGAATCTGGTTGGTCCGATCTCCTTCGTATACATGTGGGGGATGTCAAGGGCCCNTATTCGTGGTGGTCCAACTTCCGTAGGGCAAGAGAGAGGGACAGGGGTTGGAGGATTGACTACATCCTTGCTAACAAGGTTGCAAGACCTTTGATGAAATCAGCAGAGATAATGAGGGAAGGNGGGCTTGTTGTTTCTGATCACGCTCCAGTAATAGTAGACTTGGAAATGTGAATANGCTCCACTTCGATTCACTATTTCCCCGCCGATGATACTCTCATCAAGTCAGAGGGTATCCTTCAAGAGAGGGGAACATAGGCGATTAATCGTGAAAGACGTTCTAGCAGGTCGCTTGGAAACNATTCTACCTGATGGAAGAGGGGTCTGGGTACCAATGGATCACAGTGCCTCCTCCTTCCCGGAACAGGGTTTGTTAGATTCGGATAGAGCTGTNGANACAGTCATTGAAGGNGGTGCAGACGCAATAGTCATGCAGAAGGGACCGATATCCCACCACTTCGCCAGAACTTCATGGGGGCGGTTCGTCTGTCATGCATCCTTGTCAACCATCCATGGTGGAGATCGTTCTCAAGACAAAGTCCTGGTGGCTACTCCTTCCGAGGGTCTGGATAGGGGGGCAATAGCAATGTCCGCGCAAGTCAATCTCGGAGATCCGGCAGAGCCAGAAATGGTCAAGAGGATGGCCAGAATAACTACAGGTTCCCATGAGAAAGACATCCCGGTATTGGGGATGTTCTATCCGAGGGGGAGCAACCTGCACTTGGACGATTCAGACTCCACATCAGGCGTCGCTCATGCAGCTAGACTTGCATGGGAGTTGGGATGCAATGTTGTCAAGGTTCCTTGGACTGGCTCCGAGGAGTCTTTCAGGATAGTAACCTCCTCCGTTCCGATTCCAGTATTGGTTTCTGGAGGTCCCAAGGACGATGACTTCGGCAAAGTTCTGGAATTAGTTGAGAAATCAATTAATGCGGGAGGATCGGGAGTCTGCATGGGAAGAAACGTATTCTCCTCCGAGGATCCAGCTTCCAGGATCAGAGCATTGAGGGCTATTGTTCATGACGAGGCCAGCGCAGAAGAGGCTTCTAGGCATCTGAGGTGAGATGATGCAGATTTGGGTAGAAAATGGAGAGAATTTGGTAACTAATGAAAAAACAGTCTCTCGCTTCTGGACTGGTTCCTCCAATGATGTTGCAGAAGTTTCAATCGACGTCCCCTCTGATCAGGATGAGGCTATTTCGCTCATCGGACTTGTGCCTTGGATATTGGTCAGATGCACGGATTGGACCATGATACCTCTGGAAAATCTAGTCGCACGCTCAAGAGGAAGTCAGACTAGAATTGCTGCAGCAATAGATAGAGAAATCGAAATTTCAGGAGCAGCATTTGCGCTTGGAGGTGGTGTCGATGCTATTCTGGTTCCAGGAAGGATGTTGGATGAAGCAGTCCAGTTTTTGGGAGATAGATGGACGAAGGAAGAAAACCCTGAGAATCGAAAAATAAATCCCGCAGAGGCAAGAATACTATCTATGGAAAGTGCGGGAGTTGGTGAGAGAGTATGCATAGATCTGACAAGAAGGATAAACGAAGGTCAAGGGGCGGCCAGTGGTTCTATTTCTGGAAAATTATGTCTAATACATGGTGAAACGATTTCGTCAGAATATGTTCCCAATAGGCCATTCAGAATTAATGCTGGAGCGATTCACTCTTACATCCTGATGGCAGATGGAATGACCAAGTACATGAGCGAATTAGAAACGGGTGACGAAATAGCCATCTTGTCTTCTTCCGGATCTATCGAAACTGCAATAGTAGGTAGGCTAAAAATAGAATTGAGGCCCCTTCTCGTTGTCAAATTCGAGATTTCCGGAGAAGAGGGGCAGGTAGTAGTCCAGCAAGCAGAGACCGTTAGATTTGTTTCACCGAAGGGAACGGCTGTTTCAGTAACAGATTCAAAGGCTGGAGACAAGATCACGGTATTCACAGACGATCGAGTAAGGCATATTGGAATNGCACTTGATGGGGAGATGGTGGAAAAGTGAATGTGCTAGGAGAGGGAGAATCGAAAGGTGCGATATCCATTCTCCATGCTCTGGGATTGAGCAGAGGTTGCTCTTTAGGAATCCAACTAAAAACCAACGTCAAGATAGTAGAAGATGCGATTGAAATTGAAGGTGACAGGCACGACCTTCTTGATGCAGTGGAGAAATGCTGGAGGGACAAAGGTCTCCCAATTCCCGATAAATTCGGATGGAAGGTGGAAAGTTCAATCCCTATTGGCCAGGGTCTTAAGTCAAGCTCAGCATTATCTTGTGCGGCTCTCAGAGCTCTCAACTCATGCGCCTGGACTGGTCTTTCTAACTCTGAGATCGCAGATATCGCTGCTAACTCCCAGCTAATCGCCAACTGTGCCAAAACTGGTAGTATGGACGATAATTGGGCGTCATTGGAGCCGGGTTGGAAGCTTGTAGACCCCAGTCTACCTGCGTCTGAGTCAATTATTCTNCAAGGAGANATTGATNCNGGTCTTTCGATACTCCTAGTACTTAGGGGAGAAAGATTAGTGGAGATTTCGCCTGAGGACTTTTCACATCATCAGCAGATTTTCGAGAGGTCCCTAGCTTCCATAATGAGGGGTTCAATTCTAGATGCATTGTCATCAAATGGAATGGCTGTTGCAGCAGCAACTGATGATCAAGAGGCTCTGAGAATTTGCAATTTGAGCATCGCATCAGGNGCCATTGCAGCTGGCATTAGTGGGTCTGGACCNTCNATTGCNATAGTATGCTACGAGGAAGATTCACCATCTCTTTGCAAGCTATTTTCCGAATCTGGGCTAGAGGTCATTTCAACAGGCATTTATGTGAAAGATGAGATTTCCGAGGTGCAATGATGGGGATGGGACTTGGCGAACATCTGAAAGTCACGCTATTCGGAGAGAGCCACGGCAAGTGTGTAGGGGCTCTATTCGAGGGAATTCCTCCAGGGACAGAAATCGACTTGGACGCCCTCACCAATGACTTATCTCTCAGAAAACCCGGAAGAAGAGGGATGTCAGCTAGAATGGAGAAGGACGAATGCGAGATTCTGTCAGGAGTTCACGAGGGAAAGGCAACAGGTTGGCCATTGCTTATGATTGCAAGAAACTCAGATGCGCGATCATCCGACTATAGCTTCCTGCCCGATCATCCACGTCCAGGACATGCTGATATGGTCGAGGAAATCAGATCTAGCGGGTCCAATGACCCTCGAGGAGGCGGTTCACAGTCAGCCAGGCTGACTTTAGGATTAGTGGCAGCTGGAAGCCAGGTAAGGAAAATGCTAGATGAAGCAGGATGGTCATGCCACGCCCATCTAAGTAGAGTGGGGGACATCTCTTCCAGGCCATTAATCCATCTAGATACTTCCCAGACTCTAGAAGAGGGAACGGAGATGTCTAGGTTAAACTGTAGAGACCCCGAAGCTGCAGTAAGAATGGGGGAAGCGATTAGAAAAATCCGAAGGGAGAAGGACTCAATCGGCTCTGTGGTGGAGCTATTGATTCTCGGACTTCCTATTGGGGTCGGAGAACCATGGTTCGACGGTTTGGAGCCATCTCTTGCTAGAGCATTAATGGCAATTCCTGGAGCCAGAGCAATAGAGTTCTCTAATGGAATCGAGTCATCAAGAATGAGGGGCTCAGAGAATAACGATATGTGGGCGCCAGGACACGATTTACCCGAGCTGGAAGGTGCCGAGACTGGAGATGCAGACGGGGCTTTAGGAGGCAGATCAACTGGGGCTCCGTTACGGGTTTTGGTACACTTCAAACCTCCAAGCAGCTTACCAAGGGAGCAATTCACTCTGCATCTTCCTAGTAACAAGAAACAGGCACTCAAGGTAGGCGGAAGGCATGATCCTGTTATTGGACCTAGGGCAGCACCCGTTGTCGAAGCTGTGGCAATGCTAGTTGTTGCAGATCTTGGAATTGCCGGGGGATTCCTCTAGCCGGATTGACTTTCTAGATACTGTTGAATCCTGAGAGGGAGGTTAATTGCGAACATCCCCGCTATCAGGATGAAAACCAGAATAGTTCCCAATGCGACCCCGTAAACACTAGTCAACTCCACGCTCTCCTCGAGACGATTTGCAGCAACAGAATCGAAAATACCTACGAATAGAGGAACGAAGAAATTGATGAACAGTGTTAGAGTTGCTACCAATGCTGCAACGATAGGAGTGTAACCAAGTGCCCTGTTATACCTGTCCGTGATGCTCTTGACGTTCATCACGTATACTTCTCCAGTTCTTATCGAGGTATCGAGCATAGAGAAGCGGATTACTGCGCTAGAGACCTCGATGTAAACGACTAGGAAGACTGCATACAATATCAGTAGCAACTTCTGCATGATTTCGTTCTCCGGCAAAAAATTCAACCCAAACTCGACCTTGCTTCCAGCAAACCTGATGGTGACCAGAATTAGCATTACGTAAGACAGTAGTATAGCCCTTTGGTCCCTTTGCCAAACCCCCCAGAAACCAGATATCAGTCCAATTAGAATCATCAGTAGGTGGAGCCATAGCCCTAGGAAGCCAAGACCGATCATGTTTGATATCGCGAACCATGCAGTCCCAGAAACAGGCGTGAGCATGAAAGTCAGAAATCCTAGTACCAAGAGCGAACCTATTGCTCCCATCTGAAGGTTAAGGACCATTTTGTTAGGCGACACAAACTCCCTATTAACGAGAATCGGACCTCCGAAGATAGCATCTATCCAACTTGGTATGGCGACATCTGGAACCGCATCATCGGGTATCCCGCTGTCTGCTTTCAGTGTTCCAGCAGCTCGTTTTCTGCTAGGGGCCGATGAACGCACCACCTTCCCCTCATATAGATGCGAAGTATCTACTGGACTCTTGCCTTCTTCCATAATTGCAACACCTCAGAATCCTCTTGCCCCAGCCAGAGCCGTGAATAGTAGCATGTCTGGCTCCCAGTCCATGACATACGCCCCCAGGCCTCTAAGTTCTGTCATCAGAATGTCTCTCTCAGTTTTCAGTACCTCGTAGCCTGTTCTATCTATTCTCCTAGCATCGAATTCGAACTCCAGACTGCTAGGTGAGAGTACTGTGACCTCGAAGTTCCTTGCCCTCAGGTCTCTTACAGCATCGACTATTGTCGGATCATCCTCCAACGGGGACAGGATGATGATGGGGCTGCCTCTGTGAATGTGAGGCATGATCCTAGTAGTTACAATCTTCAGTGGAGTATTCCCCTTCGCCATAGCTCCTGCCAGTTTTGTCAGTATCACATACAATTGCTTCTTCCCAGTATCTCTGTCTACTGAAACAATCTCGTCCCCATAAACTACGAGCCCTACAGAGTCGCGCCTGGACAGGAAGTGCTGGGTCAGACTTGCTGCCGCTCTAGTGCTGTATACCAGTGAGTTTCTGCTCACTGGTCCAGTTTCGCTGACTGCCCTGCTGTCAACCAGAATAATTACGTCGCTAACAGCATCCCTTTCAAATTCGTTAACCATCATCTTTCCGTCTTGTCTAGCAGTCGCTTTCCAGTTCACTTTCCTTATCGGATCGCCTGGCAAGTACTCTCGAAGGTTGTAGAAATTTGAACCCTCACCCGGGTTTCTGATGTTCACTGCTCCAGTGAAAATCTTAGGGACCCTGCTCTTGATCATTGCATCTTTGATGTCCTCCATCTTCGGGAAAACAAGGAAGTCGTCGTAGAGTTGTACCTCCTTCTCATTGTGAAAGAGCCCCAATTCGTCTTGTACCCTGATGCAAACAGGACCAATTGTGTAGAACCCCCTCAAAGGGGTCTCTATTGTGTAGGAAATCTCCGTCTCTCTTTTTGGACCTATTTCCATTAGAACGTAGTTGGCGCCTTTCTTGATCCTCATTACCTCAGGGACCCTATCTCTGACTTCCAAGACCTTCGCAATTGCAGATCTGTTCTGGATTCTAAGAGTCACGTCTATCTCTCCATCCTCGAAAACTCTTGATGTCGAGGTCTTCCTCATAGCGACAATACTCTGTAGCTGGATGCCCTCATCAAGAACTGCCTCCTCGAGCCTTCTGCCCGAGGATGCAACATCCCCATGCGCTGTCCTAAGGGCCGCCCAGGTTAGGAATGAAAGTAGAACCACTGCCACTGTTACTAACTGTTGGTTTCGCAGAACTAGTCCTAGCAGGTACATCGCAACCGAAAGAGATGCGAACATCGCAGACTTTCGGCTCCAGGCCACCTTTACACCTCAACATTCAGACCGTTGGTACATTCGCTGCATTCTTCCCATGTAGAATATCTCGAATGACCTCTCCGGTCTCAAGTCCCTTAATCTGATGCTCTGGTTTCAGAATAATTCTGTGTGCCACTGCCAACTCTGCAATTGACTTCACATCGTCTGGAGTGACGAAGTCCCTTCCTCGCATAGCTGCAACAGCCCTACTAGTCTTCAGAAGGGCTTGAGAGCCTCTAGGGGAAGAACCTACGAGAACTCTCGGATCCTCTCTAGTTCTTGCAACGATGTCCACCATATACTCCCTGACTGACCTATCGACATACACCTCCTCGCAAGACTTCTGCATCTTGACCACTATACTTGGATCGGTGATGCTGTTCACCTCGACTTCGTCAGTCTTCCTGTTTATCCTTCTCTGTAGGATTTCGTTCTCATCTGCTCTGTCGGGGTATCCAACCATCATCTTCATCATGAATCTGTCAAGTTGAGCCTCTGGAAGTGGATAAGTCCCTTCTTGCTCAACTGGGTTCTGGGTTGCCATAGTCAGGAAAGGGGAGGGAAGCTTGTGGGTAACTACTCCAATCGTGACCTGCTTCTCCTGCATTGCCTCCAGAAGAGCCGCCTGTGTCTTCGGAGGGGCTCTGTTAATCTCGTCAGACAGGAGCAGGTTGCAGAATATGGGGCCCGGCTTGAAGGTAAACTCACCTTTCTTAGCATCGTAAATATTTGTCCCAGTTATGTCTGCAGGAAGAAGGTCTGGTGTGAATTGAACTCTCTTGAAGTCGCACCCCAGGGCATCAGCGAACGTGTTCGTCATCAGAGTCTTTGCTAGTCCTGGAAAATCCTCGAACAGTAGGTTTCCATTCGAAAGAATGTCTACCATCACGTTATCAATCACGTGTGATTTACCGATGATTACCTTCTGTACCTCGGTACCGATTGCCTGCGCCATGGCTCCGGTTGCAGACAAAACCTCGTCGACTTTGCTCGATCCACGGGCCTCTTGTGCCTTCTTGGCTAAAGCGGCGTCCTGTGTGCCGGTATTCGGCGTTTGCATCCCTTTTGGTGGTCCTGTTTCACTCATTTTTTTCACTCCATTTTATTAGTTATTTTTTCCCCATCGGCGAATAGTTTGCATCAACCTGCGCAACTCTTGTGGCGTGTACGTCCGGCTTTGGCTATAAGCCAATTCCACGAGACGCGGATCCCCGATCATCGCCTGAAC
>NZTJ01000048.1 GCA_002697065.1 Methanobacteriota archaeon
GACGGGTGTGATGTCCCTGAACATGATTCCCTCTATTGGGAAGTCTGGGACCGTTCTGACGGTCCCTCTTATTTTGTTTAGAAGGTCATCGTCCATAGCACACGCTCCTTGGAGGAAGCAGACCGGGGCTAACGCCCCGCTCGGCTTCCGTCTACGTTGTCTCTAGGGTTATGCCCCTAGGAACATGTCGAGGATGGTTCCGTTGCCATCGAAGCTCATGTAGAACAGGAGCATGAAGGCAGCGATGCCCCCCACGACTGGGTTGATGTCCTTGAATTTCCCAGTGCCGGTCATGATAGCGCAGTAGGAGATTATCCCCCAAGCGATACCATCAGCGATCGAGTAGGTGAAGGGCATCATCACCATGGTCAGGAATGCTGGCACCGCCATGGTCGAGTTTGACCAGTCGATGTCTGCTGCCTGCCTCATCATCATTGCACCCACCACAACAAGGGCGCATGCCATTGCGTATTGGGGTATAGAAGCGAAGATGTCAGCGAAGAACAGTCCAGAGAGCATCAGGACCCCGACAACTGCCGCAGTGAGGCCGGTCTTGCCACCCTCCTCTATTCCAGCTGCTGACTCGATGTAAGTGGTCGTCGTGCTGGTTCCGCATAGTGCGCCCACGATAGTGGCCGTCGCATCTGACATGAATGCCTCGTCGGAGTTGAGCAGTTCGTCGTTCTCGTCTACGTAGCCAGCCTGCCGTCCGACTGAGTAGAGGGTGCCTGCTGTGTCGAAGATGTCGACGAACAGGAAGGTGACCATCACAGAGATGAAGCCGCCCCATCCGAGATCGGATGCGGAGATGTCACCAAGTGCCCCTACTGCCGCAAAGAGAGTCTCTTCAGGCAGGCCGACAAACTCGAATATCTTAGTTGGGGGCTCTGCCACCCCTTCACCGGGCACTCCAGCCACGAAGCTCGGATTTACCACACAAGACTCAGCTGTAGTACCAGCACAGAACTCGACTACTGGGTAACCTAGATTGTAGGGGTCGTCTACTTCTAGACCCCAACCGATGACGGATACGATCAATACGCCAACGATGATTGCTCCAGGGAAATTCCTTGCCATCAATACTGCGATTGTAATCAGGCCGATCATTGCCCAGAATGCGCCTGAAGCCATCGGATCCATCGCTCCTGTGTCTCCTAGGTTGACCAGGGTTGCGTTGTCCCCCCGGACCCATCCCATCTCCCTTAGGCCGATGATAGCCAGGAACATGCCGATACCGGCGCCCGTTGCTATCTTCAGATCGGTAGGGATGGAGTTAATCATCGCCGTCCTAACTCCTACCTGAGGTAGGGAGAGGATGAGGAATATCACTCCCTGTACCAGAATCGCAGCGAGTGCGATTTCCCAAGGCACTGCCATCGCCCAAGGCGCGGCGACCGTGAACGCGAAGTAGGCGTTCAGGCCCATTCCCGGCGCTAGAGCGAAGGGTAGCTTCGCCCAGAACGCCATGACCATACAACCAACGAACGCCGCTACGGCTGTCGCGAAAAGGGCATCGTTGAACGGGATGCCTGTCGCAGACAGCATTGACGGGTTCACTAGAAGGATGTAGGCCATTGTTAGGAACGTCGCCNNACCGGCTCTTAGCTCGGTATTGACATCGCTCCCTGCTTCCGTTACTCCAAACATCTTGTCTAATGCTTCCATTTTTTCACCATTGTTTCTTTTTTAGTGGTGAGTTTTCACTCACCTAATTGTCCGAGTGTCACCACGGCTTATTTACAATACGCGCGAAAATGGCTGTTTTTACAATCTANATCTCTAATTTTAGATTTCCAAGGTGTCGTTGTTTGANGGNAAGTGCACCTCNGTTTCNACTGCNAGNTCTGCTTCNATTGCCTTGGCCGCACCNTCATCTGCGTGGAAGAGTACGACATGCGAGGGTNCGCATTCNCGGGNGAATTTGCATAATGACGGGTGGTCNGCGTGATTGGAAAGTTCGAACTTGTCGATCTCCAATGGAATCCTCGTCTGGTTTCCGAATATAGGTAGGGATCCGGTCTCCAGTAGTCTGCGTCCTCCTGAGCCCTCGGCCTGGTATCCAGTAAGNAANATCGCATTGGAGCTGGTNTGNCTCAGNCTATTGAGATACCAAAGAGCNGGTCCTCCATCCAACATTCCACTAGTAGTAACNATGACGTCTGCGCGGAGTGCCTTCTTCCTATCCGACTTCCCTGTCACCCTTCTAGCCCATCGGTATGCAGACTTCATCGCCCCTGCATCTCTGATAAACTCGGGACATCCCAACCATTCCTTCGTGACGCGCGTTCCCATTCCATCATAGTGGACGTTCAGGTGCGGAGCCTCTTTGTGCAGTATTCGCAGGATATCCTGTCCTCTTCCAGAAGCGAAGGCCGGGATCAGTGCTGTGCCACCTCTGGATACCACTTCCAGAACTCTTGAGACGAAACGCCCCTCCTCCTCAGCTCTGTCGGGGTGCGTCCGACCGCCGTAAGTTCCCTCCAAACANAGGATATCGCAGTCNACCGGGACTGCCCGGGGTGCGTTCGGGCTGTCTCTTGTGTCTAANTCTCCGGTCCAGAGNATAGTTGCTTGGGGCGTNACAATCTCTATCATTGCTGCACCTGGGATATGTCCAGCNGGGTGGAGTCTGCATTTCCAATCACCTATTGAGAACCACTCATCGAACTGATGGGGCATCCAAGAGTCGAGNGCGACCTCCATGTCTCTCTTATCCCAAGCGAGTGGGTATCCCTCNATGTCAGAGACCTTGTACGTGTCTGACCACATTATCTCNGATACNGCTGCTGTGAGGTCGGTTGCATGGAGGAGNGTNCCGTANGTGGCNAGCCATGGGGCCATGCCGATGTGATCGATGTGAGCGTGGGTCATGATAGCGTGCTTTACGTGTGGTGACTCTGATGGATATCTGGGGGGTTTAGTTGGTGCTAAACCGTAGTCTATNAGGACTCTAGTTCCTTTCTTGTCCTCGATTATACACCCAACGTTGCCGACCTCACCGGCCCCTCCNAGGAAGTGGAATCGGATTCCTTCTTCGGGGGGGTTCTCTGGNTAAGTGGATGATGAGCCGGCNGTGTATAGTACCACGCGATAACCAGTGGCCCCCGGGATATGAAGAAGACCCTACCTACCCCTATGTTTCCAGTCTACTCGGTCAGAGAGCTGTTCGCTCAACTTTTATTCTATTCTAAACCATTATAGTTCGGAGGCGAAAGAACCTCAAATGGCTGCATCAGCCATACTTTTTTTACAGAAATGCTGCATTATCTAAATTGATTTTACATATTCTAGTGGAAGTAATGGGGTTGGGGGCAACATTGAGGTTGCACCCTACTTGGCAGGGAGCATGGGCAGGCAGGCGGGACACCTCTTCGAGGTAGATGACGATCGTTGCTTCGGATGCGCTGCCTGCGTGGCCCTGTGCCCAGTCAACGCTCTTACATTGGAGGCCCTACTTGTGATTGTAGATGAGCCAAGTTGCACCCACTGCGAGCACTGTATTCCGGCCTGCCCAGTCCATGCGCTATCCCTAGTCAGAGATGAGAAAAACCCTGTCTATGGGGTGCCCGCATGATCAGATTGATCATCCTCGGTGATAATCTTGCATCCGTATCTGCAGCACATCACGCCTTGGATTTGGAGACTGATATGGATATCCAAGTAATTACCGACAGAGCAGAAATAGGNCTCGTGGATGAAACACCGGGTTTGTTNNNCTCCTGGCCNCCATGTCCAAGCCACTGGATTTCAGAAATGGGTTCACAGACTCCNGAACCAACTTCAACTGCAGTGAGGGGCTCGTGGCTTCTGAAGGCAATGGGAATACAGCTATCGAAGAGGGGGTGCACTTTCCACCTGAGGACCAGAGTAACGAATGTCTCGGACGAGTCTGTTGACTTTGTTGGAGCAGGACCACTTGGTGAGGCGACACTGACTTTTGATTACATAATAGATTTCGATGAAGATACCAGCAGTGAGCCGCAGTGGTTTGGAGCCGTATGCAGGAGCGATGATGCACCCGTAACGCCACTGAAGGGATCCAGGTCAGACGGAACTACAGAAGTATGGGATAGAAACCAGCACGAACAGAATGGCAAATGGCTTCAGACTATGGTGTGGAATGGCAGGNACCCCGAATCATTCGTTGATGANCAAGTTCGAATTGGGAAGGAACGTGCTGAAAATGTTATTGAAACAATAATACAGAGAACCTCTAGTCAGTAGGTAGTGAGTATGGGTCTGTTAAGTCAGTACATGTGTGAAAGAGCACAAGGAACAAGGCATGCCATAGTCATTGATCCTGCTGACCAGACACCCGATATTGCAGCAAACCGAGCGCTCGCAGCTGCGCATGCTGGATCACAGATGATTCTAGTAGGCGGATCTTCGGATACGGACATGGAGAATGTTCACGCAACAATTGTAGCAATAAAGGAGGCACTAGAGCTAGTCACTTGGGCTTCCAGCCAGGACTCCGACTCCGTCGAGGACCCCAATCAGATTCCGGTTGTGCTATTCCCCCAAGGAGCCGCTGCACTTTCACCTGCAGCAGATGGTATCACTTTCATGATGCTGATGAACTCCAAAGATCCTAGATTCCTAATTGGCGAGCAGGTACGCGGGGCTCCTTTTGTCAAGAAATCGGGAATTGAGCCTGTTCCCATGGGNTANCTCATTTGTGAGCCAGGCGGTAAGGCAGGAGAGGTNGGAAAGGCCGATCTGATACTATCTGACGACTATGAAAGAGTGGCTGCCTACTCAATGGCCGCTGAATTTCTAGGATTCAGGTTGCTTTATCTGGAAGCTGGAAGCGGCTCAGACCAACCTGTCAACCCCGATTTGATTAAAACAGCTAGAGAGTCATGCGAATTACCCATTATTGTAGGTGGGGGGATCAGGGACGCTAGGGCTGCGAGAGTAGCATCCGAATCAGGAGCGGACTGGATTATCACCGGCAATATCACCGAGGAATATGATGATGCCAGCGAACTTCAGGCGGTACTGACGGACCTGATAAAAGGCCTGGAGAATTGAACAAAACTCAGACAGCCTCAAACCTGTAGCCACATCTCCACCAGCGTGTCCGAGGCCACATGCCCCTGCTGCAACTCCGAGATGGATGCTCATGGCGACGTGGTGTCAGGACACATGCACCACTGTAGTTACTGCTTCGGAATCCTGGCCAGCGACAGGTGGCTTAATGGCAACATAAGACAGACATCGCTGAGAAACCTTCGCAATGGCGTCTTCAACGGCCAGAGCGCCGGATACCGCTGCCCAACTTGCCAAGGCGAGATGGTCAAGGGACCAGTCCCTACAAGCAAGGAATCGTCGATAGAGATTGACGGTTGTCTGAAGTGCGGATCGATGTGGTTCGATAATAGGGAGATNGAACCGTTCTTTCCAGAGATTGAGGACCTTTTGCCGGAATCTGATAAACCTGCACCAAGATGGGGAAAGGCATTCGGAACCCTTGTAGGAATCGCTGGCCTACTAACTGGTTCGCAAGACGACAATGAAGACGACACAGATATCTCTCAAGTCGACGAATCTGAGGAATGAGAAAATTTCTACGACTTCGATAGTCTCTCTATCTGGGCTTCCATATCCAGAACCAGCATCAACAATTCCTCCTCGTTCCTCAGGAGCCTCGAATTCTCTTCCTGTAGTTCAGAGAGTCTGCCAGAATCGGCCTCGGCCCCCTTNCTACGAGCCTTCTCGTTTTCCAAGACGCCCTCTAACTGCCTAACTCTCGAATCAGCTACACGCAACCTCTCCTCCAAATCGCTTAGCATCGCCCCGTCGTTACCCGAACCCCTCGCCACCAACTCTGCTTCTCTTACCCTACGCCTGAGGCTTGCGACCTCGCCCTCCAGACGAATCATATCGTCCCATCTGGAAACTACTTCGTCTACTAGTCTCGCTCGTGGTATATCCTCTAAACGCTCCCGCAAACCACGCGCATCATCCTTTGAGGGAGTGTTCACGGTCATGCTGGCTCGTAACCAACCAAACCCACGTTCACTTGAACCTTGAGGAACTACTCACCCGCTTCGGTTAAATCAGGGCCCTATCTCGGCCGCGCCATGAAGGCATTCAGAGCGACGGGCTCGTTCAGAGCAGGGAAGAGGGATCAACCATACTCAGTCGATGTAGTCGCAGCAAACAAGGAAGACGCGATGGAACGGGTATTGTCCAACTTTGGTAGNAGGCACAGGGTAACTAGACGATTCGTTGTTATCGACGATATATCCGAGGTAGATCCCTCCGAATCAACAGCACCCACGGTGGTCGCTCACTTCGGCACTTCTAATCGCATAAGCCTCCAAACCAAGAGCGAGGAAGAGTAGCTGCTATTTCGCCGTTTTACCCGTACCTAAGTGAGTAATTGTGAAAGCCGACGCTCCGGAGGCCCCAATATGAAGAAGTGGGTAATGCGGCAATATTGGCGTATCCAGCAAAGCCAAGCCATGATTAGCTTGGGTTTCTGGACTGCCACGATCACACTTCTGGTTTGGCCTTACGTTTCATGGAGATTTGCTTCCGATCAGACGATGCTATTCGTTCCAATGACGTACATAGGTCTGATTTCCATCGCAGCCCTAGTTCTCGGCATTGTACTGATCGTGGGCTTCTCGTATGACGTTACGTTCGGCCTTTGGAGAGATCACATTACAGTAAATCAAGAGAGGAACCCCTTCACGACTTACAAGCTGAACCCGACTTGGGGAATAGTCATTGCACAGACAAATGAGATTCTCCGCAGGGTTGCCCCGGAGGATGAGGAGATTCAGAGGTACTGCAAGTTTGTAGATAGGATGCTTGATTGGAATTCGAGAGAGGAGATTTGGGCTAGGGCAATGTCCTCCTGGAAGGAAATCATGGGTGACGAGGATCCTTTCTTGTTCTACTTGAGTGAGGAAGCGAGGAAGAAACTCGAAGAACACGCCGATGAGCTCGAAGACTTCTAGGGAGGACCCTATGCAATTCGACCATCTAGAAATCGTAGGAATTGCCATCGAGGCAGGCTCGGCGATAATGGACGTCTACCACTCATCGGACGACATTGAGGTGCAATCGAAGGAAGACAACTCGCCCCTCACCAAAGCAGACTTGGCGGCACACCAAACCATCATCAGAGGCTTGGAAACNATCGATCCAGAAACNCCAGTGGTCTCCGAAGAGGGAAGAGTAGGCGACCCAAACCAAAGCAAACTAGCATGGCTAGTAGATCCACTCGATGGAACGAAGGAGTTCATCAAAAGAAATGGAATGTTTACCGTAAACATAGCTCTGATGAAGAGGGAGGGGTACCGTTGGAAGCCAATTTTCGGGGTCGTTCACGCACCTGCGAATAGAACAACTTGGTTCGGGGGTGTCGATGTTCCGGCTACACGACAGGTCGACTCCGATACCTCGGTAATATCNGTGAACNAACATANAGCCTCACCAACACGACTCGTGGCCAGTGGAAGCCATAGGGCAGAAAAGGACGAGAAATTCGCGAAAGATGTTGGAGAGCACGAACTCGTAAGAATGGGCTCTTCTCTCAAGGCATGTATAGTTGCAGATGGTTCAGCCGACCTCTATCCTCGGTTTGGCCCAACCTCGTGCTGGGATATCGCTGCAGCCCACGCAGTTGTGGAAGCAGCAGGGGGGGTGGTCCTGTCCCCGGCATGCGAGCCACTGGACTATGATTTGGTCGATGATGTTCTGAATCCATACTTCTTGGTAGCTTGCAGCACCAAGTGGAACGACGTTTGGTCTCAGAATCAGGATTAAATGACCGACGCGAGTCGCCGCGCTAGATAGGGTTCTAACATGGTAAACAAGGTAGTATGGCTAATCGGGCTTTCAGGGGCCGGAAAGACGACTATTGCGGAGGCGGCGTGTGAACGGTATGGGGCCGAACTTCTGGACGGGGACACCATTAGGGACTTCTTCTCCAACCAAGACTTCTCCAGAGAGGGAAGGGAAAGACATCTCCTCGGGATTGCAAAGATGGCAACATTGCTCTCCAAGCACACTCCGGTGATATGCTCGTTCATCACACCCTACGAGAACGTCAGAGAGAAGATCCTGGACATACTACCAGAAGACTCTGTCATGGTCCACGTCTCCACGACTCTAGAGGTGTGCGAGCAAAGGGATGTAAAGGGACTATACGCTAAGGCTAGATCAGGCGAGATATCAAATTTCACAGGCATTTCAGACCCGTTCGATGAACCCAAATGCGCCCACTTCACACTCGACTCGAGCGGCGAGGACGGTCATACCGTCGATGATATGGTGGACCAACTCTCCCATCTCTTCGTGAAAAGAAAGGGAGTTTTGCTACCGGGCCGTTGGCAGCCATTGCATGTAGGTCACGAATGGTTGATTCAGCAGGAGCTNGACCANGGCAAGAGGGTCATAGTGGGTATTAGAGANACTCCNGTTTCAGAGAAGGACCCATACTCCGCCCTCCTCCGTAAGAGAATGATTGAGCACAGATACGTAGACGAAGATGTGGAGGCATGGATAATGCCAGACATCGAGGCGGTTTCTTACGGTCGGAAGGTGGGTTACGAGGTNAGAGAAGCACAGGACATCCCTGCCGAGGTTTTCGAGGTCTCTGCCACAGGTGTGAGAGGAGGCAATAGAGCCAATGTTTCAGAGAGGGTGATGGATTTCATGATCTCAGAAGGAATCTGGGATGGAGAGTAGCCCCTTCTTGAAATCTGAAAGTGACAAAGCACAATCGCGGCGACGCATTCATTGCACTCCCTGCGTCCCGTAGAGCATGACCGAGCCAGATAGGGCGGAGCTTCAGAGGATTGCCCAATTGGTTGAGGTTAACCGGGACAGGCTCCAATCTCTAGAGCAACAGGTTAGAAACCTAGAAGGAATAAAGTTGGAACAAGGACATGCCTTGGAAGCCCTCCAGTCAATATCGCAAGGTGGAGCCAAAGGTGCCATGATTCCGCTCGGAGCAGGAGTCCAACTCGTTGCCGATATACCAGCCGACGCAGGAGCAGTTATTGATATCGGCAGCAGGGTCCAGGCCGAGAAGACTAGAGAAGAGGCAGCCNAGATTCTGAGTAAGAGAAATGAGGAATTGAANCAAATNCTGACCTCCTTAAGAAAGGAGTACGAAGAACTNGAAAAACACGTGGTCGAACTGGCTACCAAGTTCAATGACACCGTGGAGGCAGCACAGCCTCCTTCCGAGGACACCACAAACGAAAAACACCAATCAACAGATATCCCTGCCAAGAGGAAGACTAGAAGGAAGAGGGGAACAGAGCTAACCCTTGACGACTGAGGACTGACTATGGGGCTCTTCGACAGATTTCG
The DNA here is from genome assembly GCA_002697065.1 of Methanobacteriota archaeon. The sequence goes on from NZTJ01000048.1 coordinate 9,337, forward strand.
CAAGAAGATCAAGCAGGCCGATCAGGAAATCGGACTAACTGCNGAGGATGGATCCNCAGAAGCAGAGGATGCNCTTCAAAAGAGAGAAACACTGGAAGCAGAAATAAGGAAAGTAGAGGAGGAAAAAGACTCCANGAATGATGGAAACCACTNCACNGATTCCGAAAGNGAATGGGATGANTTCGAAGCCGACCTAGAAGATCCATTCCAAAAACCGACCAGTTCCAAGGAAAGGAAACTAGCAGCCAGAGANATGGCACTAAGAGCNNCTGAAAGACCGAAGTCCCNNCCAAAGGAAAGCGGCGAAATGNANTCNACNACCGGAAGGAGGCTGANTCAATCGGATGTGAAGTTTGAAATCGATATTTCAGAGTACCAAACAAAGAAAGGNGGGATGGTAATTAGCGGAGGCCGTGTGTTGGACTCTATTCTTCAGGACCTAGAGGACGAACTNCTCTCTTTCGACATGGGTCATGATGCATCTTCTGATCTAATCGACAGCCTCCGGGCCCATCTTATCGGTTCTAGGGTAGGTCGCGGAGCTTCATTGGATCAGGTGGTAGAAAGATCACTCAGGGGAGCACTCCTCTCTCTTCTCCGGTCTGGATACTGGGACTTTGACAAGACNATACGGGATCTAGTTTCAACTGANACTCCTGTAGTTGTTATGATGGTGGGCGTCAATGGTACTGGCAAGACCACGACCTCAGCCAAGATAGCAAAGAGGCTGGATGACCAGGGNTTCAGCGTTGTTCTCGCTGCTGCGGACACATTTCGAGCGGGAGCAATAGACCAACTAGCAGCACACGCAGAACGNCTGGGGGTCAGGTGCATCAAGAGCCAGAGNGGNGGAGATTCGGCTGCTGTAGCNAGAGANGCTATTGAGAGCGCCANGGCNAAGGGAGACGAGGTGGTAATCATNGACACATCTGGAAGAATGCAGAACAAGNCCAACCTGATGGANGAGCTTCAGAAGGTACACAGAGTGACAAANCCCCATCTGGTGATATTCGTAGCAGACGCTCTTGCNGGTAACGATGCTGTGACCCAGGCGGTCGAGTTCCAGAAAAGGCTGACCTTCGATGGTGCCGCTCTGTGTAAACTAGATACCGATGCTCGTGGAGGGGCCGCTCTTTCTATCTCTCATGCAACNGGCAGGCCTATTGTACTGGCAGGAACAGGGCAGGGCTACGACGACCTAGAGCCGTTCGATCCGAACTGGCTAGTAGACCAGCTCCTCTCGTAACTTATCGACCACCTCCTTATTGAGTGAAACCCCTGTGACACTACATGGACCCAGAGGTGAAGCCCACCGCTCTTATTGTTCATGAGAATCGAATCACGGCTAGTAGACTGAGGTCGATAATGAGCCAAAGGGGTTGGAGATCTGAGATTTGTGATGACGGGGATATGGCTGTAGACGAGTATGTCAGAATAAAGCCTGACATGGTTTTCCTAGGTCTAAACCTGCCAACAATGGATGGACACATTGCCGCTCTGGAGATTCGAGAGAGCGACCCCAACGCGAGGGTGATATTTGTTGTCAGCAAGTCGCGGCTCGCTAAGGCCAACGATGCGGCATATTCCGCAGGAGCCGTTTCAGTTCTAGTCACGCCNCTCACTAGGGGCGATATNGATCAGAAATGGNTAATGATGAACGGNCCTATTCCCGAAGCTCCCGGGCTGGCGGATCTAGACGCTCTCTATCCTGATTTCGAGGAGGAAGAGGAAGAACCACCCCCACTGCCCCCACTGCCATCAATCGACGATAATTCCGAGATACTAGAACCCCCTCCCACAGATTTGCCACCACTACCGGAGCCACCAGCGCCGAAGAGGAAAAGGGGCAGGAAACTGGCTCTAGCGACNCTCACCGTGATTGCACTTGCTGGATTAGGAGCAGTATTTTACCTAGGACTTGTTGAAATCTAGGGTTGCTTGCCGTCTTCCACGAACTCTGCTACCGCGCCGGCAACAAAACTACTCCCATGAGGGGCATCTGTTACGACTTCCACTGTGACCACTTCGTCATGCAGGAGACTCTCATCCAATGAAGAAAGCCTTAGACCTACTCTCCACCTCTTCAGTACCTCAAATACGATGTATGACAGCACTCCTAGAATTATGAGTCCATTGCAGCCCCAAGCCGCAACGCTCAGATGGTCCATCCTACCTCTCCAGCAGTGCGAACCAAGACGCCGATGCGTATTCTCTGGCTGCAGACAGGGGGTCTGCGGATCTGTGAATACCAGAACCCACAATTATCGCGTCTGATCCAGCTCTTACTGCTTCTGATGGATTCCCATATCTCTGACCCAGAACACCCTCTTGTGAGTCGATATTCACCCCAGGAGTCCAAATCATCTTTCCCTCTCCGACTTTGCTCCTCAACTCCTTCAAGTCCGGTGGCCTGCTCCCGTTCCCGATATAGCCGATAACATGGGGCGAGGCTGTCCCCATTTCCAGGGTCTTGTCGGTGTATGAGCCTTCGAGTAGGTTTCCAGAGCTAGACATCTGAGCGAGAAGCAAGACGCCCCCCACTCTTTCCACCTCATCCCATGCTTCTGCTATCCCATCTACTACATCGGGCCCGCTGACACTGTGAGACGTAACCAAGTCAGCCCATTCGCGGATATCGTACAGCCCCCCCATCTGTGTCTTGGCAACCCTCCCGATGTCAGCGAATTTCCGATCTTCAAACAGCAGCATCCCTTTCGAATGCGCAGCACCAACAACAGCCCCCCATTCTTCTAAATTAAAATCCTCAACCATGTCTACATGGGTCTTTAGAGCGCAAATATGGTCGCCAACCGTTTCTATTACCTGAATGATTTCTTGCATGGTCGGCAAGTCTGCAGCTAAGACAACTAAAGACTCCTTTTCGCAAGCTATTGTCATGAACTGATGTGAAAGAGGATGAGCGCAGTTGTCCCATCTAGGCCCCCATGCTTCCTCGGCTTTCATCAATTAGTCCCGTACTTTCCTCTATGTCAAGTCTTTCCTCTTCCAAGAAATATCAAGCCCCGCCAGTTCTCGCACGCGTCATGCATCCAGCCGTATTGGTAGGCGTTGGTGGCGCGATTGGATCAGTAGCCAGGTGGGGTGTGTCAGAGGCGATGCCCACAGGAGGCGCGTCTGAGGTGCCATGGGCTACAATAACTGTCAATCTGTTTGGGGCCTTCGTACTGGGGGCATTGATGGCGGGGACTCTACAAACCGAGACTCTTCTATTATTCGGCACTGGTATGTTGGGGGGGTTCACAACGATGTCAACATTCGGGGTTGAGACCGTGAGACTCATCGAGTCGGGAAACCCATCGACAGCCCTGATTTACATCGCACTAAATCTCTTAGCACCACTCGCAGCGTGGCTTGGTTGGAGAATCAGCGAAGCTGTACTAGCATAGGTGAGCACATGTCTTCTGAAAAACACGTTAGACTATTCGAAGTCACTACCAAGAATCTGGAAGGACTTCCCGACTCTAGGGGGGAGAACATCCGCTCCATGCTAAAGGCCGACCATGGAATCGTTGTAGATTCCGTAAGGGTCATCATAGGATATCAGGTTAGGTCCACTATCTCGGACGAACAGGCACAAACCCTGACTTACGACTTGTTTGCAGACCCGGTGATTGAGTTAGCCGCAAACGGCTCAAGGATACTGGACGACTTCTCCGACGCACCTGAGATAGCGATTCAGATAGGATTCAAGCCCGGTGTAACGGACAACTCCGCCCAAGCGGGATTGGACGGTCTAACGACTCTCTTCCCAGAGCAGAAAGATGCTAGCGTAGCAACGTACAGGACCTATGCGTTCTGGGGTGTACAAGAAAGCGTCTCACCATCAGAGTTGGCAGAAACACTGCACAACCCAATGATCGAGAGAGCATCGGTGGCAGATAGAGATGGATGCTCAACTGGCCGCTGGCCGGAGCTTGAATTTCCAGACGCACCTCCAAACGAATTCAAGGAACCAGCGACGATAGATTTGGAGGTTAGTGATGAACAACTCCTTGAAATTAGCGAAAGGGGGCTACTGGCTCTAAACTTGGATGAGATGAAAGCCATCCAGGGCCACTACAGAGACCCATCTGTTAGTGCTGAAAGGATAGAGCACGGACTACAACCCGACAGACCAACAGACGCAGAGTTAGAGTGCCTAGCCCAGACATGGTCGGAGCACTGTTCACACAAGATATTCGCTGCGAAGATTAGACATGTGGACAAAGAAACAGGTGAGGATACTAGAATCAACTCACTCTTCAAGACTCACATAATGCAGCCAACACTAGATATCCAAAAAGAGGTAGATTGGTTACTGAGCATATTCCATGACAACTCGGGCGTCATCTCATGGAATGATGAATGGAGTGTGTGCATAAAGGCAGAGACGCACAACAGCCCCAGTGCTCTAGACCCATTCGGAGGCGCCATAACAGGAATTGTAGGGGTGAACAGGGACATCCTAGGAACGGGGTTGGGAGCTAGGCCGATCGCCAATACCGATGTCTTCTGCTTCGGCCCTCCTGACTACTCCGGAACAATTCCTCCAGGGCTTTTCCACCCCTCAAGAGTTTTCAGAGGGGTCCACTCAGGCGTAAGATCAGGNGGAAACGAGTCAGGAATNCCCACAGTCAATGGAGCAATTGTGTTCGACGAGAGATACATTGGGAAACCCCTAGTCTTCTGCGGCACAATTGGAATCATGCCNCGNACTCTGGCAGATGGAAGAGAGAGNCACATCAAGACGCCAAAGCCGGGCGACNTNGTCTACATGGTAGGGGGAAGGGTTGGAAGCGATGGAATCCACGGAGCGACGTTCTCCAGNCTCGAACTTACCGAAGAGAGCCCTAGCTCAGCAGTTCAGATAGGAGACCCCATCACCCAGAAGAAGATGCTAGACATGATTCTGGAGGCAAGGGACGAGGGTCTAATTCAGGTAATAACAGACAACGGCGCAGGAGGTCTTTCCAGCAGCGTCGGTGAGATGGCGGAACTGACAGGTGGTGCCGAGCTAGACCTAGGCCGAGTCCCCCTCAAGCAAGCAGGCCTCTCGTCTTGGGAGATACTGGTCTCTGAGTCCCAGGAGAGGATGACTGTTGGAGTCAGACCGGAAGACTGCGAGAAGTTCGAGGCCCTGGCCAGCCTACATGAGGTCGAAGCCACAGCAGTGGGCGAATTCACAGACTCAGGAGCCTTCGTGGTCAGACACGGAGAGACTACCGTCGCACACCTGCCCATTCACTTCCTATTCGATGGATGTCCGCAACTCAATCTAGAGTCTGAGTGGAGCCCTCCGGTTCATATGCCCGTAGAGACCCCCGAACTGGACGAACACGGAATGGGAGAGGTACTCGCCAAACTCCTCGCGAGGCCTAACATAGCCAGCAAGGAATGGTGGGTCCGGTCCTATGACCACGAGGTAATCGCTCAGAGCGTAATCAAGCCTTTCTGCGGTATTAACCATGATTCTCCAGGGGACGCCGCGGTCATAGCGCCCATCCAAGGAGAGACTCAGGGCTTGGTGGTCTCAAATGGCATCGCTCCCAGATACTCTGACTTGGACTCCTACGCGATGGCGGCGGCTACCGTCGACGAAGCGCTCAGAAACGCTGTATGCGTGGGAGTGGATCTGGACCTCATCGCAGGTCTCGACAACTTCTGCTGGCCCGATCCAATCGAGTCATCCAAGACTCCAGATGGAAGGTACAAACTAGCCCAGCTAGTGAGAGCGAATAGAGCATTGGATGATGTCTGCAGGGCATACAGGCTACCATGTATCAGTGGGAAGGACTCCATGAAGAACGACGCTATGATGGGAGGGGAGAAAATCAGCGTCCCACCAACACTGCTATTCAGCCTTCTCGGGAACCACGAAGATGTCCGGAAAGCAGTCTCGTCGGACTTCAAGACGCCTGGAGACGCGATCTTCCTAGTCGGAGAGACACACCAGGAACTCGGCGCCAGCGAATTAGCATTCATGCTGAGGGACGAGGGCTCAGGAGGGATAGGGGCGGCGGTCCCGCAGATCGAACCAGAGAGGAACATGTCAGCCTACAGGGCTCTTACTTCGTCCATGAAGAGCGGACTAGTATGCAGCGCCCATGACTGTAGCGACGGTGGCTTGGCCGTGGCCCTGGCGGAGTGCTGCTTCGGAGCCGACTCCGGAGCTTCGATCGACATATCCCCACTCCGGTCAGATTGCTCGGATCTTGATGATTGGGGAGCCCTATTCGGNGAGAGTCTCGGCAGGATACTAGTCAGTGTCAGACCCCCTGACAAGGAGGCCTTCCAGGAATCCATGAAAGGCGTATGCTGTCACTATCTTGGTACGGTATCCGATGGCGACACCATCTCCGTATCTAGAGACGGAGAGAAAGTCCTCTTGGGCTCAATGTCGGAGATGAGGGACTCTTGGAAGGCAACACTGCATGGAGGAGGGCTCTGATGACTCCCAGGGTAGCAGTCCTGTCGGGCTTCGGAATCAACTGCGAGACAGAGACCATCGCCGTATTCGAGATGTCAGGGGCCAATGCAGACAGAGTTCACGTNAATCGGCTGGTCAATGGGGAATTGGATCTNTCAGACTACCAGATTATGGCNGTACCCGGNGGNTTCTCCTTCGGCGACCATCTAGGNAGTGGCAGGCTCATGGGAAACAGGCTTCGCTTCGGTTTGAGGGATCAGGTTAGGGGTTTCGTAAGGGAGGGCAAGCCTGTAATTGGAATATGCAACGGCTTCCAGGTACTCGTGAAGATGGGCCTTCTTCCCGGTGACGAGGAAGTCTCCCTAACCCAGACCGCCTCCCTAGCTCTCAATGACAGCGGACGGTACGAGAATAGGTGGGCAACTCTGGAGTTCGACTCGAAGAGTCCCTGCATCTGGACAAGAGGGATCGAGCGAATCAGGGTTCCGGTACGACACGGGGAGGGNAAATTCGTCACGGACAACCCAAGCTTGATGGATAAATGGGCCGAGTCAGGCCAGTTGGTAGCGAGGTACGTTGACCCATCTAATGAATACCCCAGTGCTAGCGACGAAATACTTCCTTACCCAATCTCCCCCAATCAGAGTTGGAGGAACGTTGCTGGGGTATGTGACCCGACAGGGTTAGTCTTCGGCCTGATGCCACACCCAGAGGCNAACCACTCTACGTGGCTAGGAGCTACATGGACCAGAGAGGACAATGAGCACGGACAGGGAGAGGGAATGGCGATTTTCCACAATGCAGTCAGTCACGTAATGGACGACTGAATGCCGAGGCCACGACTCAACCTAATTACAGAACCCAAAACACTCGCCTAGTTGCTGCAAGAATCAGTACTGTCACAAGTATGGCTCTGACACCCTTCTGGGAGGAGGATTGGGAGCCATACCTAGATCCTATCAAACCCCCTNCCAGTACAGCTATTCCGAAAGGAATCAGAAGACTANGATCTAGATCAAGNCTTCCAGCGACNCCCGCTCCGGCTAGTCCAGCGAGAGAGTTTAGCCAGACGAAGAGGGCGGTNGTCGCCGCGGCTTCCTTCGCTTTAGCCCACCTCCCGAGCATTAGGGCGGGCAGTAAGAAGATACCACCNCCCAAGCCTATCACTCCACTTNCNAAGCCAATTCCACCCCCAACTACCGCAGCCTTGGTAGCACTGGGTCGGACTGTCTCGCTAACCCCTGCGTCGCCTGAAATCAACCTCCAAGCCGCTACGATAAATGCGAGCGATAGAAGCGCGTCGTACACGGCCCCTTCCACCAGCATGAATCCTCCAAGGGCGGCCATGGGCACGCTAGCGGAGATGAATGGAAGCGAAAGATCCCTGACATGGTGACCAGACTTGTGGTAGTGCCAGAAGGCAATCCCGGACACAATCAGGTTCAGCGACCAAGCATATTGTTTGAGCCAAATCGCCTCCGATGCTGCAAACGTCGTCATCGACAAGACAGCTAGGTATCCCGAAGCCCCCCCGAGTCCAACCGAGGAGTACAGGGATGCCACTGCGAAGAGGGCCAGTAGAACAAGCACCAACTCAGTGGAAACCACGAGGACCGCTTTGGGAAGGACACTTCAACTCCACCGCTTCTCGATGATCATGGAGGTAGGCGTCTCCCTTCAACGGGCAATTGATTTGGCCAGCCAACTCCCCCTAGTAAGAGAAGAAGAGACTATTCCGCTGATTACGGCATCTGGGCGGACTCTTTTCGAGAATCTAAGCTCGATGGTTGATGACCCGAGATTCGACAACTCGGCTATGGATGGCTGGGCGGTAAGAGAGGCGGATTGCAAGGAAGTAGGAGCCATATTGAGGATAGTAGGAACCAGCCAGGCAGGCTCCGAAGAAATCCCGACGGTAGATGCAGGTGAAGCTTGCAGGATAATGACAGGTGCACCCCTACCGCAGGGAGCGGATGCTATTGTGATGGTCGAAGACTCTACTATTCTAGGGGACAAAGTAACAATCGACGGGCCTGCCAGACCGGGCTTCATCCGCTGGAAGGGCGAGAACCTCACTCACGACACTGTGGCCTTGAGAGCTGGCACCGTTCTGACTCCGGCTTCGGTTTCTCTTGCAGCAACAATGGGTCATGCGAACATCAGAGTGGTTAGGAAACCCAATATTGCGGTGATAGGTGTCGGAGACGAATTGACTCCTCCTGGGGAGCCCCTTTCAGAGAGCTCGATATACGAGTCAAACACCTTCGGGCTGTCATCACTTGTGGAGAAGATGGGAGGAATACCCAGGAGGTTCGATTTGATTAACGACAGCATGGATCGTCTGAGGGAAACCCTGGATGAAGCCGCGGCGTCATGTGATGCCATCCTTACCAGTGGAGGGGTCAGCATGGGGGAATGGGACATGGTTCGCAGAATAATGGAGGAAGAGGGCGATATCAGATTCTGGAAGGTATTGATTAGACCAGGAGGACCACCTCTTTTCGGCTCTTGGAGGGAGAAACCAATTTTCGGGCTTCCAGGAAACCCGGTTAGCAGCCACATCGTCTTTACTGTGCTTGTAGCACCATGGNTGTCATCTAGTATGGGCTCCGATGAGGCGTCCAGACCTAGGCTTGCCAATAGGGTTAGAGTGGAGATGGAGGAACCCCTGAAGGGAGCACCAAGGAAGCTATGCATGAGGAGGATATCCATCAGGCAAGAGGGAGACAAACTGCTGGGTTCGACAAGAACGCACCAAGGAAGCGGCAATATCCACAGCATGGTAGCTCACAACGGCCTCTCTCTTCTCCCACCAGATTCGGACTGCCAAGAGGGGGAAACAATCGACGCNCTCTGGCTTATCTAGCCACTAACGCTAAGAGCGCTCGANTCAAACTCAAGGCTCANACAACAATTAGGTAAAGCGACTCCGGCTCCATTCTGTGTGGATTTCTCAGGCATGGTTTCAAAGGAGCGCGCTATGACTGATTACTCCGGAAAGGTGACGCGATGTCAGACAAGAAGAAGAACGGCTTCTCCGATGAAGGCTGGATCGAGGTAAAGGGAGCGAGAACCCACAACCTGAAGAACATCGATGTTAGTATTCCGAGAGGAAAGTTCGTCGTCATATCTGGAGTTTCAGGATCCGGCAAATCAAGCCTAGCATTTGACACACTATATGCAGAGGGACAAAGGCGGTATGTAGAGAGTCTGAGCTCCTACGCCAGACAGTTCCTTGGACAAATGAAGAAGCCAGATTGCGACTCCATCGAAGGGCTCTCACCGGCAATAAGCATCGATCAGAAGCAAGGTAGCCATAATCCAAGNTCGACNGTTGCNACAGTCACCGAGATGATGGATTACATGCGACTTCTTTGGGCTAGGGTCGGCCTCCCCCATTGTCCTGAGTGCGGTCGCGAGGTTAGCAGGAGGACTGTGCAGGAAATCGTCGACGACGTCATGTGGCGCTTCGAGGGACATGGGATAGCAATTTGGAGTCCGGCAATAAGGAACCGAAAAGGAACCCATGCTGACTTGTTCAATGCTCTCGTAGACCAAGGATACATTTCAGGCAAGGTCAATGGAAGGGAAGCCAGCTTCGAGGATCCCCCGCGCTTGGAGAAGAATCTGAGACACGATATCGACGTTCGAGTAGACAGGATGCTGCTCACACAGCCAAACAGGCAGAGGCTAACAGAGGGGGTGGAGGCCGGATTACGCCTNGGAGCCGGATCTGTTGCCGTGGAGAGCCTGAGCNCCCCCAAACCCGGAGATGATAACGCAGAGGAGCAGAGGTTCAGGACGCAAGAAGGCGAGGTAATTGCTTACTCAGAGGAGTTTGCATGTCCGACCCACGGAGCCTTTCTACCAGAGATGAGTCCTAGGGTGTTCTCCTTCAACAATCCCTTGGGAGCATGCCCCACATGTCAGGGACTAGGGGTCGAGAGGTCATTCTCTCATGATCTCGTGATTGACAGGACTGCTACGGTAGGAGATGGGTGCATCAGGCCTTTCCGAAGATCGATGATGTCCGGTTGGTATCGTAGCCAGATGACTCAGACATGCAACCACTTCGGTATACCCACAGATGTTCCATTTGGGGATTTGGACGAGGATAGTCGCGACATCATGCTCAATGGTTCAGGAGGNGAGGNCATCAATTTCGAGTTCAACTCTGAGAAGGGGTCCTCATACACAATGTCCAGACCATGGGAGGGAGTCTTCTCAAGACTCGCACGTACGTACAAGGATACCAGTTCTGAACGAACACGATCTAGGCTGTCTTCGTTCATGACGGATGAGCCCTGCACAAACTGTCGTGGAGACAAACTGAATGATGCGGTCTGTAAAGTCACCGTCGGAGGCGTCAACCTCCCCGGAATATCGAGTTGCAGTGTTCTGGAAGCCTTAGCAGTGGTCCAGAATTGGAGACTGGGGGGCTTGGACGACACATGGGACAAACTAGACAGAGACGCTCCAGATAGCGTCACCGTACAATCAACGGAGAGGTTGGACGAGCGTTCCATGTACATAGGAAAGGAAATCATCAAGGAGATAGAGTCTAGGCTCAGGTTCCTTGCCTTGGTAGGGTTAGACTATCTCACACTTGACCGTAGGGCGAACACCCTATCTGGTGGAGAGAGTCAGAGGATACGATTGGCCACCCAAATCGGGACCCGACTAACTGGAGTAATGTACGTTCTNGATGAGCCCAGTATCGGTCTCCATCCAAGGGACAACGACAGGCTNCTACAGACACTAAGAGAGCTGACGGATCTCGGAAACACCCTACTTGTCGTAGAGCACGATGAGGCTACAATGAAGCAGGCCGATTGGCTGGTCGATCTTGGACCTGGTGCTGGTAAGGACGGAGGTCAATTGGTTGTTAGCGGAACCTACCCAGACCTCCTAAGAAACAAGGAGAGCCCGACAGCAGCATATCTATCTGGCAGGGAGGCCATACCCATTCCCGAAGACAGAGTAGAGCCTGACGAGGAACGGTGGGTCAAGATATCAGGNGCCCGTCAGAACAACCTCCAGGATATCGAGGTTAGTATCCCCCTCGGTTGCATGGTAGCCGTTACCGGGGTCTCGGGATCCGGCAAGTCATCTTTGGTCACTGAGACCCTAGCACCTGCTCTTCTCAGAGAGCTTCACGGAACAGACTCAACGCNCGGAGCCATGGACGGGATTACCGGGTTGGAAATGGTTGACAAGGTGATAGTGATCGACCAATCGCCAATAGGACGGACACCNCGATCTAATCCAGCAACTTACACAGGAGCGTTCGGACCAATTCGTGATCTTTTCTCTCAGACAAAGTTGGCAAAGGAGAGGGGGTATGAGCCCGGACAGTTCTCCTTCAACGTGAGAGGAGGAAGATGTGAGGCATGCAGCGGGGCCGGCTCAACGAAACTGGAGATGAACTTCCTCCCGGACGTTTGGGTAACATGCGAAGTCTGCAAGGGNAAGAGGTACACTAGAGAGACACTAGAGGTCAAGTGGAAGGGCAAGACNATTCANGATATNCTNGANNTGAGNGTNGANGAGGCATGCGNCTTCTTCGAGAANCAACCNAGNATTCACAGGATAGTNAAGACNGTNCAGGATGTTGGNTTNGGNTACATCAGGCTAGGACAGCCGGCAACAACGCTTTCCGGAGGAGAGGCTCAGCGAGTCAAGCTAGCAACAGAGCTCCACAGGCCACCTCGGAAGCACACATTCTACATCTTGGATGAGCCGACGACTGGCCTGGCTCTATCAGATGTCCATCAGTTGATAGAAGTCCTACTGCGCCTTAGACGAAACGGCCACACTGTCATAGTTATCGAGCACCATCTCGATGTCATCAAGTGCGCAGACTGGATAATCGACTTAGGTCCCGAGGGAGGAGAGCTAGGAGGAGAGGTGGTAGTCGCAGGAACCCCTGTCGAGGTGGCTAGCGAACCCGGCAGTTACACAGGTCAACATCTAAACGGCATGGTCTGAATTAACCAATCCCAAGCCTTGAGAACCCCGACTAGAACCGGAATCTATGTACCGATCCGGAAACCCTGCACTCAATGACTCGACGTTCGATAAATCCGCATACAAGGACGCTCCTTGGTGGGAGGGATACGAGTCCAATATGATGACAATTGAGGGAGTGGCCGAGAAAACGGGGCTCCTCCTTCTGATTACCGCCACAACTGCACTGGCCACCGCATTCTCAATGCCAGAGAGCATCCCTCTTATCGGAGTCGGTGTACTTGGAGGCTTTATTGTGGCCCTGATTATAATTTTCTCAGGCTCTACTAATCCGATGCTAATTTGCGTATATGCGGCTCTAGAGGGACTGGTAATAGGGGGGTTAACCTGGCTCGTAGAAGTGGGACTTGATCTCCCAGGAATCGGGATTCTTGCAGCATTCCTAACCTTCATGATTCTTGCAGCAATGATTGCGATTTACAGAGCAGGTCTAATCAGGTGGGATAGGAATCTTGCGATAGCGGTATACTCCTCCTTGTTCGCTATCATTTTGATCTACTTATTCTCTATAATTGGAGCGATCACAGGACTGTTCCAAGTTCCCTACATCCACGAGGCGAGCCCTGTAGGAATAGCATTCTCACTATTCGTCATCGGAATCGGGGCACTCTGCCTTGTAGCAGACTTCGACTTTATTGAGAGGGGTGTCCAGATGGGAGCGCCGAAGCAATTGGAGTGGAGAGCCGCGTTCGGGCTGATGGTCACTCTCATCTGGTTGTACTTAGAAATCCTGGAGTTGCTGGCTAAGATTGCCATATATTCGAGGCGCTAGTGTATGCAAACAGACCTCATCTTGCAACTGACTGTAGCCGGGATAGCACTCGGCCTGTTCGAGGGAGTCAGGCCGGGCCCGCTTCTCACCATGGTAATCCGAGAGACACTAACGGGCGGTTGGTCTGCAGGTGCAAGGGCTGCATCAGCACCAATATTCACTGATGGACCACTAATTCTGATTAGTGTACTGTTATCTGGATGGGTGGCCAACCAGCCTAGTCTGATGTTCACGATATCGGTACTGGGTGCTTGCTTCCTACTATGGTTCGGCCTCGATTGCTTCAGAATAGAACCTCCTGATTCCGAAATCGGACAACAGGAGGTCACCGGCTCGTTCAGTAGAGGGGTGATTACCAATCTCCTGAACCCGAACGTGTACGTATTCTGGTTCTTAATCGGGGGGCCACTCATGGCATCGGCTGCAGACGAGGAGCCACTGGCTCCAGTCGCCTATGCAGTATCTTTCTTGGTGACGATTATAATCGTCAAGATGGCCATAGCTCTCATCTTCGACAGGACTCGTGGTTCCCTATCTCCAACAACATACAGAATTGCATTAGGTATTTGCGGCTTGGGGATGATAGGATTCTCTGTCGGTTTCTTGTATCAGGCCTACGAGTTGTTTCCGCGAGTATTCTAGCGATGAAATATGAAAAACGACCTAAGGAAGAGAACCAGATCCGCTAACCTCTGCCAACCACTCCATTGCAGAATGATAGTCTGCTTCAGCCTCTAAATCGTCTTCCAGTAGAAGCGCCTTAGCAGCGTCCCAGAGCGCCCTCAGAGCCGGGACCCAATCTCCCCCCTTGTCACGGCTCTCTTCATCGAATCTCCATGCATCCGACTCAGTCTTATCGTGTACTACCAACCACGCCCAGCCCATTGAGGCCTCCAGCCCCCTCCCCTTTCTGGCCATGGAGACAGTGGATGCAACTCCATCATCAGCGGCCTTTCTCACCAACATGTCAGCGAATGATAGAGGTCCTGGTAGGGAATCGCTCTCCCAAGGAAGCCTATCTAGCTTCATTGCAGTACTGAGCGACTCGCTTAACTCTCGTAGAAACGCCCCAAATCCCTGCTTCCTTTTCGACTGCCGTGAGTGAACCCTCTCCGCATCCTCTCCGACTAGTCCGAATAACTCCTTCAGGATGGTCCTACCATGCTCTGCCCAAAGAGAGACCAGAACAGGGTGGCACGACGAGTCTTCGAGCCTAACTACCTTGTCGTCTAGGCTCACTACGACACCATCTGACCTGACATGTATTCCATCTTCTACTGAATCCAGCACGCAGGCAAGAGCCCGACGCTCGTCCTCGGTCCCACTCATGTGCTTGAGGAACTCACCTCTGTCATCATCAGAGAACCAGTTACCCCCGACGACGAATCCATCGGTGATAGAGTTCAGAATACTATACCTGCAGGCTCTTGCTACCGCATTGTCCTCTAACGACATCTTTAGCCATGTATTCAGGACTTCATCCACCCTCTCAAGACCCTCTTCGGGTAGCGCCCTGTCCTGTGGCCACCCCTCTGGCCTCCATACCCAAGTCGCCTCGCAGACCTCTCCAAGTTTATTCGGCGGCATCATCGATACAGCCATGCTCCTTGCCATAGGTTCCTCTGTCTTGGCTAGGGCTGCGGGAGAGAGTCCCACCCTGGTTCCATCAGAGAACTCAAGCTTCAGCCAGCCATCAGCTGTCTCGGACCCCGAGATTACAGTCTCTTCTTCCAGTCCCATGGACCACTTGTATGAATCTCCCTGTAGATCAACTGAAGTGTTTCCAAGTGTCCACTGCACCCACTCGGACGGCGGGGCCGGCTCAAATCCAGTGAACACGAAACCTCCGTCCCACGAGAAGAAGTACTGTCCTGCCTTGGCATGGTCGTCCCAGACCAAAAGCCTCAGTCGAGGATGGTTGAAGTTCTGAATACCTACAAGATGACCAGGCCTACCACTGCCTCTCTTTAGGTAGCTAGCGTTTCCATAGACGTCGCTCTTGAACACCGAGACTGTGGTCAAGTCCTCCTCGGAAGCTGCTACCAGACTACCAGCAAGGGAACGGGATACGTCTCCTCCGCTTCTTTTGGACATCCTCTTCTTCAGCCATCTGATATCGTTTCTTTTCGATGAGACAGCCTTGAGCTCGTGCAACGTCAAGGCCATGGGGTCCTTACTCCCGAAGAAGGACACCTTCCCCAACTCTCCGAGTATCTCTGGTAGGAAACTCTCTGGATTTTCCAGCAGGGCCTCCAGGCTCCTCTCCAGCCTCTGCTGGATTTCTTTCGAGGCCTGTTTAATCCCCCTCACCCTCACTCTCTTCCTACGGCTCCTATCACCTGGAAACCTAACTTCTGCAGGAGGCTTGGCCATGATATCGAATCTACCGAAAGGTGTCTCAGACTTGAGTTCGTCGGGGGCTCTACATCGATCTCCTTCTGCTGAAAGCCTCTCTTTCGTTATCGCTCATTTTAGATGGTATAATCAGGGTATGTATCCATCCTCCCTGAATCTTTGAGATTTCACCAAGGCTTCCTGAATAGACTCTCTGGTCCTTGGTTCCAATATCACTCAGAAGAATCCCCTCCCACTCGCTGACTACCATGCTAGGGCCATCTCGACCATCTCCCTCTTCCAACCACTTAGCCGTCATCCTCTCTAGAGTGGAAATGGCTTGTGACGGACTCATAGGCGTCGGGAGGTCGAAACCCATCCCCGTCGGGTCGAGATCCAGAAGAACCAGCGTATGCAAGCCACTTTCCAAATTTCTCAGGATCATTTCCAGTGGTGATGTGGCCAGATAATCTCCGTATGGATATGGGAGTGTGACCTGCCTTCCGAACTTGTACGATTGAAGGCCAGATAGGGAGACAGCGAGTGAAGTGGCAGACATCCCGGGGATTACTTCGAAGGCAATACCTTCCTCCATGCATCTAGCCTCTAGATCGATGTGAGTGGTAGCTTGCATAGGGTCGCCAACAACCAAAAGAGCCACAGAATCGTTCCGTGCCTCTTCAAGAAGC
Source organism: Methanobacteriota archaeon (assembly GCA_002697065.1). Next base: position 25,586 of record NZTJ01000048.1, read on the forward strand.
CCATCCGGGCTTTCCACAGACGGGCGCATCATCCTCTCCCAGGGCCCTATGACACTCTCCAGTAGATCCTCCTGCTCAGAGGGTAGAACCGCTGTGTATCCCTCCAAATACCTCTTCTTGCACCCTCGTGCCACTCTCCGAGACCTCTCAGTCATGTTCTCCAGATCCCCCGGACCGATACCAATCAGCCATAGCCCTGCAGGAACCTCATCGGTAGCCATCCTCCTTCCCTATGCTCTCATGCACATCAATATGATGTGCCTCAGAACTTCTGGCGAAAGGTACCCTTCCGACCCAACAAAATCCCAGAGTAATGATCATCTACGCGTGAGTCGAAAGGATCCATAGAGTAGACCAACTCCTTGCTGTAGGTCTTGTACAGGAACTTCTCCCAAAGAAAACCTTTGTTCCCTCCAGCAGAAAGGAAGTCTCCTCCCGAGACCCTCCTGATTTGAGAAAGAACCATCCCAATGTCCTTCGAAAATCCGAGAACCCCTGTCTCCATAACTACGAACGCAGCATCATCGAACTCCTCCCATGCCGACATGTCGTTGATATCCATTCTATTGCACTCATCGCAACCGTGCAAATCCACGGTCACGTCCCCATGCTCGCAGTTAGGGAACATGGTGGACATGAACTGGAAGTAGTTCCCGCTACAGGGATCACCAATCACCATCAGTTTCTTTCCCTTGGTGTGGGCTATCTTCTTCGCTGCTTCGAACATCCTCTTTGTGAGCAAGTATCGTTTTACAGGAGAGATTAGGATGCTCTTGATCAAGTTACACTCATCTCCGTCATTGTCAAGCGATGGAGCCTACCGGCCCATCAACGTGATGCGTCACCTGAGGGTTCCAAATCGCGATGTCGAGCGGACTATTACTCTACTCAGAGAGAGAGACTGGCTAGCCTCTGGAATGAGGGTTTTCTCCCAGGACGATGCAGAATTCAGGCTGGTTCCCATTGATCCAGGCTCTCCAATCGCACTCCCGAAACCCTTGGACAAATACGAGATTGAGGTTCATGAGGGGCTGCCCGACACCAGAACCGACTCCGATTGGTGGAACCATCTCACCGCTCTATTGGGAGCAGAGGTGATTGAAGCTCACGGCGAAGCATGGCCCTCATCACATGAGTTTATCTCGGATATGATGATAGTTAGAATCGAAGATGACTTGGAGAAGTACTCTGCACAAATCGCAGAGGCCAAACTCCAATCTCATCCACACATCAGGCTGATCCTAAACGATGAAGGAGTCCAAGGCGAGCTCAGGATTCGCAAACTAACACCCATCGGTGCGAGAGTCGATGACGCGATAGTTACCGAGGCAATTCCTGACTCCGTCAGTAGCACTCGTGTTCTGGTCCGAGAGTCCGGTAAATCCATCGTATGCGACCCAAATAAGGCGTACTTCTCTACTAAACTCCAGTCGGAGAGACTTGAGACTCTGGCCCTCGCTAGGGAACTAAGAGAACTTCTAGGAAGGCCGTTAAGGGTCTGCGATCCATTTTGTGGGGTAGGGCCCTCGCTAGCCGTCCTGCTTTCGGAACCAGACCTAGTCAGCGAGGTACTTGCATCAGACCTGAATCCCGATGCAGTGGAGCTCCTAATGGACAACCTCCGTAGATGGGATGGTAGGAAGTATCCGGTGGAACCAGCTCCGATTTCAAGAATTTTCGATGACCGAATAATTGGAGTAGGTGATGCAATGGAACTGCAAGCAAACCCAGAGTTTAGAGGCCGATGGGACCTTCTCATAGTAAATCTCCCACATAGGACACTCGACATTCTGAAATTTCTTGTGCCTCTACTAGACAGAAAGTCCCCATCCATGGTCAGAGGTAGAGTTATTGTCTCAGAAAACAGAATTGACCGTGCTAACCAATCCATTAGGCGGGATCTCCCTGACTCACTGGAGGGGTTCCCAGAACCTGCTCTAAGGATAAAGAGGGACTACAGCAGCAGACTGAGGCTATGCTCTTTCCAGGCTTGGATTGCACCTCAGGAAGACTAGTTTGAACAACATCCTAGACACACCTCCTACGGACAGGAGATATTTCCGGTAGATGCAGGCCATAAGAAAAAAATCGAGAGAGCAATTGGATCAATCACATAATGCACGGAAACCGCCCTAATCGACGATTCATTGGCGCCCCGACCGGGATTTGAACCCGGGTCGCAGCCTCGACAGGGCTGCATGATAGGCCACTACACCATCGGGGCCGGCTCTCCAACG
>NZTJ01000049.1 GCA_002697065.1 Methanobacteriota archaeon
GTTGCACAATACTGGTAATCCCGATTTCATTTGATGTGTCTATCCCATCGCGGAAGGGAAAGAAGGCATCGGATATCATCATGGCTCCCTTTGCTCTTTCACCAGCCCTCCTTGCAGCAATTCGGACTGACTCCACCCGACTAGTCTGCCCGGGGCCAACTCCCACGGTAGAGTAATCATTCTCTGTCTTACGCACTAGAATAATCGCATTAGATTGGACTTCTGCAATCACGGAGGTACCGAACCTAGCTAGATTTAGCTCGTCCCCGTCAAGGGTCCTTTCGGTGACATGGCTTACATTTTTCCAGTCGATGTTAGGAATGCCCTGGATTTGAGATAGCCAACCTCCCTGCACTTGTCGAATCTTTGGTTCATCTGTAAGTTCTCCTAACGGATCAAGAGTCAGAATTCTCCTATTCTTGCTCTCAGAGAGAATCTCCAAGGCATCCGATTCGTAACCTGGTGCAATCATACATTCAAAGAAGTGCTTGCCAATCGACTCCGCGGTTTCTCTCTTGACCACCTGATCAAATGCGATTACGCATCCGAATGCGCTCTCTGGGTCGCTTGCCAGAGAGTTTTCCCAGGCAGAAACCTGATTCTGGGAGATAGAGGCCCCACAGGGATTTGTATGCTTGATAACCGCGCAAGAGTGAGTGCCGAAATCGCAAGTCTGCGAGATAGACCGGACTAGTCTCAGCGCAGCATCTAGATCCAAGTAGTTGTTGTATGAAAGTGGTTTGCCACCATGTTGAATTGCTCTCGAGAGGCCTCTTGGCGCTCCAGAAGATGGGAAGAACGAAGCCTGTTGGTGAGGATTCTCCCCATATCTTAGTTCTACACCCTGATCTGAAGTTGTCAGAATTCTATTTGGAATCCTACTTTCTGCGAATCTACCCCACAACTCGTTTGAAACCGCAGAGTCGTATGCTGCGGTAGATTGGAATGCTGATATTGCCAAGTCCCTCCTCAGCCCCAAATCGACCCCAGAGGGGTTCCCTTCGGTTTTCAAAAGCGCTTCTAGTACCGATCTATGCTGATCTGGGTTTGTGATTACAATGACGTCTGCATGGTTCTTTGCCGCCGATCTCACCATCGTCGGTCCGCCGATATCAATCATCTCAATCAGTTCCTGTTCGCTTGCCGGGGGGTCTCGCGCAGCAGTTTCTTCGAAAGGATACAGGTTTACGCATACCATGTCAATTGACCCATATCCCATTTCCACCAGTTTTTCCATATCCTGTTTCGAATCGCGCCTGGCAAGTATCCCTCCGTGAACCGCGGGGTGTAGGGTCTTAACCCTCCCATCGAATATCTCGGGATGGCCGGTAGCTTCGGATACATCCATTACTTCGATTCCTGAATCTCTGAGTCTGGTTGCGGTTCCACCGGTCGATAGGATTGCCCAGCCCATGGATTGTAATGATGCAGCCAGCTCTTCGATTCCGGTTTTGTCCCAGACACTAATCAGCGCTGTGGGTCGCTCCATGGGAATCCGTGTGTGAAGGAGGCTTGAATGTTCGTGGTCGCTATTCGCCCTTAGCTGAAATGACCTGATCTATTCGTAGCATCCCCATTGCCGTCTCGGTGGCCGATTGCAAGGAGTTCTCAATTACTGACCTAGGATGCCAGACCCCTTCGACTATCCATTTCTTGCCGTCCTCGGAGATACCAACGGGGGACTCCCCCAATGATGTAGATCTTAGTTCCAGAATACGGTCCAGCGGCTCACCTCCAGCGTTCTCGACAAGTGTGGAGGGGATCGTCTCCATGGCTCTAGCAAACGCCTCCATTGCAAGTCTCTCCCTCCCTGCCTGTTTCTCTGAAGCTAATCTAACTGCATGAGCTATTCTGCTGTGGATAGCTCCTGCCCCCGGAAGGACGTACTCATTCAGTGCCAGCGAAGTAGATCTGAGCGAGTCGTGTATTCCTCTGATTACCTCCTCTGTACCTGTCTCACCTGCCCCTCCTATCTCTATAGTTACAACTGATGGGTTAGGGCATTCCTCAATCCGAATCATATCTTCTACCTCATTAGAAGCTGGCTTCCTCTCCCATGACGCGCTACCGCACTGCCCCAAGTCAGACTCCGCTATATCTAGCGGGCTTTCCACTATCCTAGCTCCGGTTGCACCAGAAGCGTTTCTCAACTCAGAAGAGTCTAGTCCTTCCACAACTAGAACAGATTTCTCGCAGAGCATATGAAGGATGTCCTTATCGATCTCACCAGAGCAAAGAACTACCCTTGCACCGGATCCGAGGATACTTCTGGAAATTTCCTCCTTCCTGTCCTTCTCGGCTTCAATGAACGAGTCCAAGTCGTCAGCACTCGTGATTTTCATTTCTGCGTCTCTGGACATTTCTCTTATCTTCAGTTCTCCATTTAGACATACTACCTTTACATCTCGTAAGTCGTTAGGTTGGTTATCCATCAGTACTCGTCTCCGGAGGATAATCCCGTTAACCAATCGAGAGTCCCTGATGCTCCCAGTTCCGCTCTTGAACATGGAAACATGTTGGGCAGATGCCTCTCCCCTGTTGTCTAACACTGTGCTAAGAGCCTTGACAATTAGAGGTGGGAAGGACCCGAGGGCGGTATCTGCAACTTTGCCTCTGAGAGATGTCTCTGCCACTTCCAATAGCTTCTTCTCATCGCATTTCCTCAGGTCTGACTCTATCTGTAATCTAGCGGTTTGTAGTGATAATTCGTATCCATCAACCAGGGTTAGAGGGTGNAGNCCCTTCCTGAATAGGTTATTCGCCTCGATNNGCAGTGACCCGCACAGTAGCATCGTGGTTGTTACCCCGTCACCACAGTCCTCCTCTTGCGACTCNGCCATGGAGACCATCATTTTGGCAGCAGGATGCCTTACCAGAAGCTCGGCCACTATCTTCGCTCCNTCGTTGGTGACTGCTGTGGTACCNTCCGTNTTGTAGAGCATCTTGTCTAGACCTCTGGGTCCNAATGTTGGCTTCAGAAGATCNGAGAATACTCTCGCTGCAACGATNAGCTTCTCTTGGACCTCNGTACCGCTGGTGACCTTGGTGCTTTGTGGGGTGATTGCNACCTTGGGTCCATCTGAGTCCCCTCCCATGAGGGNTTTCGGNACGAAAGGCTGACATGAATGCTTTGAGGNNGCAAAACGCACCAATTGTTAGCAAAAGANACGAATGTCTATGATAGTTAAAACTCAGGAATTATTGTGAAANTANGACGTAGGGCTGTCATNTTCGTTTCCTCNATGATGCTGATCTGCTGCTTTTCGACCAGTGGTTCGGCTCAAATTCTNCCCGAGGCCGATGTGGAGTGCGAGGATTCGGTNNCGTTGGATATATCTCCTGGTTCTNTAAAACAAGCAATTGTTAATTGCGAACTGACNAATCCTACTTCCGGATCTGAGAGTATAGAAATCTCGTATCAATCTGGAAANCTGAACGTAGCTGGTCCNGGAAGCATGACNGTAGANGGAGGGGAGTCTGTAGATTTCCAGATTGCTGTAGCATCTACAGGNGAAATTCCNGCNGGGATGTATGATATCAACGTGAGTGTNGTAGTCACTGAGTGGAACGGAGTNCCAGTGAGTGTGTTCGGNTTCTCCGATGAGGATGTGNTCGAAGTNGAAGTTCTACCATACACNGTATGCTCTTCATCCNGTCCTTCTGCGATATTCTCTGAGGCGGGAGANGATGTNTTGTTCTCNGTTGTTTACAGTTGCGACAGCAACGAAGAGAACTCTCTGGAAGTCTCACTACACCTCCTTGANGAGGGGAGTAGCCAGGAGACTATGTGGCCCTCTGGGTTCAATGATATGTCTGTAGATACTTGTAGAGTNGAGAATCCNATGGGNTCAGTNAACTGTGATTTCNTCCTGACCACCCCCTCCAATCTTCAGAGCAANTGGGAGGGTTGTCTAATCGTAGTAGATGAAATGACNGATNNGNNCTGGNGNTGTTCTAGCGAGTTTGCTTTCTCGCTNACTGTTAATGAGAAGGAGNCCGTGGTTCCATCTGTTGGTTTGGATGTNAATGGAACTTTTCTTGAAGACTTGGGCATTACCGAGGAGAATCAGAGTTTGTTGATTGGAGNAGNTTTGGGAGGNNCNATTCTGATGNTTTCACTNTTCNTNCTCTACAGGAGAAGNANAGGCTAGCCCAATACGGTGACCATCCANCTGATTGACAGGGAAGAGGTGGCTCCNAGAGCCAATGAGGCAATTGATTCGAAGTGGAATGTGTTTGTGTAGANNTAGAAGAGNGAAAGTGTGAGTAGGAGNAAGACGCCCAGATCTAATATCTCGTTCNTACCAAATCCTGATCTCTGGATGATATGNTCCCNCTCTTTAATNCCCAAAACGATAGTTGCCANANCNGCTGCTAGAATGGAATGCCCNACGATCCAGCCNAATGTTTCGCCGAACAGGACGACTAAATCGTCNTGGAACCCAGCAAGNATGGTTGATGCTATGTNCACCATGGNCCCCGGTNAGGCTCTGAACCTTTGAACAATATGTAAGNGAGTGCACCTTAGTTGGCCGNAATGAGTGGGNTTGAANCTCACTATTGTGGGGATTTATTACGAATGCCCATGTAGAANAATTGGGGATCNGATGTATATTCCNGGGGCTTGGACACTGAAGCANCTCATTACAGATCCTGGGTCCCTATTCGATAGGTCTCCCAAGAACCCGGATGGGACCAAGATAGTNACCGAAGAGAGTGAGTTAGTAGAAATGTTCCTCAANGAGCCGATTGACATATGGGTAAACTCATTCGGAGGGGCACGCTCAAACTTCATCGTAAACCTNCTGGAGCACAAATACANGGTCAGNAACGAGGCACACAGGGTCAAGGGGTGNCATTACATCAGNCCTCTAGATGTNGGAGTTGAAATGGGTGCCTTCTGCTTTGTNGATGACTTCGGCTTGGCTCTAAGCTCTCANATAAACAGAGGCTTNACNTTCAACTACAACAAACTAAGNGACGACNNCAGNGAATTCNCTGTGGAAAGNTGGATCGAGAAGGTATCCAAGCAAATTGANAATTGGACGGCGGGGAGTTTCTTTCCGGTGNTNCTGATAAACACGGATCGCATTACGGAAAACGCAGCTGAATTCGAGAAAACCTTCGAAGTTCCATTCTCTGGTTTCCAGGTAAGAAAGACGAGNGAAATGCATCCGAGCCTGGAGCCANTNCANNAGCANATCTCCGAAGTNAATGANAAATTGGCAGAACTCCCNGATTTTGCTATTNTNGGAGTAAATTAGAGGNATNAGTTTGACTATTTCTAGNGAAGANTCAGCGAGGNTTTACTCCANTCTGGANNAGTCNGGNGTNTTTTCNGGGGGTAGCCAGAATGACTTCCANGATGCAGGAGAAAACCAATTGGNCATACTTACTCATTTTGGATTAACGNCGTCTTCAATGGTCTTGGACATCGGCTGNGGNTGNCTTAGAGGAGGNAGGTGGCTCATTCCCTACCTAAATTCGGANTGTTACTTCGGTGTGGAGCCTAATNTAGANATGCTTGAGATAGGNAAAAAAATAGTAATNGATTCTAAAATACTACANGATAAGNAACCAAAATTCAACACGAATTCAGACTTCGAGTTCGACGTATTNGGAACAACTTTCGATTATTTCATCGCAAGATCNATATGGACNCATTCNTCTAAAAAACAGATAGAAANGATGCTGGATCAATTTGTCAGACATTCATCCNCCTCAGCGAGATTCCTGACTTCCTACATGAGGCCAAGAATACCAATCCTCGATNACTACAAGGGAGAGAGTTGGGTTGGNAAGAGCCATGAATCNGATNAACCAGGAATTACNAGNCATAGTCTNAGATGGATAAAAAAAGCCTGTTTAANCAGGGGACTGAANGCAATTAGTATAGATGAGCCAAANCTGAACTATGGGGCACAAANATGGNTGTTGATTGAGAGGACGCAGNAGGCTGCCCTCTGAAAGTNCANCCTCATNTNGTAGTGATCTNGNCTATCGATTCCNGAAGTCGGTNCACGTGNNTTTCAGGAGTAAGGCCNAGTTGCTGGATTCGCGTCGCACCTTCCCTTGCCCATGACTCTCTNGTTTCCTCGTCCTTNGCTTGTTCAAAGGCNTTCTTCCANGCTTCNAGGTCNCCTCTNCTAAGCAGTCTTCCNTTTACNCCATCTACGATTGTGTCGGTNTATCCTCCAAAATCAACAAACAGCGGGGGCGTTCCTATGGCCATAGCCTCTACAGGTGTCAAGCCGAACGCCTCTCCATGCGAGAAACCGATCACAGCCCTTGCGTTTCTGAAAATAGCACACATCTCTATTGAGTTCAAATTAGAAAGAATCTGTGCATCCACCCCCAGGGAACGGGCCTTTTTTTGGAATAGTTCGTTTTGCTCTGAAGAGCCTCCTCCGATTACCACCAGATCGAGATCGCACCCTGAAACATGCTCAAGTGCCTCGAAAACTCCCTTGAACCTGCTCATGTTGCCAACCGTAACCAAGTAAGGAGCGTCCTGACTCCGAAATCTCGTAAGCGCCTCCTTTTCCTCGTTTGTCGGGTTTGACTTGAATTCTGAAATATCAACTACAGGATAGAGGACTCCGCCGTCTATCTGATATTCCTTCCACAGTCGAGAGGCTGAGAACTTGGAATTGGCATTTATTACCCAACGGTTGTTTTTCTTGAACCTTCGAAACGAAGAAATTATCCTTCTTCTGTGATAGAATTGGAGCGTATGAACCAATTTGGCTCTCCACAATCCGGTTCCATCGGAGTTAAGATGGTTGACATCGTCAAAAATCCCTGGTTTGGATTCAAGGAAATGGAGGTGAAGTGGCTTACTATCGGGAACTATTGAGACGAAGTCCATGGACCCAGCTCCTGTTGTTAAGTGGATAGCATCCGCCCATCCTATAGCCTGGTCAATCCCATCCAAATCCTCCCATGCTCTCCTGGAGCTACGATCCTGCTTGGCCGAAATCTCATTCCAAAGACCACCCTCAACCTCCCATTGCCTGTCTGGACACAGAACTTCAACACCCAATGATTCGATCGATTTCCTCTGGCTCTCCAGGATGTTCAGACAAGCGAATTTGGTCTCAAACCTTCCACTGATTTCAGGTAGGTTGCGCATTAGGTCCCTGGCCGCGCCACCGTTCCTAACCATTGCAGCCTTTACCACAAGAAGGCGGGTCTGTGGTTCAGCCATGGCTCTACGAGTATCTAACTGGATTTTTTTCTGTCGGTCGGATTAGTTTTGTTTCCCATCCATCCCTTGGGTTCGAAACCAGTTAATTTCGATAGCAGTTGTACTTCTTCGGATACAGTTTTCCCGCATATCCTGTAATGCTCCTCTTGCGGTTTTAGGAGCGGGACAGCACTACTAAGAATCGGAGCATTGTAGATATTCAAATCTCTTTTCTGAAGTACTCTAACAACTGGTCCCTTGATCAGTCGTGGGACGAGGGAGAAGACGAGTCTGACAGCCTTTCCAATGGCCGACATGGGCCTACGGCGAGAGGCAGAATTAGAGTTCCTTGACATGTCGATATTGTAGTCATGCTGGGACAGTCCGAGAAACTGTTCCAATTCCCCTAGAACCTCGGCTGGCCTGGTTCTCAAATCTGAACTATCGATGATGTAGAACCTGTCTAATGGGAATTTCTGCAACCATCTTTCCATCGAGCTCCCATACCTTGAGTCGCATCTTAGCCTCTCGTCCTCCCAAGCTGATTCGAACTCCGACCAATCGGCACCGTTCTTTTTTGCTTCTCCACTGTCCAAAGCCATTCTCCAATGGCTGAAAATCCTGGATACTGGCTCACGAAAGGATAGGATGAAACGCGGATCGTCGAATCTATCGGAAATCCTACTTGGTGCCTTGGGACAAGAAAAGGCATGAATCGAAGCATCCAGTCTTGTTCCCCCCTCATCGAAGAACGAATCGTATAGTTCCCAGTCGGGTTCCTCTTCACTACGTGAGAAGGTTCCCTTGTGTGTAGCGATGATGTTTGGCTCCTTTGGGTTAGAGACACAAATATTGGGGTTTTGAGAAAGAGTTGCGGCTAGCCAGGTTGTTCCTGACTTTGGAGTTCCAATTAGGAAAGCATGTTTCCCGGAAACCCTCTCTGAGTCGCCCATGACATGTCGTAACCATAGGAATGTTAAGTCCTAATGGAGAGAAGAAGCAATATGTGTCGAAGTACAGGGATGTCCGTGACAAACGAGGTACGGCTAGAAGACGCAAATTGGCTACTGTCTCTAGCCGGACTCCCGTACTTGGAGAAGATGGTCCCGCTTGCAGGGGGCTGGGACAACACGAATTTCCTCCTTGATTTGGCTGATGGCAGTAAGGTTGTGCTCAAGGCATGGTTTGCAAATCAGATAGAAGAGGTCGATAGGGTGATACTCAGGCACATTCACCTCGATAGTCACGGAATTCCGACTACGGTCCCAATCAAGCTCGCTGATAACAGGAGTTTTGCTGATAGGAACGGGGTCGCTTGGACTCTGCTTCCGTATATCCCAGGAGGCCATCTTGGAAATGATTCCGAATCCCTAACTGACTTGGGCAAGGTATTGGCTCGAATGCACGAGATACCCACTTCGGATTGTTTTCCGACAGAATATAGGATGGGTTTTTCTCTTTTCGAAGAGGTTGCTTCTCTATCGAAGGATGGGGGTCCCGATCCCTCTTTTGTGGGACTCCTCGCTTCTGAGGCCAGTGTCATCGAGGAAGCTCTAGCCGTAGAAATCCCCGTTGGGATTCTACACGGAGATCTGTTTCCGGACAATGTCATTGGGAAGGGGAAGGTCGGTGCGATTCTCGACTTAGAGGAGGCTTGGATAGGTCCGAGGGTTTTCGATTTGGCCATGGCATTCGTGGGATTTGGATGGAATGGAACACAGCCAATATTGGACAGGTGGGAATCGCTGATTGAAGGTTATCAAAGCGTCAGACTACTTGGAGATAATGAGGTTCAGTCGCTCCCAATGATGCACAGGTACGCAACTCTCGCCATTGCTTGTTGGAGGTATTGGAAGCATAATCTGGTTCATTCAGACGAAATGCTATCCAAGAGGTATCTAGAAATGGTAGATAGGCTGGAGGTTGAGTTTGAATTCTAGGGGGTTACCATGAGAGGCGAAGTTCACTCGATCAACGTTAGCGACGGAGGCGTACCCAAGTCCATGGTTGAGTCAGCGAATATCATGAAGAGTGGTGTCCAGGGGGATTTCAACAGGTTTCGGTCAGGTAGGGGCGGGAGTGCAGATAGAGCAGTCTGTATCTTCTCTCTAGAGCTAATCCAGCGACTGAAGCATGAGGGTCACCCGATAGAGATCGGATCTACGGGCGAGAATCTGACAATTCGAGGGGTGGAGTGGGAGTCGCTTTCTGAGGGGACGCACTTGGAGATTGGCGACGTAGTGCTTGAGCTTAGCGAACCATGTGCACCTTGCTCTAAGATCGGCGAGTCTTTCGTAGGAAGGAAATTTGACAGAGTCGACCACCATAAGGAGTACGGTTGGTCGAGGTGGCTAGCACGAGTTTTACGTGAAGGTGAGGTCACTGTTGGGGATTCCGTGAATATCGTTATTACTCCTGACCGGTAGAATTTGGCAATGATTACCCCCGGCAATACTAGCAGGCCATCAATGATGATGCGAAGAGGGGGACAAAGGATTGGGATAGGTGAGAGAATCTCACGAGGATGGAAGATGACAAAGCTGGGGATTGCAGTGGTATGGTCGGATCCAGAGTTAATCGTGTATACATTCCTGTCAGCACTATTTTCTCTAGGAGCGATAGGGGCCTCGATTTCCCTCTCAGTCGGTCTGGATGCTGTCGCCGCTAACCCGGAGTGTGTCGGTGACGAATGTGGTAGTGAGCTGGTATTCGCACACATGGCAATTTGGTTCGTCTTCTACATGTTAGTATCCGTAATTACCGTCTTTTGGAACGCGGCAATCATAGCGAGCGCGTATGAACGTCTGAGTTCGGGAACCAATCCGAGCTTCTCATATGGCATAGGACAAGCGATGAAGTGTCTACCCCAGATTCTGGTTTGGGGACTAATTGCAGGAACTGTTGGGCTTTTCATCCAGATACTCGAGGGGCTTTCTCATAGCGAAGACTCGCCGGTTCCGCTAAGGATAGTAGCGGGCTTGGCTAGTTTCATCATTGGAATCGCCTGGTGGGTTGTCACATTCTTCATGATCCCTATGATTGTCCTAGAGAGAGCAGGGGTAGTAGATAGCATGGGCAGGAGTACAGAGTTGTTCAAGAGGACCTGGGGGGAGGACGTGACATCACACATCGGAACGGGGCTTCTGATGATTCTATGCATTTTCGTCCTTATCGGAATATCCATCCCACTGATGTACTTAGGTGATTTGGGAGTAATCCTAGGAATCGTAATCCTTGCTGTGGGACTATTGTTCACAGTCCTTTTCTTCTCGACAGTTGAGGCCGTGAATAGGGCATCTCTGTTCTACTATGCGAAGACCGGTCAGGCACCTCCCATGGCCGCCAAAGTAGGAATTAGATTCTGAGGTTGGGATATGACAAGCATTAGTCCTGGAGCGGACATAATCGAGGAATTGGTCGTGGCTGCTGCAGATAGCATCCCAGAAGGAAAGGAGGATGGGGTATGGAGAGCCTTCAGGAGGGCGTTTGCGGTTTGCTTACCGCTTGCTCCCATCATTTATCTGGTCCTATGGAAGCTAGGATACCTCTGAAATATGCAGGCGTAAGCCCATCGACTCACAAGCAGAGGTACCCGAGCGGTCAAAGGGGCTGGGATGAGGTCCCAGTGCGTAGTGCTTCGCAGGTTCGAATCCTGCCCTCTGCACCAACAATTCAACCCAGAATAGAACTGTAATAGTCTGGAGGTATCACTATCCAAAGTGCGACAGCAAACAAGGATACTCCCATCCCTCGGTTTAGCAAGGTAGCGGAACGAGGAGTGGTGAAGGCCCTACGTAGGACCGTTCCGAATGCAGCCCAAGTCATGACTGCTGGGAGGCCAAATACTACATTCATTACTACTAACATTACCTTCCCGGAGAGTCCAGTTCCAAAGAGGGAGCCGAATGTAGTCATGAGGACCAAAAAGTGAATCCAAGCCTTTCCGTTAACGAACTGAATAGCCACCCCAGTCGAGAATCCAAGACGCTCCTCCTCGAGGGATCCATCCTCTAGAGGCTTAGAAGTCGCTATCTTGTACGAGAGGTACGCGATGTAACCGGCTCCGACATAGGTCAACATCTCGAAGAACTGCTGGTTATCCTCGATGAAAACAGTAGCACCGCCAACGAACAAGCCCAGAGTTGACCAACCTACAGCCATTCCTGAAATCAGTGTAAGAGTCGCCTTGAATCCGTGTTGCGAGCCGTGAGCAGCACAGAGTACGTTGTTTGGTCCCGGACTAAAGCACATCGGGATTATGAATACAAGAGTTGCAAAAAGAAGAGTTTGGTCCATCATTCCACCTATCAGGACTGACTGGCCTTTAGGGCCTGTTCAATGTCAGACCATAGGTCATCAACATCCTCTATTCCAACGCTCATCCTCACGAAACCAGGGACGATGCCAGCCTCTAGTCGATCTTCCTCAGGAACGAAAATATCGCTCGTATTGAACGGGCAAGAAACTAGGCTCTCAATCCCTCCGAGACTTGTCGCTTCGAAGATTATTTCGAGTGCTCTTACGAAGCTCATCGCCCTCTCGTCCCCACCTTTTACTACGAATGATAGCATTCCCGTCCCATTCGGAACGATTCGCTTTGCTACCTCGTAGTCAGCATAGCTCTTCAAAGAAGGGTGGTTAACTCCGCTGATTTCTGGATGTTCTTCCAGTCTTCTAGCCAGTTCAGAAGAGTTTGATGCGTGTATTGGCATCCTAGCATGAAGGGTTCTCATGCCCCTCTCTAGAAGATAGCACATGAGGGGGTCCGCGGTTCCTCCTAGTCTGGTTTTAGTCTTGAAAACCCCCTTGATTAGGTCGGCTCTTCCGACAACTATCCCCGCCGTTAGATCAGTGTGTCCGTTTAGGAATTTGGTTCCTGAGTGAATAACAACATCGAATCCCATTGAAATCGGTTGACATGCCCACGGGGTAGCGAATGTGTTATCCACAACCGAAATCAAGCCATGCTCATTCGCTATTGATGCCATTGCCTCCAAATCACACACCTTGAGTACGGGATTGGTAATTGTCTCGACATAGAGTACCTTGGTGTTCTCATTTATTGCGGCCTCAAACGAAGATGGGTCTCTGATGTCTGCCATGGTTACGTCTATTCCGAATCTGGGGAAATCTGAGGTTAGTAGACCGTATGTCCCCCCATAGATATCTGCAGATGTAACCATGTGATCACCCTTCGAAAGCATGGAAAGAAGTGTAGAAGAGATTGCGGCCATTCCACTTGCAAGGGTTTCTCCGTCCTCGGCTCCCTCCAACGAGGCTACCTTCGAAGCCACTGCCTCGGAGTTCACACTCGACCAGCGACTGTAGATTAGGGAGTGCTGGCCACCATCGGCCCAATCTCGATACCTGTCATCATTGAGCTGATACGTAGACGTGGTGAAGATCGGAGTGACTGCGGACCCCTCCAAGTGGTTGGTTCCAGACCAGACAGCTCTGGTGGAGAATGCGCGTTCTGAGAACTCGTCATCCATGACATGGGATTGGCAAGACAGCAATAACCATACTCATTGCATTCCGATTGAATCCAGAACTGATTCAAGATCTGGTTCGACAACTACAGACCTAGCGGCGGAGTTCTCGATAGCGACAGCCGGGTCCTTCAGTCCGTGTCCGGTTACGGTAACGACAACAGTGGAGCCTTGAGGTATTTCTCCCCTCGCTTTGCTCTTCACAATGCCTGCGATCCCCGCAGCAGATGCTGGTTCAACGAATATGCCCTCCGTCCTGGCAAGCATCCTATGGGCATCGAGTATTTCTTCGTCGGTGACGGAGTCTATCGACCCTGAGGACTCCTCCGAGGCCTCTATGGCTAGTTGCCAGCTGGCTGGATTTCCTATCCTGATAGCTGTAGCCACTGTCTCGGGTGCATCAACGACCTCCCCTCTGACAATTGGTGCCGCCCCCTCTGCCTGCCATCCCATCATCATGGGTAACGACTCTATCCTCTCAGCATCCTTGTACTCCTTGTAGCCCATCCAATAGGAAGTGATGTTGCCAGCGTTTCCGACCGGCAAGAAGTGCATGTCTGGAGATATCCCTAGATCGTCGCAGACCTCGAATGCTGCAGTCTTCTGACCTTGAATCCTAAATGGATTAATACTGTTGACAATTTCAATATCATCCCTCAGCCCCAATTCTCTGACCAACTCGAGAGCCTCATCGAAGTTCCCCCTGACTTCAATTGTCTTCGCACCATGAATGAGAGCCTGGGCCATCTTCCCATACGAGATCTTGCCTTCTGGAATCAGGACCACGCAAGTCAGTCCAGCACGAGAGGCATAGGCTGCTGCTGAGGCACTAGTGTTTCCTGTGCTGGCACAAACGATAGCGCGGACGTCTTTTTCTACTGCCTTAGTTACAGCAAGGGTCATCCCTCGATCTTTGAAGGATGCCGTGGGATTAAGTCCCTCATATTTGATGAAAAGACGGAAACCTCCACCCAGTGCCTGAACAAGATTGTGTGATTCTATTAGTGGTGTGTTCCCCTCATTCAGTGAAATGATGCATGTATCCTGAGAAACAGGGAGAAACTCGCGGTATCGCTGAATGACTCCGTGCCCACCCATGATTGGGCCTGTCCGCAATACTCCATGAACCTCCCGATTGGGTTGTTGATTGAAGGAATCATCCGGTAGTAGAGTCGATCCTACTGGCTATCGACAGACAGGACGCTACCACAGGGCCAATGGTTACTGCGAAGAGGATGGTGCCAATCCCAAAATTGCCACCTAGTACTATTCCAATCACCAGGACAGTGGCTTCTATGGTTATTCTAACTCTCCCGATCGGAACGCCAGTGGCTCTCTGAAGTCCAGTCATCCAGCCGTCTCTTGGGCCTGGCCCTAGATTTGCCGTCAAGTACATCGTACTACCTATTCCAACAAGTACAATTCCCGAGGAAGCCATCAGAATCGAGACTAAGTAGCTGTCTGGTTGTGGAAGTATCGGCACCATGACATGAATTGTGAGGGCTATAATGATGATATTCAGGATGGTTCCAATGCCGGGAGTCTCCTTTATTGGAATCCATAGAAACATCACGGCAATACTGACTAGGAAAGTTGCCTCTCCTATTGTCCACACTTTTGCAGTAATGGCTATTCCTTCTGCCAAAACAGTCCAAGGAGTATTCCCTATACCGGCAGCAATCAGAAGTGAGTCCCCTAGTCCGAAGATGAATTCGCCGATTACCAGAATGGCCATTGTTGATCGGTTTGGCTTCAATGACATCGGATTTGGAGAGCTCCACCAGACAGTGGGGACCTTCTTAGCAGGTCTGAGGATTTCCGTCAGTCCCATGGTACACGAAGAGCGTATCACCCTTGAACCCAATTGTAGTATTCTTTTGTAGACTCAACCGACCACCAGACAATCTGTGGAACATCATAGGAATGTTCTGATTTTATTTTGGATATCAACCCATTTTTACTAGATTCAGAGGTCTTCATTTGGATATCCCATTCGAGAGCATTATGAATCTCTCCTTCCCAACGAAAAACTGAGTTTATTCTCTTAATATCAACACAGGCAGCTAGATTCGATTCTATTATTGATTGGCACCACATGCCCACTTCAGCCTCATTCATTTCACCGGGAAGGGTCGTCTTGACTATCCACAAGGTTCCGCTCATAGCAGCGCGTGGTACGGAATGCAGAAGAACCCAATGGCATAGTTTGAATGTCGATGCCCCTCCCACTAGAACTAGTATGGACGATTGGGAAGGTCCGATAGATACTGGCAGCATCCCGGAAGATGGGAGCTCTTTCGATGTCATAGTAGTCGGTGGGGGCCCTAGCGGGTCCGCTGCAGCATCCTACAATGCGTTGAATGGATGCAGGGTTCTTCTGATTGAGAAGGATGTATGGCCTAGGGACAAGATTTGCGGAGATGCCGTTGGCGGGAAATCGCTTTCGCACGTGAAGGAGTTGGGCGTCAAGGAGATGGTTGAGAAAACTCCTCACTTCATGGTTGACTCGATAGTGTTCGGTTCTGCAAATGGTAACACTGTCAAGGTTATGCTCCCCCAAGACGAGTTCGAGAAGAAGATGGCTGGTTACTCCCTTCCTAGAATGCAGTTCGACTACATGATGTTCAAGAGGGCTACTGAGATTGTCACTGAAGCGGGCGGCTCGGTAATCCAGGGATTCAACGTCAAAGAGGTACTTGAGGATGAGGGGGCCATAGTCGGAGTATCCGGTAGCTTTGGTAAGAGATCATCCGAATCCCCGACTATGAGTTTCGTCGCTCCCGTCACCATTGGTGCTGGAGGTTACAGGTGCCCTGTAGCCACCAAGCTCGTTGAGGGGATTCACAGTGAGCCGATGAGAGATGATGACCACTACTGCGGTGGTTACAGGGAGTACTGGGAGAACGTTGGAGGCTTCGATGGAAGTCAAGGACCGATCGAGATTCACTTTATCGATGAGGTGATTCCAGGATACTTCTGGCTGTTCCCAGTCAAGGAAGGAGTCGTGAATGTGGGGATCGGGATGGTCATCTCTGAGCAGAGGAAGCAGAAGGGAGCAGACAAATCGCTGAAGAAGAAGCAGCGCTGGGTCATTGAGAATCATCCTGTTTTCAGGGAGCGATTCAAGGATGCAAGAATCGTTGAAGGATCCCAGAAGGGATGGCAGCTTCCGTTTGGCTCTCCAAGGAAGAGTCCCCCCTCATATCAACCTAGGAGAAGCGCCGGCGCGGGTGTAATGTGCGTTGGGGATGCTGCTAGTCTGGTCGACCCGTTTAGCGGTGAGGGTATAGGAAACGGCTTGGTTTCCGCGAAGATGACCTCTAAGTACTTCGACAAGGATGATCATTCAGGAGGTTTTCCCGAGGAGAATGCAGTTGCATACATGGAGGACCTTTGGGGTACCCTTGGCAAGGAGCTGACTAACTCCCACAGATTACAGAAGGTGGTCAAATGGAAGAAGTTGATGAATTGGTTCGTTGGGAAGGCATCTAGGAAGGAAGAGATGGGAGACATGCTGACGGGAATGATTGCGGACAAAGAGGCCCAGAAGGCCCTGTGGAGTCCCTGGTTCCTATTCAAGACTATACTGCTACCATGAAGTGATTGAACGTGGAAGAGAAAATCAGTGAGTCTCTAGAAGGAATTGCAGCCGTCTTCTTGGACCTAGATGGCACGATATACCTAGGAGACCGTTTGATTGATGGCGCTCTGGAATTCTTAGGAAGGTTGGAAGAAAGAGGGATCAGGAGATACTTCCTATCCAACAACTCAAGCAAGTCAGTGGAGCAGTACCTGGAGAAACTCAGGGGTCTAGGTATCGATGCTGACGAAGAAGAGATCCTTCTGTCCACTCATGACCTAATAGCTTGGCTGAGTGGAAAAGAGGTAACTAGCACCTTTCTGGTCGGAACAGAAGGGATGCGCAGTATGTTAGAGAAGGAGGGGATTAACACCTCTGCGGAGCGGCCCGAATTCGTGGTTCTAGGGTACGATACAGAAATTAGTTACGAGAAGCTTGCAACTGCATCAATACATCTTCACGAAGGCGTCCAATTGGTTGCAAGCCACCCAGACATGGTCTGCCCATCACCTAGAGGAGGGCTTCCCGACACAGGCGCATACATGTCTCTGTTTAAGGCGACGACGGGAGTCAGTCCCGTACACGTTTGTGGTAAGCCAAACAAAGGAATGATTCTGCACAAGGTAGAGGATTTGGGCCTTGAACCCTATGAATGCTGCATGGTTGGAGATAGGCTCTACACCGACATGGAGATGGCGGAAAAAGCGGGCGTACATGGTGTTCTGGTACTTTCAGGGGAGGCATCGATAGGTGATGTGAAGAAAGGCAAGTTGCATCCTTCTCTTGTAGTGGACTCTGTTGCCGAGTTACTAAATTAAATCTAGATACAGAAATAGATAAGCGAAAGTAGTGGCCGGTGTCTATGGAAGGAGCGACGGATCCTTCCTCTCTGGAAGGGAGACTGTATTACAAGATCGGACTTTTCGTGCATGATTACGCACGAGCGGTTTTGGTATTCTCTTTGCTACTCTGTGCCGGACTAGGGTACATGATCACACTGGAACCAAGGTATATCGAAGGATATGGTGAGGGGGACCTTGAGTCAGTTGACGGGTGGGCAGCGGCAGGAGAAGGCTTCTCGGACCCCAATGAAACCGCTTTTGAGTCCTTTCACGTGTTATTCCACCACCCAGGTCACTCCTATGACGACCCGGAGGTAGTATCCGCTATTCAGGCGACTATTGAGGTACTTTCGACAAATGACGACATCGATCTAGATGTTCCATGGCAGACAAACGAAGCAAATCGGTCTTCCCTTGTGAGTACTGTTGATCCCTCATGGTCCAGAGTTTACGTGAAGGTCAACATGAATAGAGAGGATTCGAAAATCCTACTGAAGGACATATACGAGGATATCAAGTTGCCCAGCAACGCTCCCGAAGGGATGGAAAAGTACCTGACTGATAATTTGGCGATTGACATAACTTTCGATTTGGTGCTGAAGGAAGAGCTCCTCAGGGCCGAGCTAATTTCTGCCCCTCTGACAATACTAATTCTGTTGTTTGTTTTCGGGACAGTGGTATCGGCAAGTTTGCCAGCATTGTCTGGAATCTACACCGTGATAGCCGCGGTTGGCATAATCCATGGGCTGACATACGTTGTTGACGATTTGACTGTCTATGCCGTCAACATTGTTTCCTTACTCGGGATCGGGCTCAGCGTAGACTACTCGTTATTCATAGTTAATCGCTTCAGAGAAGAGTTGGGGAGGGGACACGACAAAAGGACCGCTATTGCGATGACTAGCGCTACCGCTGGTAGAGCGATTCTATTCTCGGGCCTGACAGTGGTCGCAGGTCTAACTGGTATGCTATTTTTCGAAAATACAGGATTGCCATCGCTGGGATGGGGCGGAATTTGCGCTACTTTAGTAGCTCTTACGTCCTCGGTAATTCTGCTTCCATCAATATTGGCAATACTCGGGGACAGGATTAATTCGGGCAGAGTTCCATTGGGCCTTAGTACAGAGGTCGCTGATGATGGTTTTTGGTATGATTTAGCCAAGAGAGTAATGAGCAAACCGCTATCGTTTTTGGTTCCCTCTGTACTTATCCTACTGGTGGCAGGAGCACCCTTCCTCCAAGCTGAGTGGGGCATTACCTCTTGGAAGGCATTGAGCCCCGATAATGAAGCTAGAAGTGGCATGGAATTGACAGACGAAAATTGGCCGCAGGAAGTCTCCAATACCGCTCTTATTGTTTACGAGGTTCAGGCAGGAACAGATGTGTTTTCAGAGGAAAATATCAGAAGTCTTCACGCCTTTTCAAAGGAAATACTCGCGATTGAGGGGGCTAACTTTGTGTTTACTTATGCCCACTTTAACGCAAGCTGGACCGAGGACGAGGTTGCTGAATTCTGGGACGATTCAGATGATGGCGAGTTGTCACCAGCAGAAGCTGAGACCCTGAATATGGAAAGGGGATTTTATGCTGATTCGTCGATCGGAGATAACGTAGTTCTCGTACAAGTTGCGATTGAAGGAGATCAGAGCAGTGAGGCATCTAGAAAGGTTGTAAGGGAAATCAGGAATCTTGATGCAAAAAATGAACAGTTTGGGGGTGTCTCGGAGGTCAATGTGGCGGGTTTTGCCGCCTACAACCAGGATGTCCTTGACGCAGTAAAGGAAAACCTACCAGTCGCGATAGCGTTCATACTAACCACAAGCTACTTGCTTATTTTCCTCCAAGTAAGATCTGTTATCCTGCCTTTGAAGGCTCTAATCATGAACATACTATCCGTCAGTGCCTCGTTCGGAATACTCGTATGGGTTTTCCAGGAGGGTAATGGGGCGGAGTTGCTCAACTTCACCCCCCAGCCAATAGATCCAACAACTCCCGTGATGATTTTTGCTATCTTGTTCGGGCTTAGCATGGACTACGAAGTATTGATGCTCTCCAGAATCCATGAGGAATGGGAAAGGACGGAGGACAACACATTGGCCGTAGCCACAGGACTGCAGAAGAGTGGTCGAATAATCACCTCTGCCGCCCTTGTAATGGTGACTGTATTCTCAGCCTTCGGGTTCTCATCTGTTTCGCTCATGATGCAGTTCGGGTTCATGTTGGCATTGGGAGTGGCTGTCGACGCTACGATAGTTAGGGCACTAGTTGTCCCGTCGACAATGAGGCTTATGGGGGACTTGAATTGGTGGGCCCCTGATTGGATATCTGGCAAATCTGACTCAGAATAATAGCCGATAGTCTCTTTTCAGCAGAGCCGTTCGTATGACCATGACCGTCCTGATTACTGGTGCTAGTGGTTACATAGGTAGTCATATTGTAGCTAATCTGCTTTCTAAAGGGGCTCAGGTCAGAGCGACCGTCACGGACCACTCGGATCCTGAAAGAGTCGATCATCTACTGTCTTTGCCTATCTCTGATGGGGGGAGCTTGGAGATCGTCGAGATGGATTTGCTAGATACAGAATCGGTAAGAAGTGCTGTCGCCGGTTGTGAATCTGTGATTCACACGGCAGCGGTTGTGGTGCTGAAGTCCAAGCGACCCCAGGAGAAGATCGTCGATCCAAGTGTGGTTGGAACTAGAAACGTGCTCGATGCAATAGATTCATCGGGAACGGTTAGGTGTCTGATTCACACCTCTTCGACTGCAGCGATAAGGCCGTCTTATTGGGAGGACGGTCAAACCCTAACCACAGATACTTGGGCAGATGACGCGACAATCGAGGAAAACCCGTATGGACTTGCTAAATATAGTGCCGAAAGACTAGTCAGAGACTGGCATACATCGAAGGAGAAATCCATCAGGATGGTGACTATCAACCCCTGCGTGGTTCTTGGGCCCCCTTTATCGAAGAGGCATCTGAATGGTAGCCCCTCGTTCCTGATGATGCTGCTGAGAAGGGAGATTCCCTTCGTAATCCCTATGCACATTAGCATCGTTGACGTGAGAGACGTAGCCGAGGCCCATGTCAGGGCCCTGACCCGAGGAGAGAATGGTGGGAGATATCTGGTCGTCTCTGGACAGATGTGGTGGAAGGATATCTCCAAGGCGATAAGATCTGAAAATCCGTCTCTGGGGGTGCCCACACGGCAGATTCCATACTTCCTATCCCTGGTAGTATCGATATTCCATCCACGGGTGAGTCTCTCTTGGGCAAGGATGCACTTGGGTAAGAGGCTGTTCTGGGATGCTTCCCCGGCCGAGAGAGATCTTGGGATGAAGTGGAAGAATCCAAGAGACTCGGTGCTGGACACCATCCCCCCTATTCTGGAGAATGGCTGGAAGTGAGATCGGGTCCTAGTGGTCTTGAGCGTCGTCTTCCAGGCTCTCGTCCTCGTACATTGCCCGTTCTTTCATCCAGAATAGGGATCCTGCGAATAATGCCAGTAAAAACAGAGAGGATCCGAAAACTGTTAATGGAAGAAGAGCGGATTTGGCCTTAGCAGATAGCGTGGGTTGATCTTCGTAATCAGGGATCAGACTCTCGTCATATACGGGCCTCACCATCAGGAGATCGAAGGCTGATTCGGGATCATACAGATCGGACGGTTGTGCTGGGTCTAAATCTGAATATCCGTCATACCTAAGCGGGACGTCCACGGTCTGCTGCTCTGACACGTCCAATGTTAGCAGGACGTCAAATGTGTACGGGACTCGAGGTTCCATAAATTCGGATCCAGATATTATTCCAGTTACAGGGAGGGAGATTGCTGTTCCTGTTACGTCAAACTCGGTCCACTCGCCCCAGTGCTCTGGTTCGACATCCAGTGCTATGTAGATGGTATCGCCTACTACAGTTCCCTGACCCTGTGCATCGTCATTACCATCGGAGCCTAGGTCTACGTTTGGTCTGATTTGAGCAATTTGAGCAGTGTTGGAGTCCCAATCCAGAGAGCTGAAGGCTATCTGCATCTCATAGGTGCCGTTCGGTACCCAAACGTAGTGCCTGTCCTCGGTTGCATAGGTTCCGAAGGTGCTCGTAGGACCATTGTTGAAGTGACTCCATTCTCCCTTCCATGCGTGCCTAAGCTGATCTGTCTTCAATGGGAGTTCCCTTGTGTCCATTATTTTCTCGAAGTGATTGTATGCATCCCAGACCGTGACCTGAGGATAGTCCAGGAAACCATCCTCGTTGGGATCCCTCATCACTTGCAATGTCCGAGATAGTGCTAATGCTCTGTCAGTGTCGACTAAACCATGGCCTACTCTCCAATCATGACACCGATTGGTCTCCTCTGAGATGTAGCATTCATCGGGAATATCATTGCAGGGATCGTCGTCATTACCCTCTTCGCAAGAGTTCCTCAGAAGTTCGTAGTGAGAAGTCAGTTCCAAAATCAACTCGATCTCATGCACCCTCGATTCATTCCTATCTTTCCAGTCATCGAATTGGATACCCTTTGCGGTCTCGTTGAAGTACAGACTTTCGAGGTGATCGTGGTCCTCGGTTTGATAGTCTGCGACCCCCAGAGATGGTGCGGCTGCCAGCAAGAGTGTGGCTATCCCCCCTATGTGCGGTGTGGCCATGCTCGTTCCCGAGATAGCCATGTAATACAGATCCCCTTGGGTTCTCGTAGATGCGTCGATTGCCGTGGCCCGTGGAGCCGTGGCCCATATGTTTCTACCTGGTGCTCCGATATCCGGCCAAGTGTGCTGTTGGGTCGACCACCCTCTGCTGGAGAAGGAGGTGACGGCATTCCCCTCGTGTACCAGTGCAGCAACCGAGATTGCCGAGGGCGTGTTTGCATACATGTTGGTCCTGAGGTCACTCTCTGACTCCCCTCCGCTACCACCACTGTTGGAAGCTGCGAAAATTACCGCTACATCGTTGTCATAGGTCAGCATATCGGTCAGTATCGTGACTGTGTTTGAGGGATTATAATCGCCGTTAGTGCCCCATGAATTCGACACTACTCTGATGTTGAACTCATTTAGTCCTGGCCTGCTATGTTCGTAAGTCCACTCTAAGCCCTCGACAGCAGCAAAGATAGAGGCTCCATCTCCTGTTCCCAAGGCAACTATTGTCGCTCCCTTCGCAGTACCGAGGCGTCTGCCCCCAGAAGCATCACCGTTTCCTGCGATAGTTCCCCCGACATGTGTCCCATGACCGCTGGATGTATCGGAGTTGCAATTTGGGGCGTCTACCCAAGCCACTCCGGTCCACTTGGCTGACCAAATCAGTTTCTCCCCGGTCCAAGGCTCCCCGCAATCGAAATCCGGATGTTCTCCGTCTATCCCGGTATCTAGATCGACTGCGGTAGCCCCTTTTCCATCGTACTCGGAAAGGGAGAGATCGCTTTCAGTCTTCAATACCCCGTCGGTTCCAATAATTGCCCTGTGCCAGGCCAGACTAGCGTTTACCCATCTTACAGTCTCGTGCATCATTGATTCGTAGTCGTCCTGATCACCGGGCAGGTAGAAATGCTCTATTGGGACGTTTGCCTCCATGTGGCTGACGTAAGACTTGGTTGAGAGTTCTGAGATTTCTTCGTTAGTACCAGAGATTAGAGCACCATGCAGGACGCTCATCTTCGAGATGACTTCCGCACCGGTGGATTCAACGCTATCCCATGTCAGTTCACTTGGTGAGTCGTAGAATTGTACGATTGCCTCAATCTTCTCTCCAGAATCGAGTATTGATACCAATTCCGAGCTCATCTTCGTTGTGTCTATTGTGCGTGATTGTTCGACCACTCCTACCGACCCAGGAGCGCTGAGTACCAGTATAACGAGAAAAAGGGATGTGCATCTCACGAATTATCCGTTCATGCGGTGTGATTTCAACAAACCCCCTTGTCGGTTCTCGATTTCTTCAATGTCATTATAGAAACCAATAATCCGTTTAACTGATGTAGGGAGGGCTAGGCCGCTAAAGCGTGCGTGCAGCCGCTCTCAGTATTGTTTCTCTCCTGATTATGGCCTCCCTAGGGGGTTGTTTCGGCGAGGAGAAGGAGGTCATTGAGGAGATTGATCTCTTTGGCTCCCTATGCTCCGAAAACGGGGGATCTGTCAGCAACACCACGTGGTATCACTATGGCAACGCCACGGATGCTACGAAGGTCTCTGACCTATTCAACGGGACCTCCGTGCTAGTCGGAGACAACGCTCCTGTGTGCGCCATTGGTACATACTATGGCATTGGAATGACCACATTCGAGCCTACTATCGGAGTCACGTCGCTGGACAACCTGTACATGACTAGCTGGGGGAATGGCCCGGCTGGTTCGACCGCAATAGTCAGATGCTCTGGTCTGATTGGTATGTCGAATGTGAGCGAGTACTCCTGTGAAGACGTCTACAGTGCCCTATTACCCGTTCCGAACAGCAACGACCCCTACGTGTACGTCGACCCCTGGACCGACCGGATCATGAAGTTCGATATGCACGCCTTGTTGGGAATGACCGTGGAATGGTCTGATAATGAGGGCCAGAGCTGGATAGGGCCTTCTGTGGCTACGGGTTGGTCCGTGCAGGATCACCAAACCATAGCCTCTTCCCCATATCCAGCAGCCTTTCACCAAACTACATGGGTGTTCTGCGTCAACGGCAACTACCCCTACCCTGTTTGCTCTGCAAGCAACGACGGAGGTCTGACATGGGGCCCCGAGTTGCCTGGAACTCCCTCGGGCTGCGAGAGCGGTGGACTCACGGGACATATTACTGGTAGCGAGAATGGGAACTTCTACAGAGGCAACAGGGGGTGCAACGGGGGCGAGGGATACTCCATCTACAGGAGCACTAACGGCGGCCTGACCTGGACAGAGCACCCACTTCCCACTGAGGCCAGCGGAACAGCCGAGACTTGGAACTTCGAGGAGGCCCAGGTGGCCACCGACTCAGAGGACAACGTCCACGCGTTCTGGATGGGCTTCGACAACATGCCCTACTACTCCTACTCTTTGAACGAGGGAGATACGTGGAGTTCCCCGATCATGATAGCGCCTCCGATTGGTCTGAACGGTACGGGATTCCCAGTCATCACCGCGGGAAGCGCTGGTAAGGTGGCCCTAGCTTACCTCGGAGACTCAGGGGGAGATACTTGGAACGGTTACATCACAGTGATTACTGACGCCTTCAGCGATGTCCCATTGCTCACCACTGTACAGGTAAACGAGTGGGGGGATCCATTGGACACCTCTTCGGGATGCGGTTACAACAGGTGTGGCGGCTTTGGGGACTTCAATGACATAGCAATCGACCAGCATGGAAGAGTCTGGTTCGGGCATGCACACAATGTCGGAGGGGAGATCGGAATCTACGGAACCATGGCAGTAGGACCCACTCTCAGAGACGAGCCCCTCGCCCCTATGCCGCTCGGCGGACCAGTCACTCTCTAGGCTAAACTACATCTCTCTATCCGCGGGAAGATATGGAAGAGAGATTATTCGTTCACTGTAATTTTTGATAGGATATTTAATGGCCCCGTTGAGTTCCCAAGAGTCATGAATAATGAGTTCAAAAAGGAGGAAGAGGCATGAGTGAAGTGGATTGGAAGACAGAGGCATTGAACCCAAAGTGGTGGCTGATCATCACCGCTTTTGTACACACTATTGTTGGTGTGTTTAGTCAACTAGATCCGGACAATGACAATGAGTTGATGGTAGCTGGAATATTCCTGATAATTACCGTTTACCTTCTCTATGCTGCATTCATGACTGAAGGTCAGGCCCAAGCTAGGCTTACTGCTGTCTTAGCTGGGCCGATATGGGTATGGTTCATTGTTTGCTCGGCTTTGGAGCTTGATGTGACGTATGCTACAGAGAATCCGAATTGGGAGTTATCCGGTGAAATGGCACCTCCCTTGATACTCTGGGGAATGACAGCCCTGACAGGTGTGTTGGGTTGGAATTCTGAGGAATGATCGTGCTAGGTAAATCGGTACCTCTGCGGATGAGTGATTTTACTCACTAAGGAGTTAGAAATGCCTCTGGAGGTCCCTCCTGCATCATCCCCCGCCGTTCACAATGTGATGATCGCTAACAAATCTACGAACACCAAGCCCGAGCTACTGGTCAGGAGATTGCTAAGAAACTCTGGTTTTCCCGGTTATCGTCTCCATTGGAGGATAGATGGAGAAGATGGGCGATACATCTGCAGGCCGGATATCACCTTCCCAGGCAGGAAGTTGGCGATCTTCGTCCATGGTTGCTTCTGGCATCGGTGTCCTACGTGCAATCTCAGTCTCCCGAAATCAAACGTAGACTATTGGAGCCAGAAGTTCCAGAAGAACGTAGAGAGAGATAGGAGGAAGGAGGAGGCGTTGGTTGGACTCGGATGGAGTGTGCATACAATCTGGGAGTGCGAAATAGAAGATGGGGCTTCCAGTCTTCTCCGGATTCTGACCATTTAGCGTATACAGCATTTGAAAGGGGAGAAGGTCACCGTGAACGTGTGCGACTTCTTACTTTCCTCAGATTCTACAGGGAGATTCGAAAGGAAGGTCCTGCCGACTTGGATTGGATACAGAAGCAGGGCCTTCTAGCNGTGAAGCTGTCCCAAATCTTCGCTCTCAGACCAGATATGCTGAGCATTGAGAAATGCAGACAACTACAGAAGATGTACAGGAACGCATCGACCATCCCCTCAGAGGACGTCGAGCGGATTCTNAAGGAGAAGGCGCCTAGCGGCTTCTACGATTCGATCGCTTGGTTCGACGAGGAGCCGTTGGCCGCTGCTTCGGTGGGTCAGGTACACAGAGCAACACTAACCAACGGAGAGGAGGTCGTGATCAAGGTGGTCAAGGCGGATCACAAGGAGAGGTTCCACAGGGATGTGAAGAGGATGATGAGGATGATGAGATTGGCCATTTCACTGTCACCAAAACTCAGGAGGGTGGGGAACCCTCTGGCACTTCTCAGACACGTTGAGGACTACACAACTAGAGAGTTGGACCTGCGTAATGAGATCAAGGGAGGATCGGAGTTAGAGTCCATACAAGATGGCTTATCTGGGGATTTCCCGATGCCCAAGCTCAGATTCCCGAAGTACTACCCTGAGATGTCTAACGAACATGTATTGGTCTCCGAATTTGTNAGAGGCAAGACGCTGGAGGAGTGCATCAATGACGAGAGCCTGCCTTGGGATTACTTGATCGAGCTATTCAGAATACACGGGGCCTACATGTTCGGAATCGGGACGTTCCATGGGGATCTCCATCCTGGTAACTGTATAATCGACGAGGATGGGTGCTTTGTTTTCATCGACAATGGAGCAATATGTGAAGCTCCACGGAANGTTAGTCTGTCACTATTCAATTTCTTCGAGGAGTTGTCAAAGAGCAATCACGATGCTGCATTCGAAGCTCTGTTGGGCATAGCCGGCCAGAGGCCTTCTGAAGACAGAGTGAGGAGGTTCAAGAGCANGATGGCAGAAATCTACGAAGGTTTCGGAGANAAGAGCGTNGGCGAGCAGAGCCTTACTGATCTAATGATGAGGACCGTGAGAACCGCAGTAGAGGATGCAGGCGCTGACTTCGGCGAGGAGGGNTTTCCAATCATTCGATCTCTGATGTACATGGATGGTTTAGTAATCAGAACCCATCCACAGGTCAAGTTGATTGCAGAGATGGGTCCGTCGCTGGCTGAGTTCAGAGACGGNNTGGACATGGAGTGGTGATAATGAGCGAACACAGTGACGTAATCATAGTCGGAGCGGGGCCAGGTGGCCTTTCTTGTGCTATGCTCCTTGCCAAAGCCGGAGTTAAGGTCACNATTCTGGAGAAGACGGGAGAGGTTGGCGGGAGGACGAAGGTCTTCGAGAAGGACGGATACAAGTTCGATAATGGTCCGACNTTCTTCCACTACCCAGAAATCGCAGAGGAGATCTTTGACGCCCTTGGTCTAGATGCGCATGAAGAGCTAGGTCTGATACCTCTTGATCCCAACTACAGACTAGTGTTCGGAGCAGGAGGNAGCCTGAACGCTAACACCGANNTGGATGACATGACTGAGCAAATCAGAGANCTCTGTGGAGAGAAGAACGCTTCTGGCTTCAGAAGNTANATCGAAGATAACCGAACGAAGATGACGCTGTCCAAGAATTGCCTCAATGCTCCATGGAGGGGTCCGATGGACTTGATGAACANGCGTGCTTTNCGAGTAGCCAGAGTCCTGAGGCCATGGAGGAGCGTTGCCTCTGATCTATCTAGATTGTTNCCTGACGAGAGGATGCAACTGGCTATGTCCTTCCAAACCAANTACNTGGGAATGAGTCCGTTCCATGCTCCCAGTCTTTTCACAATCCTCGCATATCTGGAGTATGAGCATGGGGTTTTCCACACCAAGGGAGGCTTGGGGACCATTACACATAGGATGGGCGAGATTGCAAGAGATTTGGGAGTGGATATCCGACTGAACGAGCCAGTTAGCGAGTTCTTGTTTGAGGGTAAGACAGTAGTGGGTGCCAAGACGGAGAGGGGTTCTTACACGGCTGAAAGGTTCGTCATGAACGTTGACTTTGCTACTGGAATGAAGGGTTTGGTGCCGGACGAACTACGAAAGAGGTGGTCTAACAAGAAGCTGGACAAGAAGTCGTATTCATGCTCGACTTACATGCTTTATCTGGGAGTAGACAAGGTGTATGACACACCACATCATCAAATTTACGCGGCTAAGGACTACCAGAAAAATCTGCGAGAGGTCACAGAGAACAAGGTGGCTTGGGAAGATCCCTCCGTCTACGTCCAGAACGCGTGCGTCACGGACCCATCAATGGCGCCCGAGGGGCATTCGACAATCTATGTTCTAGTGCCAGCCAGTACAAGTCATCCCGGCATAGATTGGGATGAGATAAAACACGATTACATGGACGTGATTCTCCAGCAGATGGAGAAGTTGGGTTTCTCGAATCTGAAGGATCACATCGTGTCACAGACTATTGTGACTCCCGATGATTGGGCNTCTCGAGANATCTACAAGGGTGCTGTNTTCAATCTTGCTCATGGTCTAGATCAGATGCTTTGGCGCAGGCCCCAGAACAAGTTNGAGGANCTAGAAAGGCTCTACCTNGTNGGNGGGGGGACCCATCCCGGAAGCGGNTTGCCTACTATCCTGGAAAGTGGTAGAATTTCTGCGAAGATGATCTGCGCTGANATGGGAATCGTACCTGACTGGAANGGTGCTGATCCATGGTTCGAAGACCTCAGGAGGCCGAAACTCAAAGTGAGGAACGCCTGAGGGAGACCCATGGACCTGTATGATCTCTCATTCTTCCTATCGACAATGTGGGTTGGACCCTTCTGGCTCGCGATGCTAGTTTACCCTGAACACGAAAGGACNAAGNAGATTCTCANAGGCCCCTGGTTCTTCATTGGACCNATTGCCATTTGGTGGGTCGTNATCGCTTCNGACCCCGAGGGNCTAATCGAGCTCTCAGAGGGCTTCACAGACCCGCTGAACATTNTGGATAGTTTGGTGGGCATTCTCGGAACCCGTGCTGGGGCTTCCGCAGCATGGGCCCATATGGTAGCAGGTGACATTTTCATCACCAGATGGATGTGGAAAAGATGTATCAAAAGAGAAAGTGAAAGGTGGATATCCGCAGTCTCCGTATTTTTCGGCGTGATGCTTATGCCTGTTGGAGTGGCCATACACCTAGCCCTAGTTCGTGAAGATTCGGACTGATCAGATGTCTAGTTGGCTGGTTAACCTGGTTGCAGTCCCGTATGGTCTTTGGATTGCATGGGTTGGAGTCCAGCACTTCCGTGACCCATCGTGGTTCGAACCCATAGTCCCAGACGCCATTGGCAATGCAAGGTTCTGGGTCTACGCCAGTGGTGCCTTCGAGATTGTCCTAGGAATCGGGGTTGCTTTGCCTTGGTTCAGAAAGGAGGCGGCACTTGGCCTGACATTGATGCTGATAGTTCTGTATTGGGCCAATCTGAATATGTGGATAAATGACATACCTCTCAACGGACGAGTCTACGAAACACACTGGCACGTTCTCAGAGGATCGGGGCAAATAGCACTTATTCTGATAGCCCTATGGTTGGGAGGCTGGCAAACCGGACAGAGGCTGATCGGGTTTGTCAGAAGCTAGTATCTATTGTCCGAGTCTCTGAAACTACTGTATATATGCAACAGTGATTATCTATTTCCATGAGCGAAGCACTTTGGAGCAGATTGGAAGCGCAATTGAATGACTGGATCAAAGAGCAGGAATCATAGTTCTGAGGCGAGAATATGGGCTCTTTCCTGTTGGTTGGTGGGAGCAGTGACATAGCAATTATACTCACGAAGAAGCTTGTAGATGAGGGAAACAAGGTTACACTGGTTGTGAGGGACGAGTCCAGAGTGTCTGATTTCCCAAACGAGATGGTAGAGAGGTTTGTCGGAGATGCAAACGACGAGAGTCTGGTCCTAGAGGCGGTTCAGTCCTGTCTCTCATCGGGTGGAGGGACCATGGACGGAGTAGCCCATCTCGTCGGCTCCTTCTCTGTAAGGCCCCCACATGCAATGAATAGAGAGTCTTTCGAGGAAGTTCTGTCGACTAATCTTACCAGCGCGTTCGTAACCCTTTCAGTGGCATGCAAGCAGATGCTCAGAACTGGAGGGGGGCGGGTCGTTTTCACGTCCAGCGTAGCAGGAAGTCTAGGCTTGGTGAATCACGAGGCGATATCTGCGGCCAAGGGAGGCGTAGAGTCAATGGTCAGATCGGCTGCTGCCACCTACAGNAAAAGAGGGATCAGGGTCAATGCAGTCGCTCCCGGACTTACTGAAACCAGACTATCCTCTCCCATAACCTCATCAGAGGCCTCCAAGGATGCGGCAGTCGGTATGATTCCTCTAAACAGGATTAACAGAGCNGAGGAAGTTGCAGCAACGATGCACTGGCTGCTCACGGAAGCNCCTGACAACATCACNGGCCAAGTCTTCCATCTTGATGGCGGNATGTCAAACGTGAGGAGTTAGATGCAGTGGAAAAATGCCNTTCGTCTTACTAAGCTGAAGCCAGAGAAGCCCAAGATGGTGAATATAGGACTGAAGACCCTGATGATNGTAGAATATGGTGGGAAGTACCATGCNACNGAAGGGCTTTGNAGACACATGAGGTGGCCTCTAGGANTGGGTGGAAAGGTGAAAGACGGATGCGTAACTTGCCCTCTCCACCANACGCGTCACCGACTNGATGATGGNTGTCTTGAGGAGTGGTCNCCCTTCCCTTTGTTCCCGCCCTATGGAAAGCTAGTGGGAAAGATGTCCAAGAAGAAGGATCTACCNCTTTATGAGACCAGGGTAGAAGGTGAATACGTTCAAGTTAGGATTTGATTAGTCCTTTCTACTTCTTCTACTCTCCCTGTGCTTAGTTCATATGCGGAAATTCTGGGTCTGTGACTCGGGTCCCTCAGAACGATTCCCGTATCTATCAGTACTGCAGCGTCTCTGCCGTCATCCAACTTTACAGGGCTCCGCCAGATTCCGCTCGAAGGAGGTTCTACATCAAAGCTTGAGAGCATCTGAACCGGAGTATGCCCTGCAACTATCTGTCTGTTTGGATCCAGTGGTGTTTGTGCAAGGAAAACCTCGCGCGATTTCAGTCGCTGTTCGTCTGTGTGCTCATCCAATGGTATTTCGGTGCTATACCCAGAGTGAGCGAAGCGGAATCTCTGCAAAATCACCTCGGTTGGTAGTGTATCTGTGAATTCGAGCCAGTCAGTTGCTTGATTTCTCTGCTCCCATTCTGTTTCTCCCATCGATTCTAAAGTAGCTCTTCCTCCTACCTTCTCGACCCAGAAGTCATGGCGATGGCCATGGATTGATAGAGCCTCAGACATGATTAGCTCGTGGTTCCCCTTAATCGAAAATATCCTGTCACTGCCTCTCACCAATGAGAGTACTCCGTGGCTATCAGGACCTCTATCGATTAAATCGCCCAGACAGAGTACCATATCGCCATCGGAAAGATCCAGCTTTTCCAGAAGTGCTTCGAATTCCTCCAAGTAACCGTGGATATCCCCCACCGTCCAGACCGAATGTCCTCTGTTCAGTGCTTCCTGGAGGTTTCTTTCCAAGGAGAGATTTCGATGAGATTGGGGCATCCTATTCCTCTTCATCCGAAATTCTCTGGCCCGATGGTAAAATCATGAGCGCGATTAGGAGTATCGGGACTAGTAGGAAGATGGTTCCAAGGGCGCCTCCCAGTGTTCCTTCTGGACGTGGAATCATCGGCTCGATCAGCATGCCGATGATGAACATCGCCAACATCAATGCNGTGATTGGGAGTTTTGCTCTAAGTNCCTTTATGCCAGTGCCAGACTTGNNCGCCATCAGGAGCATCAGAGACGCGACAAGAACCATCATTGGAATCGTCATTAGAAGGATTTCTCCTTGGGGCCCTCTACCCTCCTCGAGTGAGTTCTCCATCGATATGAGGCTGCGAAGAGAAATCGCAAGAATCACCACGGCTAGGCCTACGATGAACGGCATCAATCGGTCTCTTTCGGCCTCTGAAGTCAGATTTCCACCTCCTTTAGCTCTACTCTCTTCCCCATTCCGTCCCTAATCCTCCTAATGTGACCTTCTGCCTCCATGCGAGATAGCAGCCTGCTAGCCTTCGAATCCGTGAATCCCGTATCGCGAACCAGTTCTGCCTGCCACATCGAGTTGCCTTTTGAGGACAGGATGTCAACCACCTTCTGCTGATCCTCTGAAAGCATGGGACTACTAGTTTCGCGGATCCTCGTCTCTCGTTCAGGCTTTCTTCTGGGGTCATTGAGCCACATAAGGGAGACACCGATGATAACACCGATGCTAGTCAGGAA
This sequence comes from Methanobacteriota archaeon, assembly GCA_002697065.1. Next base: position 31,973 of record NZTJ01000049.1, read on the forward strand.
TAGAGAATAAATCACGTATGAGGCCAGGTATCCTGATGAGTCCGTATCGAATGTGAATGGAGCGGCAATGAGCAGTACGAGCATGAAGCCGCCTAGAGACAGTGTGATTCTGGCGACCCTATCCATAGAGCCTTCGATTTCTCCTCCGGTGTCTTGGCTCATAGACATCCTGAGCTAGGCACAGATGTGAATGTTGGCGCGTCGGTTCAGTTCAGTTAGTGCTGGTCACTCTGTATGGCAATACTGCCTGTCCTCGTACCACGTTCCACCGTTAGCCTCGCAGTCCTCTTGGTTATCGGAGGTTCCTTGCTCTTCGTCACCTCTGTCATCCTCGCGGTCATCGGTCCAGTCGCAGTAGAATACCCCTTCACCGCGATCAGCCGCCTCTGTCCACACTCCCATTCTGGATTCGCACATCTCCTGAGTAATCTCTACTTGAGGAGGTGCTGGAAGGGGCTGGCCTCGATCCTCGCACCTGTCTAGCATCTTGCAGAAAACGCCTCCGATTCTGCCTCGGAATCCCTTCCTCCTGTCATGATCGCGGTCGCATCTGCGATCATCTGAGCAGTCACTGTGGTGATTCGCTCTAGACGTCATGTGCTCCAGTACAGTCGCTAGTATTTCCTTATCGGCCGAGCAGTCTTGGCTGGCGATGCAGAAGGATATTGCTTGCTGGGCCGCTCTCAGTTGGGTTGACTTCTCCTCAGAGAACTCCATCCTCTTCTCCTTGTCCCAGTCCTTCCTCTCGTCCCAGTCCTTGTATTCATCAGTGAGGGCACAGTACTCACCCTTTCGATCATCGGTAGCCCAAGTTCCGCCCTTTTCCTCGCATTCTTCCTGGGTTACTTCCTCGTAGTCTACCTTGTCGACCACGGAGTCTGAGCCGTCCAGTTTGGCCTGCATCCCATCCATAGCCGAGGATAGTTTGCCAATCATCTCGGAAAGTGATTCGGCATCAGCTGTGCAATCCGCGTTATCCTGACAGAATTGGAAGGCTGCGATTAGGCTGGAACCGATCTGTATCCTCTTCTCGAGATGCTCGGTCCTGTCCTCCATCCTATCGTCCATACGGCTCTTCATCGCCTTCCTGATGTGCTTCCCAAATAGTCTGCTTTCCGTTTCCTTGGCCTCCCATGTGTCCTCCCCGGTCACATCATCTACTGCTCCCTCGAAGGGATCCTCCTCGGCGTATACCGGCGCAGCGTAGTCCTCTAGGGTCGCTGAGACTGATGCCCCGGCCAGCAGGGATACCATAGCGAGTGTGATAACTCCGATCGTGGCTCTGCTTCTGTTATGCTCAATTCCTACACTTCTCGTTTGGTCCATTCTCCTTCACCTTGCCAATGTACAAGTTGCAAAACCATATCATAATCTGTAGCAAATGCTCGTTATTTCATGCAAAAAGCCGCAAAAGGTGTATACCAAATTCGTCCTCAAAAGTTCGATGAGGCACATCCTATTGGTTGTAATTTTGCTACTTGGAACCATGGTTCCTGGCTCCCTCGCGGACGCCTCTACATCCGAGGAGGTAGTGGTAACAGTGGATAGCACTAACCTGAGGTTCTCTCCCTCTTCGATCACCATTTCTGAGGGTGACTCGGTGCGGTTTTTCTGGAGTGGCGAGCTACTTGCACATAACGCAGTTCCAGAGGACGATTTGTTTGATTCAGGAGACTCCTCCA
>NZTJ01000050.1 GCA_002697065.1 Methanobacteriota archaeon
CTTATTCCGGCCATGACCCTTCCTCCATCGACACACACCAACTGCTTCGTTCTAGGTGAGAGAGGCGGGAAGAGGGCTGTAGTAGACCCAGCAATTAGGGATGAAGAGGGATACAAGCTGCTGAAGGACAAGGTGGAAGAGATAAGGGGGGATGGTAGCGATATCATGTGTACTATCTTCACCCATAGGCATCAAGACCATCTAGGAGACTTGGATATGATTTCCCAGATTTACCAGGCACCCGTTTGGGCGAGCAAGGAGACCCTGTCGGCCCTTCCAGAAATTCAGGAAGTTAGGGAGCTAAGTGAGGGCGACGTGGTCTACGTTGACGGCCCAAGTGGTAGGGCAGACTGGAGGGTTCTGGAGACTCCGGGCCATTGCCCTGGACAAATCTGTCTAGTCGGTAATCCAGGAGTCGTGGCCGCTGACAACTGTACGATGGTGGGCACCATACTGGTCCCATCGAGCGATGGTGACATGGGGGCCTATATCTCTGGTCTGGAGAGACTGAGGGACCTTAGGCCGCATACGCTATTCGCAGGACATGGCCCCCTAATTCCAAACCCTGAGAGGATACTTACTCAGTATATAGAGCACAGGAAGGACAGACATGCCAAGGTCCTAGAAGCAGTGATGTCAGGATGCTCGAAGCTCCGGGATATTGCAAGTTCAGCATATTCTGACACACCTGGGGCCAATCCTGCCCTAGCCGAAGATCAGACCCTTTCACACCTGAATGAGCTAGTTCGTACTGGCGTTGTAAGAAGGTCGAGCGAAGAATTCTATGTCTGAAAATGTCTGGGTCAAGGTTCAAATCCCCCTCTTAGGCACATCTGAGATGGTTGGCTCATGTTAAGAAGGGAAGTTGTGATCAAACAGGGTGATCCTTGGGGGAAGTATTACGTTGATGGTTTCATCAATGGGCGAGGGCCGATTAAGTTCAATATTGACACTGGTGCTAGTGGTGTCAGCATAACTGACGAGATAGCCGATAGCATTGGCCTGGAATGGAGAAGTGGTCAGAAGGGATCGGTTCGAGGAATTATATCAGAGACTGATAATTGGACCTTTCCAGTAAAGTCGGTTAGAATTGGGGATATAGAGGTCAGAAATCTTGTTTGCTATGTAACTCCTGAAATGGAATTAGGAAATATAGATGGGCTCATAGGGATGAGTTTTCTAGAAAGAATTGGATTCACCCAGGATGATGGGGTGTTAATACTGCACGACGACTCCCCAGAAACAATGCCGGAGCCTAGTTCTGACAAGTGGTGGGGCAAAGACAATCCCGATGATGAGGGGGGCGTCTCTGTAGAAGATAACAGTAAACAAGAGTCTACTGCGACAGATGAAGTTCGTAAGGAGGAGCTGGCACAAGCCGAGCATGAGGCTAAGCTTGCCCAAATCAAGGTCATTGAGGCTGATGCTAAGAGGAAAGTAGCGGTTTCAGAACAAAGCACCCCAATGGTATACGAGGCAGACAGAGACGGAGACGGAGAGATCACCAGAGAGGAGAAGATAGCACACGAAACCGGAGGAGGAGTCCTAGGCTTCTGGTGGCTAACTGGAGAGGAGGCAGTCACAATCGGAGTATCTGCAATGCTGGTATTATTTACCCTAGGCATGGGGATGCTCATATCTTCCCTTGAGGTTGATTGGGATACTGTCGATGATGGGGCCGTGCTCTTGGGTACCTCTTGGTGGGAGCAAGAGTATGAGATGGAGGATTGCATGTATGACGAGTACAACGACGAGTACTATGACTGCATCTACTGGTACGAATATGAATGTGGAGCTGACGTTGTCTATGAGTTCACCGCTGAAGGAGCGATTTACTCCGACGAAGATGGAATATCACTAGGATGGTGGGATGATTACTGTCTCGAGGAGGTGGAATTCAACGTGCTTCCTCTGGGAAGCACAGTAGAAGTCTGGTATGAGAAGGGAAATCCAGAAAATAGTCAGTTGGATGCTCCTATGGAGGGGGGAATCGTCATTTTCTTATGCTGCATGCCTTTTTTCCTTCTCATCCTGATGGTCACGCTGATTAATGCTAGATTCAGCAATACTCCGAAGTACACTGACCTAGGACAGGGCGTCATTGGAGAGTCTGATCCTGGAACATCGGAATACGCGGGGTCGGGGGGAGTCGTGCATCATCACCATCATGGTCGAGCGGGTTGGGGTCGCAGGATGTTCTTTGGCACCAGTGGGAGGCATAGGACCCGGACAAGGAGAAGGTCTGGAGGGAGAAGTTCCGGCGGCAGGAGATCAACTGGAGGACGAAGAAGCTCAGGAGGCGGTGGAAGAAGGTCCTCCGGCGGAGGAGGGAGAAGGTCCTCCGGCGGTCGAAGAAGGTGATTCTCTTAGAGAAATCTGATACAAAGAGGCCTCTCCAATAGTTCGTGGAAGAGCACTGGAGGGGGGCGCCCGAACTTGAAGGAGCCAATGCTGAGGAAAAATGGGTTGAAGTCGAGTCAGACGTTTACATTAGAGTGATAGTCTGGAAACCGAAAGAGGCCAATGGAATCTACGATGGTACGGTCGTAATGGTGCCCGGATGGGGTTCATTATTCGAAGGATGGCGTCCTCTGGTTTCTGAGTGGGTCAGGCATAGGCATCTTGTCTACATCGAGACTAGAGAGAAGGCTAGTTCAAAAATAACAAGGAAGATTTCCAAGTCTGACTTCTCTATAGAGAGGCACTCGAAGGATATAGCGATAGTTCTAGAGAGCCTGGATATTGAACATTCTAGCGTCGACTGGTACTCCTCTTCCCTTGGTTCAACAGTGCTGATAGATGCATATCAAAGAGGTGTGTTAGGTGGGAGGAGTTCCGTACTCCTTGCTCCAAATCCAGACTTTAAATTCCCACTTTGGTCTCGAGCGATAATCTACTCTCCGCTACCCATGTATGCATTCAGGAGGATGGTGGGCTTCGTCGCCTGGGTCGTAGACAAGCGTACAAAGGAGGAGGGTCAGAAGGTTCGTTATCGTAGGGCACTACTGTCGCAGGACGTCCCTCGGATGCTGCTATCAGCTAGATGGAACCTGAGATATAGCCTACCTGATGACCTATCGCAAATTGAAGTCCCATGTGCTGTCATGACTGCTAGCTCTGATACTCTTCATGATTTCAGCAAGGTACAAAATATCGCGGACTCGATTCCAGATTGCGAGATGATTGAGGTCCCCTCGAACCAGTATGCACATGAGCCAGACGTTCTCCAAGAAATACGTAAATTCCATTCTTCAATAGGATAAATTCCGTTTCTTCCATCGATTGCCTGATGAAGGGCGCCGGGCCGGGCGGTATCGGGAAACATGCGCGAGCAGTCGTCTTCGTTCGAAATCGCACGAATAGTGCGAGAGCTCTCTAAAATGGTCGGGGCCAGGGTCAGGAAGTCATACCAGCCTCACTACGAGCAGATTGTTGTAAGGCTGAACCGGAAGGGCGTACCATCTTCGGATCTAGTGATCGTAAGGGGACTCAGAGCCTACTGCTCGAATCGAGACAGACCCATGCCAACACAGCCTTCTCAGTTTGCAATGATCCTGAGGAAACATCTGAACAACTCCAGATTGGTCGGAGTTAGTCAATATGGATTCGACAGAGTAATNCGGATGGACTTCGAGCATGGAGGGGGTCGATTGAGTCTGATTATCGAGTTGTTCCGAGATGGCAACNTACTCCTTNTTGATCAGGAAGGAGTGATNATCAGGCCTCTAACTCATGCNAAGTATGCCAGTCGATCTCTAAAGAAGGGNGTGGAATACGCGCCTCCNCCGGAGGCAATAGATCCAAGGAATCTCTCGGNAGANTCCCTTAACNAGATTCTNGATAGNAGCNATCATGCCCTAATCAGGACCTTNGCATCAAGAGTGAATCTTGGTAGAATCTACGGAAGCGCTGTATGCTCAATAGCTGGAATAGACGAGGGTTTGGAGTCCAACTCCCTTACTGGAGAACAGAGGTCTTCCCTAGCCGATGCCCTCTCTGGGATGTTGGATGATTTAGATAAGGGGCAGGGAGGCAACATCTGGCTATCCGACTCTGAGTCTAAGGATGCGTGGAACGCTGCAGANAACGAGTCTGCCAGAGACTCAGCNGCTGCAGGAATCATCGAGNTCTCACCCATCGATCTCCCATCGATGGATGAAAATCTGAGGATGTCAACTACCAGCTTGTCAGAGGCTTATGACTTCNTNTTCGGCTCGCACGATGCTGCAGCATTCATTCGAAGGGAAGAAGAGANGCTCGTAGAAGCGGGGGATCGTGCAGAGGACGAGAGTTCCAAGCTTTCTAGGAGAGCGTCCCAGCAGAGGAAGGCAATTGAGAAGTTCAGACAGAGNGCTGCNATNACCCAGGAGCTAGGNAAGTCAATACAGGATAACTGGAGTCACGTGGACAACATCCTGGCCCAACTTAACAGTGCTGTCGAAGAAAGGGGNTGGNTGGACANCGCAGACATCGCACATGATGNTGAGTGGGTGGANAGNGTAGANCCGGCAANACACACAGTGGTGGCATTTCTACCNGATGAGGATGGNGAGCCNGGGGCCAGTATNACACTGGAGGCATCAAAGACTGTACATCAGAACGCACAGAGGTACTTCGAGGAGGCCAGAGCTCAGAAGAACAAGGCAAAGGGAGCNATTGAAGCGCTCGAGAAGACTGAGAAGTCAAAGAAAACTGCTGAGAAGAAGGCTGCAAAGGAAGCCGCTTCGGGGAAGCTCAGAGGGAGGAAGAGGGCTAGGAGATTCTGGTTCGAGAAATATCGCTGGGCAATTCTATCTGGTGGACACCTANTAATCGGAGGAAAGGATTCCAAGGGGAACGACGTACTAGTTAGGAAGCACCTCTCAACAAGNGATCTATATNTCCACGCAGATCTCCACGGTGCNCCCTCATGCTCACTNAAACTCAAGGACGGCTTGATTGTAAGCAACTCACAGGAAGGGATTATTCCCAAGGGTGTCACTTCCATGCAAATCTCCCAGACTCTGGGCGAGGGTTTGGAGGACGCGCGCGAATTGGACGGATCGATTATTTCAGAGGCTGCCCAGATGGCCGTTTGCTGGTCACGNGCATGGGGNAGCGGNGGAGCGGCAGCCACAGCATTCCATGTCAGATCAAGTCAGGTATCCAAAACGACTGAGACAGGGGAGTCGCTAGCAAGGGGGTCATTCGTCGTAAGGGGGGAGAGAAGCTGGCACAAGGACGTNCCTCTTGAGATAGCAATAGGACTNGCCGTAGTGAATGGAGTCCCGATGCCCGTATCAGGGATTCCTAGTACTATCTCAGAAATATGTGAAAGATGGGCAAGGATATCTCCAGGTAGAGAGAAGAAGGAAGCTGTCGCGAACAGAATCTCCAAATCAACAGGACTGCCTCAGGAGGATGTGCTGTCCTGCCTCCCACCCGGTGGCTGTACAGTAGAGGACAAAGGACTAATTGACCCGTGATCGGGAATTCCACTCTGGCGCAGTGATTGCGAACATCACCGAGTCAGTGAAGCGATCGTACAACCATTCCCTATCCTTTGAAATACCCTCCAAGCGCATACCCAGCCTCTCTGCTACTGCTCGACTAGAATGATTCCCAACTGCAACCTCGATAACTGATCTGTGTAGTTTCAAATCATCGAAGCAGTGTTCAATGACTCTTCTGCATGACTTGGTNACTATCCCCCTTCCAGCTGAGGTCTCNGCNACCCAATAACCCAACCCGAAGCANCTATTGTCCCAGTCTACCCAATTTAGACTGACTACACCCACTATTTCTCCATCGCTTAGAATCAAGTAAACCCAGTTGAANTTCCTATCNCCTCTNATCCGACGAATCATCGCTAGCTCGTCATCTACNGAATTGACGTCATCCAACCANGGTAGCCACTCCCTCAGATATTCGCGATTCTCATCAACANTAGCGAACAGTTCTCCGGCATCCCCCTCAATAGGGACAAGCAATTCTAGACCGTCTTCAACNATCAATGAGCTGGCAGGTTCAGGAGGGGGGGAATCGGGNTCATCCGGCCATCCNATTGTCTCAGGCATCATNCNNCGCAGTGAATCGNGCGTTTTAGTGGTTCTAATTCANCGGCAACGCTTCAAGTGGNCTGCCTCATGCGAGGCCATGGGCGGAAACGGAGAGTCCGGTAACTGGACATACGGGGACTACCTNAGGCTTCACGAGTTACTGGAACTGCAAGGAGACGAAAGGGGAATTTCGGCAGATGAGATGCATTTCATCATCGTTCACCAGACGTTCGAACTTTGGTTCAAGCAGATAATCCGGGAACTCTCAGAAACAAGAGAAATTTTAGATCGAGTTCCTGTTCCTGAGGATGATATTCCAAGGGCTGTAAGCCACCTGGAGAGGACAACAGAGATTTTTCGACTTATGGCTAACCAGTGGACGGTTCTCGAGACTCTGACTCCACAGGGATTCCTAGCTTTCAGAGACGGCTTGGGTACTGCATCGGGATTCGAGTCTTTTCAGATGCGTGAGTTCGAGGCCCTACTAGGTCTAGAGACGGAAGACCGATTGTTTGGCATGGATCCGATAAAGACATTCAGAAAGCTATCCGAGAGGGGTGGAAAGGACGTGCAGGTGCTAAAAAGACTGGAAGAGCAGATGCAGAAAACCTCTCTATTCGAGTCACTCATGAAATGGATTGAAAGAACGCCCATCATGGGTTCTTCTTTCGACAGCGATGGTGATCGGGATGTGGTCGGGGGATATGTTGAGGCACATCTGGAATCTCATCTCAAGATGGGGCAAGATGCCTTGGAGAGAATGTCAGACCTAGATATGGAGGGAGCAGATAGGATGAGAGAAAGAATAGACTCTTCACATGAGTCTGCGGTGTCGTTCTTGATTCCTGATGGTGAGATTAGCCGATCTAGGGCAGGTCTCCTTTTCATTGAGTCATATCGGGAGCTGCCACTTCTGACTTGGCCAAGGAAACTAATTGATGCGTTTGTCGAGTTGGAAGAGTCAATGGCCAAGTGGAGGCATGACCATGCCCGTATGGTAGAGAGAATAATTGGTAAGAGGGCTGGGACGGGTGGGACCAGCGGAGTGGATTACTTGGATGCTACAGCAAGATATCGAATTTTCAAGGATCTATGGGAGGTCAGGACAATACTTGTTAAACCACAGAACAGACCTGAACTAATCAATGCAGATTTCTACGGCTACACTGTCGATTCGTGAACACTGAGGTAGAAATTACATCGTGCCATTGAAGGCTAGGTCGTCAGTGGATGGTCCATGTCCGTTCCAGTTATCTGTGCATATGCACGAACTCCGGTAGGAAAGTTCCGGGGTTCGCTTTCAGAGTTCAGCGCTGTTGAGTTGGGCGTTATGGCAGTAAAGGAACTCTGTATCCGATTAGGGATAGACCCTTCCCAAGGAGTGGTCGATCAGGTGTATATGGGGCAAGTTCTGCAAGCTGGATGTGGACAGGCACCAGCTCGTCAAGTAGCGATGGGAGCGGGGATGCCAGTTTCTACTCCCTGCACTACTATCAACAAAGTATGTGGATCAAGCCTCAAGGCTGCAATGATTGCTGCTACAGAGATTCGGGCAGGAGTATCAGAAGTTGTTGTTGTAGGGGGGATGGAGTCGATGACAAATGCGCCATATATTGCTAGAAACGTATCCAAAGGACAAGTAATCCCCTTTGACTCTCTTGAGTCTGTAATGATGGGAGACGGACTGAAGGATGCATTCACTGGAGAGTCGATGGGCAATACGGGGGAGACTGTAGCAGAGGAACATGGCATTAGCAGAGAGGAATCTGACAAATTCGCTGTACGGTCGCACTCTCTAGCCAGCGAAGCGTGGGAAAAGGGATGGATGGACGAAGAAGTTTTTCCGGTCGGTTCATTGACAATGGACGAAGGGATTCGTCCAGAAACAAATGAGCAGATTCTCTCATCGCTCAGGACCGTCTTCTCAGAAGACGGACAAGTTACCGCAGGAAACGCCAGCCAAGTCTCGGATGGAGCCTCTGCAGTGTTGATTGCGTCCGAAGTTGCGGCTAAAAGAGAAGGTTGGCCGATATTAGCAAGAATTGTCGATTATGCTACGTCCGGAGTGGAGTCCAACAGAGTGATGTCAGCACCGATTCCTGCCGTGAAGAAGTTGTTGAAAATCTCCGGTAAGAGTTTGGAAGATGTGGATATTTTGGAGCATAACGAGGCTTTCGCTTCTGCTTCATGTGCGATCAAAGGCTCACTAGGAATCCCCGATGATTCATTCAATCCACATGGAGGAGCAATTGCCATAGGTCACCCACTTGGAGCTACTGGAACTAGGTGCCTGATGACATTAGTAAACGCCATGAGAAGGAGAGGGGCGAGGACAGGCATTGTGACAGTTTGTCTTGGCGGTGGAAACGCAGTAGCGATGATGGTAGAGTCTCCATAGCTTAGAAGTGGTTCTCTCGGCTCAGTCATAGACCTTATTTGGGGGTCTCCGGTCGAGCGCCTCGATGGTTGAGCCAGTTCGCANNCACACGCGCTTCGAAAAAGCTAGAATAATCGGTGCCAGAGCGCTCCANATNAGCATGGGAGCCCCTCTNTTTGTTACAGAGGACGAGCTACGTGAGAAGTACAGCGGAGAGTTGATCCAACTCTACGGTNTAGATGATGCAAAGGAGAAAGTCGTTCTAGACCCAATGAAGATAGCCACACTNGAGTACGAGCAGAACAAAATCCCCATTGACATTGATCCACACTTCGAGGAAGAATGAAGCGTCACGGCCCCTTACAGGGAGCGATAGCAATTGACTAACTGGAAGTACTCTAAGGGTCTGACAGCTTGCCTAATCGGCTTGACTGTTGTAGTAATCGGGCTTGGGGGGCTGATTCGAATCTACGATGCAGGAGAATCGTGTCCGGATTGGCCGTTGTGTTTTGGGACAATTGGTTTCGATATTTCCGAGGAAGATCAAGAGGCTTGGTACATTGAGAACCCAGATGAGGTAGATTCTAGAGGATCTGGGCATAGATATACTACTTTTCAGATATTCACAGAGTGGTTCCACAGAGTTCTTGCAGGTCTAGTTCTAGGACCCTTGGTTATTCTCAACTGGTTTATGCTAAGAGAAGGAGAGAAGGAAGCTAGATTCGCATCAACTTTGACGGTTGCCCTAATTGTCTGGCAGGGTGCCATTGGATGGCTGACAGTCGAAATGGATAATCTCCATTGGAGTGTTGCCATTCACCTAAGCTCTGCATTGGCATTTACAATGAGTATGTTCTGGTTATGGTTGACTCTCACTAGAGCAGAGGACGGCCTGCCTAGATGGCTGAGGTTCGATTACTCGATCTCTAAGAAATGGAAGATTAGGGCTGGAATGCTGTCAGTAGGAGCATTTGTCTCAATTTTCTCTGGGACCTTCGTGTCAACTACTCCGGGTGCAAATTTCGGATGCGGAGTGGATGGTTTGCCTGATTCCTGGCCCCTTTGTGAAGGAAAAATAGTAGATTCAATAGAGGATGTAGTCGCTCAATCACAAATTATCCATAGATGGTTTGTTGGTCTGATGCTAATCGCACTGATTTACGCATCTTACTCGGTTTCCATAGAAGAACAAGAGAATAACTCTCTAAGAAACTGGATTTGGGGGTCGACCTTCTTATTCTTGGCAAATACTTCCATCGGTGCGATTTATGTTCTATCCTGGGATCTAGAAGAGGGATTCTTTGAATTCCTCTCATTGGTCCACCTCATGATGGCTTCACTAACTTTCGTAACCATGGCCATATCTTGGATAGGGTGCTCGATTGCTGAGGAAGGGTGATTTGGATAATGGATTCTATCAAAGACTACTTTTCATTGACGAAACCAAGAGTAGTCGTACTTCTACAAATTACAGCGATATGTGCAGTGATTATTCATGATTCGGTGGAAGGAGATTTCGGTTCCAACTCGATTCAGACAATGCTAGTAGTTCTAGTTGGGGGATATCTAACTGCGGGGGGGGCCAATGCGATCAACATGTGGTATGACAGAGATATTGATCCCAAGATGGCTCGCACCTCCGATAGGGCCATTCCTTCAGGAAAGATTGAGGCGGGATCAGCACTATTCTTTGGAGTTCTGATTTCCATTCTAGGTGTCTGGTGGTTCTATGAAATGTCTAACGAAGTAGCAGCCTTCTGGTCTGCTTTCAGCGTTCTATTCTATGTTTTAATTTACAGCATTTGGCTGAAAAGAAGGACACCTCAGAATATCGTTATTGGAGGTATTGCTGGTTCTACCCCTCCCGTAATAGGATGGTCCGCTTCAGTTGAGGATCTTACAATCTCTACCGACTCATTGAATTCTATTCTTGAGTCAGTGTTTGATCTTGGGAGTCCGATGCCGTGGTTCATGTTCATTCTGATCTTTCTATGGACCCCTCCGCACTTCTGGGCTTTAGCTCTGTACAGGTCCGAAGAATACGCAGAGGTAGGAGTCCCTATGCTACCCAATGTCAAAGGGCCGGATCGTACTCTTTTGGAAATGAAGATTTACTCAATTATCCTGATCCTCTTATCTANAGCGGCACCTTCGACCTTNGAAGTATTCGAAGTTGAAGATTGGAGTTACTATGTCCTTAGTTGGACGATTCTAGGACTGAGTCTTTGGTACGCTTCCACGGTCTGGAGGATAGACGTTTCAGAGGAGCCTGACGGAACAGGAAGAATTCCCAGCGCTGCTAGTTCCTTCTTTGTATCGATGCTATACCTTGCACTAATGTTCATAGTGATTGTAACCGGGAGTTTTGGATCGTCTGGAATCATTATTGGAGCCATCATTGCTACAGTTTTCGTGACCAGGACTGAGTTGAAATCTNCTACATAGTCCCGATGGTTTGAAACACCTAACGAACCATGGGAGGATACGGGTGAGGCAATGGAAGAGCATGACCTAATCTACGACTGGAATGATATCGACTACTCGATAGATAGGGACGAGTCGAACCATCCGCATGAGTTGTGGTTCGATGATGAGACTCTTAGAGACGGTTTGCAGAGTCCTAGTGCNAGAAATCCAACAATCGAACAGAAAATAGAATTGATCGACTACATGGAGAAACTAGGGATCCAGAAGGTGGATCTNGGTCTTCCTGGAGCGGGGCCCTTCCACGTAGACCATATTGATTCCATGCTTAATCACATGGGAGAAAATGGATATAATCTCAGACCGGGATGTGCTGTAAGGACAGTAGTCTCGGATATCGAACCACTGGTGGAGTTGCAAGCAAAGCACGAGAGGCAGATTCAGGCCAGTGCATTTCTAGGAACNAGTCCGATNAGGCAATTTGCTGAAGGATGGACTATGGGAAAAATCATCGAAACNGCCGAGAAAGCTGTCACCTTTGCAGTAGATAACGACATCCCGGTTATGTTTGTAACAGAGGATACTACTAGGAGNAAGCCAGAAGAAATCAAGGAGGTGTATTCCAGAGCGTTAGAATTAGGAGCAGACAGAATATGTGTTTGTGATACGTGTGGACACGTAACTCCTAATGGAGTGAGAAAGCTCCTTGAATTCATCCAGGAAGAAGTCATTCCCGATTCTGGAGTCAATAGGAGGGATATAGAGGTGAACTGGCATGGTCATCAAGATAGAGGGCTAGGAGTGGCGAATAATCTAGCTGCATACGAGGCAGGTGCTGACGTGATCCATGGAACGGCTCTAGGAGTAGGAGAGAGAGCAGGCAACGCACCCTTGGATCAGACTCTCGTGAATTTGAGCCTCATGGGGGTGATAAAAAATGACCTCACTGCTCTGAACGAATACATGAGAAAGGCCCACGAGTATGTGGAAGTGGCTCTTCCTCACAACTATCCAGTATTCGGAGAAGATGCCTTTGAGACCGGTACTGGCGTTCATGCTTCTGCTGTAATCAAGGCGATGGACAAAGGCGATGACTGGTTGGCTGATCGAGTCTACTCCGGGGTTCCTGCTGGTGATTTCGGACTCCAGCAAGTAATAAGGATAGGGCATATGAGCGGGCGTTCAAACGTGATTCACTGGCTGAAAAGAAATGGTTACGAAGCAGAAGACGATTTGGTAGCACACATGTTCGATGTTGCAAAGAGTCAGAGAAGGATGATGACTGACGAAGAGGTTCACGATGCAATTTCTGAGTTCAGTTCTTCAAAACTATAGAGCACAGTTATACGGAGGTAAATTCCTCGAGCAGCATGAGAGGAAGGCTAGTTGCTATTTTGGTACTGATTGCACTGGTGATGGTGTCATCACCAGCTCATGCACAGGAAGAGGCAGAAGAAGAGGGCAACGTGATAATCGATATCATTCTACCACTAGCTCTCGCATTCATCATGTTCTCACTCGGTTTAGGACTGACCCCCGGTGACTTTGCCTTAGTTTTCAGTGAGCCAAAGGCATTTGCAATCGGCATAGTCAATCAGATGATTGTGCTCCCAATTGTGGGTTTCGCTATTGCAATCATAGCCGGTCTAGACGGGGAGCTTGCTGTGGGACTGATGATTCTCGCCTGCTGCCCCGGTGGGGTCACCTCTAACATTCTGACGAAGTTGGCAAAGGGCGATACAGCGCTTTCTATTTCCTACACTGCNGTTGTTTCGGTTGTATCGGTGATTACGTTGCCATTGGTCGTGGGCTTCTCAATGGATCATTTCATGGGNGAGTCNGCNCCGAGCATNGACATCATTGGTCTTGGAATTACAATGTTCTTGCTAACTACTCTTCCNGTAGCTATTGGAATGGCAATCAGGAGAACTAANCCTGNNACAGCAGACTCTCTAGACAGAGGNGTTAGCCTAACGGCGGCTGTACTGTTTGTAATNATCGTCCTAGCAGCAATAGNCAGCGAGTGGGNTACNCTGATGGATAACATAGGNACACTGGGGCCCTCNGTAGTGGCACTAAACNCNCTTATGCTCACAATAGGTTACCAGAGTTCGAAAATACTCAACCTTGAGCCTNCAAAGGCTACTACGGTTTCTATTGAGAGTGGGATACAGAATGCGACTGTGGGNATTACTGTGGGNGGTCTTATTCTNGCCTCTCCTAGTGGGGGGCTATCCACNCTAAGTCTGCCTTCGGGGGTGTACGGAGTTCTAATGTACCTCATCATAGCACCCTTCATTTACAATAGAATCTCCTCTTCCAGACANTCNGANACTCTGATAGTCGACTAGCAACGAAGACGAACGGCTATATTCTCTNGGTTGTCGAGGTGAACCGTGAGAGTCCCCATATTGGTGTTGATGATGATTGTCATTGCCCCTGCTGGGCAAGTCATCGGGGAAGAGGAGNCTGTGAACACGCCCACTGTAGTTTTCNGAGATATCTTGGGAACATACTCAAGNTCTGTTCAGAACGCCTTCGATAGGGTTTCTGATATCGATTCNTACGAAGAGGAAGAGTTGGCTGAGGTTGANTCATGGCTGGTTGTGACAGGAATCCCNATTGATGAACATAAGTGGACGGAAGCTAAACCCGAGGATATTGAGCCAGTGAAGTATCTCAAGGGTTCTTACATTTGGACCTTCGAAGATTCTAGAAATGCTCTCGAACAGCTAAGAAAATCATCTCTGAAAGGAGAGATTGAGTCATTCTCACCTCTACTTGAGAAGTCTGTCTCTCCGAGATTTGAGCCAAATGATCCATTCTACGACGACCAATGGCATCTAAACAACTCTGGACAGACTAGTGGGACTTCCGGGGAGGATGCAAATGTCACTGCAGTCTGGAACGCATACAATGGTTCTGGAGTATTAATCAGTGTGATCGATGATGGCGTGGAACATTCACATCCAGATCTTTCTACAAACTATCTGTCTCAGCACTCTTATGATTGGTGCGGAGATGACCCGGATCCTGCCCCCAATTCCTGGGATGGGCATGGAACTGCTGTTGCTGGGGTTGCAGCTGGAACAGGTAACAACTCAATTGGAGTAACAGGTGCCGCCTTTGGGGCGGATATTNCTGGGCACAGGCTGATTGCATGTGGTTTCACCGACTCGACATCGGCTGATGCTCTGAGTTTTGATAACGGAGACATAGACATCTACTCTAACTCATGGGGCCCCTATGATGATGGAAACAGTCTTGAAGGACCTGGACCAATTACCATAGCAGCTATTGAGAATTCTGTATACAATGGAAGATCTGGACTGGGAAANATATACACATGGGCTGCTGGAAATGGTCTCGAAGCCAATGATAATTCGAACTATGATGGTTATGCNAGTCTNAGGTATGCGATTGCAGTAGCCGCAATTACTCACTATGGAGATCAATCATGGTATTCGGAACCTGGNGCNAANATTCTGGTTACTGCNCACTCTAATGGCGGAACTCCTACCTATGAGGGCATNACAACCACNGATATTACTGGAACTGGTGGATATAACGGAGGAGACGTTACACATGACTTCGGAGGGACATCTAGTGCTACGCCTCTTGTNTCGGGTGTGATTGCACTAATTCTGGANGCAAATCCNGATTTGAATTGGCGNGATGTCCAGAATATCCTAGTCCATAGTTCGAGGAAGAATGATGNAAACGATTCTTCATGGTCNGTGAACGGAGCGGGNCTCACGGTTTCCCACAAATACGGATTCGGAGCAGTAGATGCAGGTGCAGCAGTGTCGTTGGCCGAGAATTGGACAAGCAGTGGAGTGGAGTCGAACGCTACTTTTGGGCCNTTCATGGAGAACTCCGCCATCGACAACGGACCTAGTACGTGGACTGANTTCAATCTCTCGGTCCCGATTGACTTNAGTCTAGAGTCGATAGACGTAATNGTCGATATNACACACTCTGCCAGAGGGGAGTTGGATATTGTTCTGGAGTCCCCGAGTGGTCACCAGTCGTGGCTTGCTGAGGTGCATAATGACAACAACCCTGACTACTCAAACTGGAGATTCGGNACGGTCCAGCATTGGGATGAGTCTTCTCAGGGTAACTGGACACTGAAGATCAGAGATTCGGTCACTGGTTCTAACTCGGGAACACTGAACTCATGGGAGTTGATTTTCTACGGAGTAGGGAATGTNACNGACACAGATGGCGATGGATGGCCAGACTACAACGACATTGATGATGACAATGATGGNTGGAATGACATAGACGAGCAAGCTTGCTCNACNGACCCNCTGGACAACACNTCCACTCCATCGGACACAGACTCTGACGGGGACTGCAACTNCCTNGACNNGGACGACGANGGNGATGGCTTNGAGNGACTCNNNAGAGCNNNCNTGCTCNACNGACCCGCTGGACAACACATCCACTCCATCGGACACAGACTCTGACGGGGACTGCAACTACCTCGACGAGGACGACGACGGTGATGGATTGAGTGATGTGAACGAGACCACGCTTCACTTGACTGATCCCCTTGATAGCGACTCTGATGACGATGGGCTGGACGACTATCAGGAAGTTGTGATCTACGGGACCAAGGCAATAGACGATGACACCGACGATGACGGACTTGACGATTATCAGGAGGTGATGATCCATGGTACCAACCCCCTGTCATACGATTCGGACGCTGATGGTATCAGCGATTACGATGAGGTCTTTGTGTGGTCCTCCGATCCTCTAACTTTCGATCCGGACGACGACTCTGACAATTACTATCACTTCCAGGACTGCGATGATAATGATGCTGAGGTTAATCCCGGGATGGAGGAGTCACTCAATGGCAAGGATGACAACTGCGATGGCATAGAGGATGAGGGTTTCAATGACTCAGATATGGATGGAGATGGCTTGTCAGACTGGGACGAGTTCCACATCCATGGAACTANTCCAGAAGATTCTGACACNGATGGGGATGGCATACTAGATCAACAGGAGTTGGAATACGGTAGCAATCCATTGTTGGTGGATCTTGATATGGATGGNGATGGAGCTTACTGGTTCGATGACTGTGATGACAATGATTCTAGTTTTGGACCAGATGTAACAGAGTCGTTGGACGGTCTTGACAATGANTGNGACGANGACATAGACGAGGACTTCTTCTGGATTGACNCGGACATGGATGGGNTNACTGACTATGCTGANTATCACCAATACTCNACTGATCCAAATGANGGGGATTCTGATGGAGATGGCCTNCCTGATGGGACCGAATTGAATGACTTCATGTCTGACCCTCTGGTTGC
The DNA here is from genome assembly GCA_002697065.1 of Methanobacteriota archaeon. Next base: position 16,173 of record NZTJ01000050.1, read on the forward strand.
TGATCCCGACTCTGATCTAGATGGCTGGTACCACTTCCAAGACTGTGACGACGATGACTTCGAAAGGGCTCCTGAACGTCCTGAGGAATTGGATGGAAAAGACAATGACTGCGACGATNTAGTTGATGAGGACTTCTATGAAAGTGANACTGACGGTGATGGTCTCAGTGACTATTCCGAGTATCACAATTACAGTACCTCGTTCGATTCCGCGGATACAGACCAAGACGGAGTAGACGACGGAACCGAGGTTGCTCGCGGGCTTTCTAGTCCAGTTTTCACAGACTATGATAGNGACAATGACGGATTCTACGAGTATGAGGACTGTGACGACNTAGTTGGAAGTACATTCCCAGGTGCGATTGAACNGTGGAATGGTGTTGATGATGACTGCGATGGTGAAGAGGATGAGTTCGTCAACAGACTAAGCCTAATCATGTCAAATNACGAAAAATCNGTCGGGACTGTTTTCTTGGAAAATGGAAACGTGTACGATGGCCCGAGGACTTACAGTTCGATGTCAATCCCTTGGGACTCTGCGAACGAGTCCTTTGAAATCACAATTTCCGGAATTCAGTCATCTGTTGATGCGGTAATCTCCTGGTCAATTAGCGGCTTTTCACTGGATGCCAACACCAGCCAAGATGGGAAGTCAGCAGTTCTAATGCCAATTGACTGCAGAAATACAGAAGCNAACATGCAGATACAATTCTGCGATGAGGGATCATCGGTTCAGAAATTAAGGGCAATTGTCTCAGAAGACGGATACTACACTGAGATTGAGTGGAATCTTATGGTGACAATATGGGTAGAGCCTCAGGCTGAAAATTGGCTTCTCTCTGCTATCTCCAGTCCTACGGGCATAATTGGAATAATCACTTTCCTNATCNCCCTCTCTGCTGGAGGCTTTCTAATCGGACTNAGAATCTCGAGAGCTAAAGAGTTGCNAGATGCTCTNGAAGCATATGGGGTCAGTCCGGAGAGGCTGGCTATAACTCCTGANAACAAGGGAGTTGANTTGCCTTCTGCACCGGATATTACATGGTCAAAAGATGAGATGTTGTGACAAAGGAANACCAATACTTAGTGTCAGCTTTCTTCCTCCTCATCGGTGGAACCTGCTGGNCCCCACTCNGCATCCGGAGACCCTCCGGACCACTCTCCAAATATCGCGATATCCTCGATATCCTCATCCTCCCTCCAAGGAGGCTCTCCATCGGAGCCACTGATAATCAAGCATCCCTCATCATCGAGTCTCCTCTTCAAAGTAGAGGCACCTCGCTTGACTGGCAAAAGATGACCGATGGGAGAACCGGAGTTGACGAACGGATGTGTCGCTGAACTAATCAATAATCCTCGAATTGGAGAGATTACATCATGCTGAACGCCTGGAAGTTCTGGATCAGTTATGGTCGCTACTATCTCCCCTTCCTCGATGAAGCTCCCCGCAGGTGCCAGGACGTCCAGTAGACCTCCCTGATCAGAGCGTATCCAGACCGACCCAGAAGCAAGAATCCTGAACCTAGGTTTGCTGGGATATCCTGGAAGCATTCTAAGACTCCTCAGGAGGTTGATTATCCCATACATGGAAATCTGAACAGACTCTGGATCTGCCTCATCCGAACCCCCGCCTTCGTAAGTGATGCAGGCTATTCCCTCTTGGTTGGCAACCTTCCTTAGAGAGCCTCTTGGCCCCTCACTGTCTAAAATCGTCTCTATTCCGAATGCTCTTGCAATTCGGTTACTGCTTGCATGCGCTAGATTTGCTCTTATCTGAGGTATGTTTGTTCTCCCCTTGGCTGCAGAATGGAGATCGACAACGTAATCACTACTTTTGATGATTCTAGTCCATAATTTGTGTGCCACCCTAGAGGTAGTATTGCTATCGGGCTTTCCAGGGAAGCACCGATTCAGATCCCTTCCATCCGGNAAGTCGCGAATCATCCTCCTATACCCGGGAAGNTTGACAATTGGTACGATTCGAATAGTCCCNGCCAATACNCTAGGATCGATGACTCGTTCGTCGCCCATGAAGTTNGGTCCGCAGAGATAAGTTAGTGCCAATGGTCCGACAAGTTCGTCACCATGTATTGCGCCTAGAAGGGTTACGACGGGGCCTGGTCTTGAGCCATGTATGATACTAATGGGGACTGGCCAAGATTCTCCAATTTCTACATCTAANAGCTCGTACTCCATGTGCCTNATTGTTCCTGGCTTTATCCTCTTNCTCATGAAAACGTGATTCTTCGTTCCTTCCTTTCGAGACCATTTAGTTGGACTCNCTCCAACTTCTCCAAGGGCCTTCTCTATCTCCTTTCTTCGCTTCATTGGAATCTGATTNGCGATCTTGATTGGAGCAAATCTNCGCTTCTTCGCCCGAGGGGGGGGTTTGGATTCTCCCNCATCTGCGGCTGGAGGCAAATCGGCCTNTTTGTCCNCTGGCACTGTTGNCCCGAGGGATTGACAAATTAATANAATGCGGAGTGGAGTTTTGGGAAAATTCAATTCATAATGGCCCCTATCGATGGATGTGAAGGAGCNAGAGGAACTTTGTGTACAGGAGATTCATGCTCCATCGAGTATCTGCTTTGGGTGCGGTCCAGCCAACAAAGATGGCTTGAGAATTAGATCATTCAGAACAGAAGATGGCCTTGAAATGGAATTCTCTCCTGATGAGCGGCATCAGGCATTTCCCGGGATGATTAACGGGGGGATTATCGGCACCCTGCTTGACTGCCATGGAAACTGGACAGCAGCAATCGCACTGATGGATGAGTCTGGAGGCTCTGAGCCCCCTTGTACCGTAACTGCCTCATATAGTATCAAACTCATACGTCCTACCCCTTTGGGATGCACTCTGGTCGTCAAAGGAGAAGTTACAGAGCTTGGCCAAGGTAGAGCAAACGTGAGAATGTCTCTCTCAGCCGATGGGAAGATATGCGCAACTGGAGAGGGGCTATTCGTTGCAGTTAAGGAAGGTCATCCAGCCTTTCACAGATGGAACTGAGCTTCACTCGGCATCCTTTAGAACGGCCGAATTAGAGTCCAACCATGGACGACGCGGGAGAGGGACCAATATCTCACCTGGATGAGTTCGAATTCGATGATCGCCTGAAGAAAATGCTTCGAGAAAAATGGGGAATTCATGGATTGTTCCCCCCACAAGCAGAAGCACTCCCAAACTCGCTCAAGGGAAGGAATCTGATGCTCGCAGTTCCTACTGCGAGTGGTAAATCGCTAGTTGCCCACATCACACTGGCAAACAGATTGATTGGTGATTTGAATGGAATGAGGGGGATATATATCGTCCCTCTAAAGGCTCTAGCATCCGAGAAGTATGAGGAGCTCAAGGATGTGTGCTCGAGTGTTGGGCTGAAGGTTGGCTTAGCTATCGGAGACAGGGGCAGTGAAACTAGTCTGGTAGAAAACTCCGACATACTAGTTTGTACAAGTGAGAAGTTAGACTCTATGCTGAGGTCGAAACCCTCTCTACTGGATGATATTGGAATAGTGGTTGCAGATGAGTTTCACCTTATGCAAGACCCTTCTAGAGGTCCAACATTGGAGATAATATTGTCCAGAATTAGGAATAGGTCATCAAGAGTGCAGATTTTGGCTCTTTCTGCCACAGTCGGAAATGCCAAGGAACTATCCAATTGGCTGGAAGCAGATCTGGTCACTTCGAATTGGAGACCAATAGCCCTCTACTCTGGAACTCTAACAGGATTGGACATGAAGTATCACTCAGTCGAGAGTCCTGGGGATGACTTCATTTTACCAGAACCAAAGCGCCTTGAGGGAGGTGTTCAGAAGAATCTCCATTCAGTGATGGATGACACTATTGCAATGGATAAGCAGATGCTAGTCTTTGTTTCCTCTAGATCATCTGCACAGAAAGAGGCTAGGGAACTCTCAAAACATATTAAGTCCAAATTAGAAAATGATGGACATGGATTTGAGAAAACAGTGGTTGAGTCNTGGATGTCGATGTCACAGGAGTTGGCGAGAGGAGAGAGTNGTTCTGTAACCGTGAAGGCTCTATCTAATGCGGTTAGAGGNGGAGTTGGTTTCCATCATGCTGGTTTGACTTCTGCGCAGAGAAAGGTAATCGAGAATGGATTCAGAAATGGAAATCTGCAATGCATAGTAGCAACTCCAACTCTTGCACAGGGAGTGAACTTACCGGCTAGTCGTGTTGTTGTCAGGGANACCAGAAGATGGAGCACGATTGCAGCGAGAAGTATGCCCCTCCCAGTGATGGAGGTGAGGCAGATGATGGGGAGAGCAGGAAGACCTGGCTTTGATGAGTATGGAGAGTCTTTCCTAGTCTCAAAAAATACTGATGATGAGTCTAAACTAGTCGAATTATACCTAAGAGGAGGGTCGGAGAAAGTGGTTTCGAAGCTCGCAAANNCTAGCGCGCAACGTGCTGAGCAGGATGGTGCCCTACTNGCTCACATTCTGTCAATTATTGCGACCGCTGGAATAAATGATAGAGATGCAATATCACGGTTCCTATCCAAGACTTTTCTTGCCAGCCAGATGGCTGCNGAGACTCTGGAAGCCAGGACCGATGACGTCATCCACTGGCTATGCAAGAATTCAATGATCGATAGATCTGGAGAATCTGAGGAAGTCAAGAGAGATATCAAGGATAGAGAGTCAAATCAGACTGATGAGGAAAAATGGGAAGACGAGTTGCCATCTTGGGCAAACTCAGCGACATCTATACCGGGATTGGATCTTATCGACGGAGTGCAGCCCCAGGAAAGGACTCTCTCTCCCAGAAGGGGTCCAGCAATCTTTGGATTCAGGAAAGCGAGCGTCTACGAGGCTTCAGAAGAATCGGTACCAGAACCATCTGCAATGACATACTCCCCCACTTCCCTTGGTTCTAGAGTTTCCAGACTATACCTTAATCCAATTTCAGGGAAGATAATCCACGATGGTCTGAGTCGAGCGATTGAAATTGTATCCGGTCATGATCAGATTAGACAGGTATCTCCACTTACTCTTCTCCATCTGGCTTCTTGTACTCCTGATTTTCTACCTCTGTGGCCTAGGAAGAGTGATTACGATACGATTCAAGGAGCCTTAAATGGGCACGAAAGAGAGCTATTGGGAGACTCTGTAGATCTTGAAGAGGAACGAAGAATGAAGGGTGCTTTAGTGGTTCAGTCATGGATGGAGGAAGACTCCTTGGATAAGATCGAAGAAGAGTGGGGGGTTCAACCTGGTGATCTCAGAAGCAGAGTTGAGTTGATGGAATGGCTACTATTTGCAATGCGGAGGATTCTTTCAGAAGACGAGACTTTGGCTAGGACCAATCAAAGTGCTCACAAGACTCTATTCGAGTCAATAGAAGAAATCCATAGGAGAGTAAGATANGGATGCAAGTCGGATATACTTGGACTGGTTTCGATCAAAGGAATAGGCAGAGTTAGAGCTAGAGAGATGTCTGAAACNCTAGGAGTGNCAAGCGCANTAGATGTTACAGAAATTACAGAAAGGGANAGGTCAAGNCTTTCTGACCTGAGAGGATGGAGTCCAAANCTCATTGANAATCTAGTTGATTCTGCGAGGAAGGCAGTGAGAAGGGAGCGTTAATCAAATTCTTCTAGNGGANCCCATCGGAGTATATGGACTCGAACCATCCAGTTCCCTGGTTCCCGGCATGGGGGGTTAGGTTTCCNGAACCAGTAAGTAACATATTCTCGACCGTTTCAATCGTTAATGAGTTCAGGCCTAANAACAGATGGATGCTGCTAGCATTCGAAGCTGCAGCCAGTGAGTTGCACCTTTGGTCAGCATGGTATACTCTCAGGAGGAACGAAATTTCAGGNGAGATGGTAGCGAAAACTGCGGATGCAGAGTTTCTGAGACTTATCTCTGGAACTCGCCAGATNAACAAGGCATTCGAAAGAGCAGGNATAGCNATTGGAGATGAAAGAGCATGGATAGTTATGCTACCTGATTCAGAACTGGGNATTGACTTCGGCGAGGTTTCGATTCCAGTCGACACATACAACGATTCTAATGAAGATGGNATTAAACTCATTGAGCACCTGAGGGGTTCGTTAATTCCAGAAAGGCCTATTCCTTCGATAGAGGGTCTCAGAAGAATAGAGTCACAAAATGGGATAGTATCGAAAACTTTGGAAATTGAAGATGCTTTCTTATCCCATTTGTCTCTCTCAAGTCTCAAGTAAGTGATTTTGCAGCAGTCATATTGATAGACGGGTGTCCTGACGTCTGTCTATACATGCCAAAGTTNCANGGATTCGGTTCTTGNATAGATTGTGGAATTGAGTGCACGTCTGGAAACTTCCTGATCCATGACAGTAAGAGATACTGCACTGCATGCTGGGTAGANAAGAACAACCCTGACCATCCAAATAAGGAAGATATTCGAGAAAAGGTACAGACATCCGTAAAAGAGTGGAAGTGCGCAAANTGGACTAGNGAGGAGGGTCCCCTCCCCCTAGGTCCAATATCTGTAAAGAAGTGAGGNCTTAGATGGGGGATGGTTTCGTTCCAGATGACTTAGATGCATCAAACTGGGAAAACCTAGAGCCCTTGACCAGAGATCTCCTAGAGAGAGACTTGAGTTGCTCGAGTTGCTTAGAAGGTCTGATNTCAGACTCATCGAAGNTAGCAGAACATGTTTCTGAGACAGGAGCACTGNTGTACATTGGAATGACATGTGACACAGAGAGCGANGAGAAAAAANGTAGTTTCCTAGAGTTTGTTAGCAATGTAAGACCCAAGCTGTCTGAATTCTCGGATTCACTCAATAGACGAATTGTGAATCATCCATCCGTTGATGATCTCCCGGAAAGATATAACCTGATGCTAAAAGGAATGAGGAATGATATAGAGATATTCCGAAAGGAGAACATTCCTCTTGGAGTAAGGCAGACGGAGCTAGTAACAGAGGCTCAGTCGATCAACGGTGCTATGACGGTTGANTTNCATGGGGAAGAGATGACCTTTCCGCAGATGAGNAAATTNCTCGAGTCAAACGATAGGTCTGAGCGCCAGGCTGCNTGGACCACTATGGCNGCGAGAAGGATGGAGGATAACGAGAGGCTTTCGGAGATCTTCGACGAACTGATTACGATAAGACATCAAATTGCTATCAACGCAGGATTCGAAAGTTTCACGCAATACATGTTCAGAGCGATGCATAGGTTCGACTATACGATTGAAGACTGTCTAGAATTTCATGAGTCTGTAGAGTCTGTATGCATCCCAATACTCAATGAAATTAACAAGAAGAGGAGAGATGGGCTTGNAATTAGCGAATTGAGGCCGTGGGATGTAAATGAAAAAGGAGGTTCAGGNCCCGATATACACGGAAAGGATCCACTAAGGCCNTTCGAGACAGTTGAAGAAATGGTAGAGAANNTGTCTGAAATGTTCAATGAAATNTCAGAAGANCTAGGTGGNAAATTTGACAGGCTCGTGGAAATGGACACTCTTGATCTGGATACCAGNAAGGGNAAGGCTCCNGGTGGTTATCAGTACTACTTAGAGAAGAGTCGAGTACCTTTCATTTTCATGAANGCTGCTGGNCTACAAGGTGACTTGGAGACAATGATCCATGAAGCAGGTCATGCCTTCCACTCTCTGTACTGTGGCCATCTGGAGCTGATTGACGAAAGGGACTATCCTATCGAGTTCGCTGAGGTTGCATCGATGTCAATGGAACTACTGACGCAACCATGGTGGGGCAAATTCTACGATAATGAAGAAGACGCTGCGAGAGCTAGGAGAACCCACCTAGAAGGAGTTGTATTCCTTCTTCCCTGGATAGCTACAATAGACTCTTTCCAGCATTGGATTTACGCTAATCCGGGTCATTCTAGAGAGGAAAGAGCCGAGGTGTGGCTTTCAATAAGGGATAAATTCGGATGTGATATGGACTGGACCGGTCATACAGATTTCAGAGAGGTTTCTTGGCAGCAGCAGGGACATCTGTTCGGTGTACCTTTCTATTACATTGAATACGGGATAGCGCAACTCGGATCATTGCAACTATGGAAGACTCAAATGGGGGATCCACAAAAGGCATTGGATGACTACGCTAATGCGATGTCACTCGGGAACACAAAGACCCTTCCTGCGCTCTTCGAAGCGGCTGATATCAAATTAGGATTCGATGAGGGGCACTTCCTATCCCTTCTAGGAATGGTCGAATCAGAGCTATCGGAATTGGCAGCTTAGCCTTATTCGGACACCGGAGCCTGCCTGGCTAATTAGTCACGCAGGCCCTCGGATGTCACGGTAAAGACTGCCTCACCCTCGGGTAGATTAGGGCTGTCAATTAGGCGAGCAATTCTACGGCCCCCCTTTGACTTCCTGAGGTAAAGGCGGAATGTGCTAGCGTGTCCGACGATGTGTCCACCTACTGCTCTGGTGGGATCTCCCCACATCGCATCTGGTTTCGCCTGAACCTGGTTTGTCACAAGTACGATCGCGTTCTGAACATCTGCGACCTGCTTGAGTTCCTTCATGTGACGGTTTAGCTTCTGCTGCCTGGGGGCCAGCATCCCTCTTCCGACATACTCGGCCCTGAAGTGACTTGTCAGAGAATCGACAATTATCACTTTGACATCAATACTCTTTGCCATCCTCTTGATCTCATCCACCAGTAACATCTGGTGAGCAGAATTGTAAGCCCTAGCTACATGTATCCTATCTAGGGCATCCTGGGGATCCATGCCCACTCCTTCTGCCATCTGAGCTATCCTCTCTGGTCTGAACGTATCTTCAGTATCGATGTAAACCACTTCTCCATCTAGACCGCCCTGCTCCAATGAAAGAATGCAGTTCACCGCTAATTGATGGCCAATTTGCGTCTTTCCACTACCGAATTCTCCGAAAACCTCGACTATGGCCTGAGTCTCGAATCCTCCACCTAGTAGTTCATCCAGAGAAGAAGCCCCTGAGGTCAGCTTTTGGACTCGCTTTCTCTTCTCAAGAAGAGCCACCCCACTAACGAAACCCCCAATATTCGCGAGCTTCTTCGCGCCTGCAATAATCTTGGCAGCCACTGCCTCTCCCAGTTCAGCCTGGTCAGAGAGTTCGGATGGACTCATCACAGCTATCCCAAGAAGTTCCTCGAAACCTGCTTCTCGAAGTTTCTCCGCGGTAGCAGGACCGACTCCTGGCAGATCCTCAATTGTTGGTTCTGCATCGTCCACATCAATCACAATTTCTTCTTCTTCCAATTTCTCACTCGCTGTTTCTTCGCTCATCCTGTTCACCAATAATCCTCCTCATTAATCAGGGGTATATGAACAAATGAAGGACCCCTGGTCGTTCAATGAAAGTAGACATTCTTCGTGAATCCTTGCAGTACAACGATTTTTCACTTTCACTTTATTTTCTGGTAGCGGGTGATGGATTTGAACCATCGGTCTCCGGGTTATGAGCCCGACGAGATAACCTGACTACTCCAAC
>NZTJ01000051.1 GCA_002697065.1 Methanobacteriota archaeon
GGGCACAATGTCATCCACGGATCTGACGGTGAGGATACGGCCGCCTTCGAGTTGGGGCTTTGGTTCCCAGATGGTCTAGTCGAGTGGGCCCGTGACGAGGAAGCGCACATCTACGAGTGAGTGAATCAATTCTGAAGGGGAAGGAGCATGAGGTGGGGGGAATGTCAGAACGCAGACAACCCATCGTCGCTGTCCTAGGTCATGTTGACCATGGTAAGACATCACTGTTGGATCATGTGAGGTCACTAGGGGAGCAGAGCCGTTCATCTGTGATGGACAGGGAGGCCGGGGGAATAACTCAGCACATCGGAGCAACGGAGGTCCCTTCAGAGGTTCTCAACGAGCTTTGCGCTCCTCTTCTCGGTGGGAAGACATTCGACTCACCGGGACTTCTATTCATAGACACTCCAGGACACCACTCATTCTCATCTCTCCGTTCAAGGGGCGGATCCCTCGCTGATATTGCCATTCTGATAGTGGACATTATGGAGGGGTGTAGGCCACAGACCAAAGAGTCCCTGCGGATTCTCAAGCAATCCAAGACCCCTTTCGTAGTTGCCGCGAACAAGGTGGACAGGATCCACGGATGGGATGCCGAAGAGGGCAGATCCATGGCGATCTCGATGAGGGGGCAGTCCAAGGAGTCCCTGGGACTTTTCGACCAGAGATACTGGGAACTAGTCGGTCAATTCGCTGAAGAAGGATTCAATCTCGAGAGGTATGAGAAGATCAAGGATTTCACTAAGGAGATAGCCATGGTGCCAATTTCTGCTAGGGAGGGAGAGGGGATCCAGGATCTTCTGGCGGTCGTGATAGGGCTTGCAGAAAGGTATCTTTCCGACCAGTTGACTGATGTGGATGGCTCTGGAGAGGCTACAGTTCTAGAGATGAAGGAGGAGAGAGGGCTAGGAAAGACCCTGGACCTGATCCTACACAGGGGTTCCATCAGGAAGGGCGATGAGATTGTCCTAGTCAGCGACAGAGGAGGAATAAGCACCCATGTGAAAGGGCTATTCTCTCCTAGAGGGATGAGCGAGATGAGAGATGCAGGGGATCGCTGGGACAACACCGAGACTGCCTATGCTGCAGCAGGTGTCAAGATTAGTGCACCATCATTGGATGGGGTCCTGGTAGGGACTACTCTCAGGGTTGTGAATTCGGATGAGGAGCGGAGCGCTGCCATTGCAGCAGCCGACGAAGAGGCGAACCTCTCTATTGAGCTGGACGAAGAGGGAGTATGTATCAAATCCGATACAGTGGGTGGTCTNGAGGCCCTTGCAAAAGAGCTGAGAGAAGTGGGCGTTCCCATCNGAGAGGCTTCGATAGGNAAAGTAAGCAGAAGGGACGTNCGNAGTGCNGAGGCATCCTCGGATCCNCTTCANAGAATAATCATGGCATTCAGCACTGAAATTCTAGAGGANGCNGAANANGAGATTNNNTCNTCNGAANCAGGAGTCAAGCACATAGGNTCGGATATCATCTACCGTATCCTAGAGGANAGAGAGGAATGGGTGGAAGCCAGGAAGAACGAGCTTGAAGAGGAGAGCAGAGAAATCGTGGTNTACCCCGGANGANTCATGCTCCTNCCAGACCANACTTTCAGAGTCTCGAAACCNGCTGTTGTNGGAGTNAGGGTTCTGGCTGGGAGGGTCCACATAGGTCAAGGACTGCTGAANGACGGAAATCGAGTAGGCAGGATNAAGTCAATTAGATCTGGGCAAGAAAGCCTNAAGGAGGCTAGGCAGGGTGCTGANGTTGCAATNTCAGTNGATGGTGTTACTGTCGGTAGNCAGATCGANGAAGGGGATNTCCTANTAGTGGATATTCCGGAATCGCANGCCAGGAAGCTTAGGAAACTGGAGATGACNCCTNTGGAGGAGGAGGTCTACGANGAGTTANTGGCCATACACAGGAAGAATGANCACTTCTGGGGNAGATAAGACCNGAGCCTCGATTGTTCAAGGGCACCTAACACTCAAGTAGTCATGGAATCGGCATTGGNCTCNGAGGGTTCAGTGTGACGATTGCTCANGGTGGTGGATCTAGCTCTAAAGACCTGATTAGATCTGTCTCAGGGCATGCTAACAANCTNATGAGCGAGGTAGCCAAGGTCATCATAGGAAAGCCCGAGAACATCANAAAGGTAGCCATTGGGATCCTAGCAAATGGAAACATCCTGATCGAGGACAATCCAGGTCTNGCCAAGACCTTGATGTCAAACACATTCGCGGAGGCACTCGGATGCAAGTTCAAGAGAGTACAGTTCACTCCTGANCTTCTTCCTGCTGATATTATCGGGACNTACATGTACGACCAGAAGACTGGNGAGTTCAGACCAAGGTTCGGACCNCTNTTCACCAACATACTCCTAGCAGACGAGATAAACAGAGCCCCTCCAAAGACGCAGGCCGCATTGCTAGAGGCAATGGAGGAGAAGCAAGTAACCATTGAAGGAATCACTCACAAACTACCGGCCCCATTCGTGACAATGGCTACCCAAAACCCGATAGAACAGGAAGGGACATATCCNCTTCCTGAGGCTCAAATGGATAGGTTNCTCATGAAAATGAGCATGGGATACCCTTCAATGGATGAAGAGAANGCNATCCTACAGAGGAGGAAGCTACGTGGNAAGGANAACTATGATGTGGAGCAGATAGTTGAGCCTAGGAAGGTGGTAGCGATGCAGAAGGCCCTTGAGACGGTCCATATCGATCCAGCAATCCTTGGTTACATCGTTCAAGTAGTTCAGAGGACAAGGGCAGACCCGAGAATAGAGGCTGGAGCATCCCCCAGGGCTAGCCAAGGTCTGTTCAAGGCTTCAAGAGCGTCAGCAGCTATCGATGGAAGGGACTACGTCATTCCTGACGATGTCAAGGGAGTGGCTCTTGACGTGGTCAGTCACAGAATCGTCCTAAAGCCAGAGTCGAAGATCCGCGGTGTAACTGGAAGGAGGGTCGTGAACAAGATTCTCAGCGAAGTGAACGTCCCTGTCATCCAATAATCGGGCAATCCCAATTAACCGGGCTGCATACACAGATGCGTGGCTATTGTGATTGCTTGTGTCAACCACAAGGGAGGATGTGCTAGGACGACCACGGCTGTGAACCTTGCATCGGCCCTTTCTCTAGGGAGCGAGGAGTACAGGATTAGTAGCAGGAGGGTTCTGCTGGTAGACATGGATCCGAAGGGGAACGTGGCAACGACATTCGGAGTTGACAAAAGAACAGTCGGACCTACGATGAACGAGCTTTTTTCGAGGGGTGTTGATAACTCTACACTAAAACTAGAGGACTGCACTCTTGGACCAGAATTTCTGACTAGGTCGATGAAGACATCGTGGAGAAAGAATAATCCGGAGAAGGTCAAGGGCCCTCCTAATCATATCGTGGTCCGAAACTTATGGGTTCTTCCAGCTGACTTGGACCTATCTGGAATAGAAGTAGACCTAGCGACAAGAGTTGGTAGAGAGAACAGACTCAAGCTGGCTCTGAGTGAAGCCATGGATAGTTTTGATGTTATCATTATCGATACTCCGGCATCACTAGGACTGCTGACTGTGAATGCTCTGTGCGCCGCGGAGTGGGTCCTAATCCCAATCCAAGCAGAGTTCTATGCTCTGGAAGGAATGGGGCAGTTGATTTCCACGGTTAGAGATGTACAGAAATCGGTTAACCCTAGTCTTGGATTGCTGGGCATACTGATGACGATGGTCCAGACTAGAAGCAAACTATGCGAGACAGTAACCGAGCACGCTAGGAAACACTTCGGGGATAGAGTATTTGATTCTCAGATTCCAAGATCCGTATCTATCGCGGAGTCTCCTCTGGAAGGGGCTCCCATTGTAATAGCACAGAAGCCGAACAAGACAAACTCTGCAAGTAGAGCTTACTGGGAGTTCGCAAAGGAGGCAGACAGCAGAATCAATGCAATTTCTGATAGTTGAAACTAGGACTCATGGTGCTCCATGGCACTATGCCTTGCATCGAGAAGTACTGCATCCATCTTCACACGAATCTCAGACTCTAGAGTCTTGATAATCTCGGAAACTTCTTTCTTCGAAAGTTCTCCTCTCTTCGCCAGCTGTTTTTCAAGATTAGAAAGCATCTCTGACTCGCGCTCCTTCACGAAATCTGCCACTCTCTGCTCCATCTCAACCTCGCTCTCAAGCGCCAGTTCTTGTCTTCTGAGGGCCAGTGCAGCCTCCATACTATTCCTCTCTGCCCTGAATCTCCGATCGAGATCGGAAAGAGCGGCCCTCTCCGCCTCTTCCTGTAGTGACTTGATTCTCACTTCGATATCAGACTGCATTTCCTTCTCAAGTGACTGTCGCTCATTCTCAAGCTGCTTCTCCAACTTTGACTCATGTTTTCTTCTCTTCTTGGCGATGTTGTCTCTCATCTTGATTTCCTGCTCTAAACGGAATGCCTCAGCCTTCCTATGGACCTCTGACTCCATTGCTTCCCTGAGATCCATCTCAACCCTTCTCTCCATCCTCTCAATTCCTTGATTTGCCTCTAGCTCGAGCCGTTCTCCAAGGAAAGACTTCCTGCGAGAGAACTCCAATTCCATCTCCTCCCTCAGACGATCCCTGACTCTCGATGTATGAGCCTCTATCCTACGGTCTCTCTCCAAATCCAACTGGTCTCTGAGTCTATTTTCCTCTCTTCTGAGCCTGTGTAGCATCTCCTCACGTAGCAGCCTTTCCTCTCTCTCTAGAGACTCCTTTTCCAGTCTCTCTAGTTCATCTTCCAATTCGTCTCTGAGATCGGCCTCTATCTGCTGAAGTTGCTCTTCGAATAGTATCTCATTCGCCTTCCTCATTGCNCCCTGCATTCCAGAAACCCTATCTGTCATCTCAGAGATTCGCATTCTTCTCTCTCTTCTTATTGCNGAGCGAAGAGTAGACTCCTCATCGAGTCTCTCTCGGGCCCTCGCAGCTGCCCCCATGGCAGNGGAGGAAAGTGCATGCTCTGCTCTGAGGGCGTCGAGCTCGTCAGGACCCTCATGCTCAACGGAATCGTCCGGCTTGCTCTCACTCACGCGCCCATCCCCATTTCGACGCCCTTTCATGGGTATTTGAGACAAGAGGGTGGAAAGTAGCCAGAAATGCTGGTTTCTCTAGGCGTAATATGTTCACGATTCCTAGAATGTGACAAAGAAGGGGTTCTGACAACCAGGGCATGTTAGCTCCCTCTTCCCAGGTCTCGGCCTGATTCTTAGATTGGCTTCGCAAGAAGGACATTGGACCTCGACCTTGACTATCTTCCTAGTTAAAGTGAATATGCCAGAACAAGCTCCACAAGTCAAGTCTACTGGTCTTTTGTCCGTACCAGCCTCAACAGCGGTCATGCAATGCGGGCATTGTACCTTCTCCTCCTTCAGAGCTGCAACTGTAGGTGCATGAGAGACTCGGCATAGCGCTCCACACAGAAGGCATTCTATCTCTCCCAATCCCTGAGGAAGCATCCCTTCACACTGAGGGCAGTTGACCAATGGAGGGGCAACTCTAGACTCGACCTCGGGAGGTGCCATGATATCGGGAAATACGTCCAGTTAATCAAGCGGTCGCCGAATTGTCCTCTGGGTCCTTGTTGGAAATTATGGCCCAAATTTCCTTGGCATCTTGAAGAATATCTCTTCCCAAATCCGTCAAAGTAGAAAGTCTCCTAGTTTCAGAACCAGATACCCACATCCCATTCAGGATAATCATCAGTGCACTTGCTTCATGGAGAGCAATTCCGGCTGCTAGATTTATCCTGTATCCCAGTAACACACTAATTACCAACATAGAGGTCACCAATACGGAAATTGCGATATTTGCGTATACAACTCTCCTTGTCCTCTTTGCTAGTCCGATCATCCGAGAGAGAGCCCTTGGGTCTTCTCCTGGAATTAAGACATCGGCTGCATCGAGATTGACTTGATCGCCGCTACCAACTGCAACGCCGATATCCGCTGCTGCAAGGGCACCGGCATCNTTGAATCCGTCTCCTGCCATCAATGTNCGATTCTCACTAGATTTGGTAGTAACGTATACTGCCTTCTCTTCTGGGTCAACCCCTCCCCTGCACATTTCTGGATCGATGCCGATTGATTTTGCAAATGCCTCTACACTTGTTTGCTCGTCTCCGCTCAATATCTCAACTCTGACTCCATGGGAGTTCAGTTCACTTATCGCCTCACCAACTCCGAATCTAGCATCGTCATGAGAGAAGCCCATGAGTGCTATTGCTGAACCGTCAACTGAGAGTAAGCTGGACCCCATGCCAGATTCTCTTGATTGCTGCAGTGCCAGAACTAATGAGTCTGGGATAGTGACTCCCTTAGAAGCAACCCAATCTGCCCTACCCAGAATCACCATTTTTCCGTCTAATTGCCCCGAGACACCGGCTTCACCGTCATTTATTGACTCAATCCTGATGGGAGGGAGGTTCCTTTTCTCGACTTCCTGTAGAATGGTCCGTGCATAGGGATGGTTGGAGCGCACCTCTAATCCAGCAGCGATCCCAAGGACCCTCTCCTCAGTCTCTCGATCTGCCACAATTATGCTAGATATTGTTGGATTTCCAGTTGTGAGTGTCCCGGTCTTATCTAACAGAGCCAGTTGCACATCAGCTGCAGATTCTAGAATATCTCCACCTCTAGCGATTAATCCAAACGAGGATGCTGAGGTTAGAGCTACTGCATGTGGAACTGGTGAGGCCAGAAGAAGAGAGCATGGGCACGATACTACCCATAGTAAAAGAGTAGTGAGAATAGCTTGCTCTACCGATCCAGGGTGAGCGAGAAATCCGATTATCGGTGCTGCAAATACCACGAGTGGTGTCCAGAATAGTGTGAAACTCTCGATGGTACTTTGAGTTCGGGTTGGTTGGTCCTTGTAGTGCCTGACAAGATCGATTAAGCTGGAAAGTCGAGTACCCTGACCTATTGCCTCTGACTTGATCACAATAGGTCCGCGAGTCAATGTCAGGCCCGCTTCAACTCTGTCTCCTTCCTTTACAGGGACTGGAATTGGCTCTCCGGTAAGTGGAGCTCTGTCGATGGCGCCACTGCCTTCGATAATTTGTCCATCAACTGGAATCTTTTCTCCTGATCTGACCTCTACTGATTCCCCTATCTCCAAAGCCTCTACCGGAATGAGTTCTTCAACGGAACAATTGGAAGGAGTAGGTTCCTGATTTGCAATCTGAATAACCATCATCCTCCGTTCCCCACTACTAATCCCAGGGGATTTTTGTTTGGCTATTCTTGCCATTCTAGGGAGTCTATCCAATCCTCCCTGCATAGACTCTCTTGCCTTGATGAGCGCTCTGTTTTCTAGATGAGAAGCGAATGCAACTAGGGCCACAACAAGGAGAGCCTCGATAAATTCGCCGAGTGCCACGGCACCTATGATGGCTAGAGAGATCAAAACCTGGAAACCAACGACCCTGTTTTTTAGGCTGGCAATTGCCTCTTGGAAAATATTCTGCCCGACGAAAACCACCCCTCCAAGAGCCAGTATCGAAGGAACTATGACTGGAACTGCAGAGCTCATCTCAAGTAATGAGACAAGAATGATCAGTGGAATCGACAGAATGGAAGAAAGGAGTTGGAGTTGGTCCTTCCTGAATCCAGACTCTCTTGAAGGTTCGAGTCTATGGTCTGAGCCCAGGATCTCTCGGAGTTTTTGATCCGATGCTTGACGAAGATCGGAATCGAGTATCCAGACCTTCTGAATCTCTATCCTGCCCTTCTCCATTCTTACGTCCAGAACTCCTGGAACATTCAGAAGCCATTCTCTGAGTCCCTTTGATTCCACTTGAAGTCTTGAAGAGAGAGATGAAGACGATATTCCAACAACTCTCAGCCAGCCAATATCAGGGTCGTGACCCAAACTGGATAGGACTGAGGATACACGTGAAACGCTTCCATTGGAAATATCTTGAGATACCTCTACGGTACCATCTGCCACAGAAATTCTGCATGATTTCACACCGGGAAGTCGGTGTACAGCTCTTGTTGCTTTCATCGCACAGTCNGGNCAGTCCATCCCCNTAATGCCCCAGTCAAAGGTATGTGTNCCGTCCAAGGATATCTCAAATCCATCCTCAATGGNATTNTCTTGATCTTCAATCACATTATTATTCTCNATTCTTGGCTTNGAGAGTCTCGGAAATCCGATCTTTGGCAGAGANATTCTGTCCCTACCTGATTTNNGNGTTTCTTCCTCTTCTTCATCAAGAAAGAGATAGTCCTCGGAGTCTNCAGNCATNATTAATCNACGGTTGTGTNTGGCTTGAAGATGATGTTTTCTTGTCGGTGGNATCATGAACAGGAATGAGTCCCANCGTTCATGNTCGAAATCCCAGACNCTGAAAATTGGGATATGTTAGTTTTTGATGTAGANGGAACACTGCTNGACAGGGAAGGTTTCCATGAAGANCTTGTCAANCTAGTTAGAAGGGTGGACAGNGAGGTAATGCCTGTTTCACTNGCTTCAGGAAGGACCCTGCCGAATGTTACTCCAATTTTGCAAGCCATAGGTGCCTCTGGCTTCATAGTAGCTGAGAACGGTGGCATGGTATGGGACAGTAGCGAAGGNCATGAGATCCNGGNACTGTCCGATGGGAGGAGAGCGAAGGAAGCAGCAGAGTGGCTGGCAACAAAAATCGATGGTTTNGATCCAAGGGGAATAGAGTCAAACAGATGGAGAGAGACTGAATGGTGCCTCAGTGAGACCGGTTCCTNTGAATTGATGAGNGACCTACTTGCAGATAGCAAATGGTCTGACTTAGAGGTCGTCTCTACTGGTTTCGCNGTACANATTGCAAGTCCNGGACTGAACAAATCAAATGGATTGAGATTGGCCCTGGAACAGAGGGGAGTNGATCCCTCAAGAGTNATCGCATGTGGNGATGCTCCTAACGACTTNCCGATGTTTGATCTGGTTGGTCTCTCGNTCGCGGTTAATGATGAGTTCCCAGAGGTTTCCATGTCNGCTGACTACACTACTGACTCAAGAGGNAAGGCTGGCTCAGTAGAGCTTCTGAGGGCTCTACTAAATTGATTCTTGATTGGTGCAGGCGGCAGGATTCGAACCTGCGAAGCGCTATGCAGAGGATCTTGAGCCCTCCCCCTTTGACCACTCGGGTACACCTGCACC
>NZTJ01000052.1 GCA_002697065.1 Methanobacteriota archaeon
CTGTTAGGATACATTCTAGGGGGAGAAGGGGAGATTCTCAGGGTCCACGTTGCCACCACACAGGATTATCCCAATCGATCCGATTCCCTGCTTTTCTCTGAACTCGTCCTTCAGAACCGCGGCCAGGGAGATGGCCCCGCTGGGTTCCACGATCATCCCGAACTCTTCGTGAATCAGCGACATTGCCTCTAGAACAGCATTGTCACTAACAGTGACAATTTCTTCTACGTGCCTCTTGATGATTGGCCANGTCTTNTCGCCCATGCTGGTCAACAGACCATCNCAGATAGTATCGGGNCCTGTCTGNGGCACATACTCCCCGGTCTCCAAAGACCTAGCAGCATCNTCAGCCCCTTCTGGCTCTGCTCCGAAAATACGGGCTTCCGGAAGTAGAGNTCNNGTGGAAATGCATGTCCCAGACATCAGGCCACCTCCGCCNATNGGNGANANGANGGCNTCNAGGNCCTCACAATCCTCNATCATCTCCTTCGCTGCAGTTCCCTGTCCGGCTATGACGCTNAGNTTGTCAAATGGATGGATGAAGGTCGCCCCGGTCCTTTCAAGCACCGAATTNGCAGTAGANATCCTCGCATCCAGNTTCGGCTCGCANAGGATCACCTCTGCACCATGGCTAATGACGCCGTTGATCTTAACNTTGGGAGCGTTGTTNGGCATCACGATGTAAGCAGGGACCCCCCTCTGCTTTGCNGCCAAAGCGACTGCCTGNCCATGGTTTCCGCTNCTNTGCGTGCAAAGCCCGGCTTCAGCGTCGTCCCCGAGAACTCTTACTGCATTCGAAGCCCCTCGGAATTTGAATGCCTTGACGTGTTGGGCATTCTCACACTTCATGAAAACCTTCCTTCCAGCCAGCTCATCTATTTTCGAAGAATTTACTACAGGGGTCCTAACGATTACCCCTTCTAGTGCTTTAGCAGCCTCTACTATATCTGAGAACTCAATTTCAGTCATGTTTCCCTCACCCCTCCCAGATGAGAGCAATACATCATTACTACGGCTCGGTCTGGTCAATTCATGGGAAGCCAAAAGGAACCAGAGTGGAGGCCGCATGCAGTTGTNGCCAGTCTGCTGATTCTTGATGCTCTTGTAATAGGCGNGGCTCCTAGTGGACCNTGGGACGATTCAGGTTTCTCTAGAGGTGTAATTGGTCTNGTGGGTGCNTGCTTGGCATATTTGGCTTGGTATCGTCGAACATTCAAGAGAAAGGGCTTNGTTCCTTGGATTGANCTNTGGGAGAAACCNNAGGAATCGGCCAGACTAGTTCTNTACGCCTCCTTAGGATTTCTTGCAACTGCNTGGATAGCAGGAAATCCNATGCANCCNTATCTTCCAGATCCAACTGGNCTNCTATTGGTGCTAGTGGGCCTACTTATGGGCCTTCAGGCCGCATANGTCTATCTGGCCATAGGCCCTCTAAAGGAGTAGTGAATCACCTCTTCCCTGGCTTCCAGAATTGTAGAGGGAGAGGGGTTTCTCCTTGCATGGCTCTGAATGCCAGATGGTCTGCTCTCTCATTCCACCTATGGCCGCTATGTGCAGGGACGTGCTCTCCACTCAGGATGATGAGACCAGATACCTCCTTCCATAGTGAATTCACCCTCCTTGCCAACTCTTGGTTTGCCTTTGCCTCCCAAGAGCCTGAGGCGATATTCAATGCGTAAGTAGAATCACTCCTCACTATTACCGTCCCTACTCCTTTATCCAGAATCACCCATCTCAGCGCATGGGCGATAGCAGATAGCTCGGCTGTGTTATTCGAGCCCACCTCAGCTCCCAAAAAACCGTCTTCCTCNGGATTTGTGACNACATGTCCGAATGATTCGGTCAAGAGGTTTCCCTTGCCGTTTCCAGANCCAGTATCCTCTGAGATGACACAGAACCCCCATCCGGCCTTGGTATCTGATGAAACATTACGATTCTCCCCACATGAACCGTCAACGTAGATGTGNACTGACCGAGTGGACCCCATGGTCACTCTCCAATCAACTTGGAGTAACTGTCTGAATCGAGAAGCCCACTCAAATCCAAATCAGCCCCTACCCTGATCTTGCATATCCANCCTGAACCATATGGNTCCTCNTTAATCTGCTCTGGAGAATCTTCCANAGATTGGTTAACCTCAGTTACTGTACCAGCNACNGGGGCATAAATCTCGCTNACCGACTTCACAGATTCGACACTNGCAAANGACTCCATCGCACTTACCTCGATGCCGGTTTCNGGAAGCTCTACCCAGACTACCTCAGTTAGAGCATTCTGAGCGAAGTCNGTAACACCGATACAAACCTCGTCTCCCTCAACTCTTACCCATTCGTGCTCNTCGGTGTATTTCAGCTCTCCAGGAACGTTTCCCATANCNATTACCAATCNNTGCGTGCAGAGGACATGGGGTCAAGTTTTCGCTCCCTACTCCTCACTATGTTTTGACTCTAGATGCTCCATTTCCATTCTGGCCCATTTGGAACTGAGGCCTTGCATNCTGGCCTCGTCCCTCTCTTTTTCTATCCTGGAAATCATGTCCTNTTCGNTTTCTCTGCTGATTATTGAGTCTGTAAGCCACTTCCCATGTTCCTTACCTCTNCCCGCTGATAGNGATAAAAGAAGAAATGTTGCTAAGGCAAAGATTACACACACCACAGAGAAGACNCCGAACTCTNNTAAATNAGTNANCCTACCATCCAAGACTGCTATGGATGTAATCGTCAATANACAAAGAATGAATCCNGACAGGAGNCTCGTCATCCTCGAAGCNGGAGAACTCATGCCTTNACGCATTCGACACTTCCAATCAACTTGACCTAAGTTAGNATCAAAGNTCTTGGATTAATTTGTGAATCTTGTATGGGAGGAGAGATCTGTTNACTGGAGTNACTTCCAGAATACGAGCNTCGTCTCTTCTCCTGATGTCCTGCAATAGGGGGTGNCGACTTTTCTTGTGAAGAGTCAGCAGAGTGGGTAGGTCGTGNTCCAATGCCAGNCTTACTGCATTGACGAAACCCTCGCTTTCCACGGTGAACTTCCCGACCTCGTCTATCACTAGNATCTCACAGTTTCCTATACTGTCAATGATGGCGGGAACTCCGACNCTATCGATCTCACTTGGGTCAATTCCNAAACCAAGAACTCTATTCCTGGAGTCTATTTCTCTATGGGCCATCACTCCTTTCTCGCCTGTAAGAATATTTACGCAGGCATATCCAACCCTTTCTCCATTCTCAATTACTGGCTCGCACCTCATACCCCCAATAATGTGCTCAGGAGGACTAGGACCCTTCGTCCTCCTGAACCCACTCCCCTCCTCGGAAATCATGTCTACTACTTTTTGCAGTACGGCTGACTTTCCCGAGCGTGGGAGACCAGTAATCCCGATCTTTGGATTGATTCCCATGCTGCTCTCCTAAATGCATTCCAAGTTCGGAACGTCCCGCGTATGCAAACCATGGATATTAATCCATTCTAGATATGGGTGATTTTCCGGAACTAGGAAACCCAAATCCGAAATCCGATTATTGTCCAAGACTATCTTCTTTGGCTAGAGCCGGCAAACCAAACTCTCCACCTTCTATTTCGAAAGGTAGAGTCTCAATTTCATAGTTATTCACGTTGTTATTTGCTGCCCATGCTTTGGACCACAAGTCTAAATCTTCCGAGTTCAGCTGATTAGCCAGGACACTCAAACCTTCTTCTATGGATCCGAATCTCTCTTTGAGCCGCTCTGTTACCTCAGAGGGAAGATCGAGGAAACTTACCGAGTTTCCGATAACGCAACCCTCAGGGACAACTGCCCAGACCAGCCTTCTCTCAGAGTTTGGGTTTACTACTGCCTGACAAGCGATTCTTGCCTGGACAGTCATATTCTTTGGTCCCGACCATCCAGAGCTATTGACCTCTGGCTCCCCAACGTTCTTGCTATCGAAGGCAGGGTGTCTGATGACTCCTCTACCATTTTCGAAGTGAATGTGAGACGCCCTAACAAACGGAATGAGCCCGTCTCTCCACTCGCATATCTCATCCTCCCATGAAGACCTCTCCACCTCTCCGACTCTTACTTTAATTACCCTAGCACTCGGATTCAAACCCGTTCCATCTTCAACCAAGCGAGGCTTATCGGCCAGTTTTCCTATTGCTGACAAGGTTCTAGTCCTTTCAATTGGCGATCTAGGCATCTTTGGAACGGCCCACGAAGCATCGGTCCATGAGGACCAGGGGCCTCTCTCCAGTTCGAAGAAGGGAGCATCCGAAACCAGTCCTTTACCTGACGATAGATCATCGGTCATCAGAGGTCCGAAGCTAGTTAGAACATCGGTTTCCTCTCCAACGGTTACACCGATTACAGATACTCCTTGCGAACCACCGAACAGCAACTTGTGATCTTCTGGGAATGACCAAACCGAATCCCATTGATTTGACTCTACCAGTAGTTTCCTGAGTGGTAGGCTGCTTTTCTCTCTCAGAACTGAACTAGGTACTACTAGTCTGACCCGTCCACCTTTCTGACACAACTGAAGGGACCTCTCAATGTAAAGTCGGTATAGATTCACGTTCCCCTTGATTGCTGAGAATCTAGTCCTTCCATTAGCCTCCTTGAATTGCCTTAACTGCCCAGAAAGCCTCTTTCTCAGAACACTTCCTTCAGGGTGTCCTCTGAATCTATCTTTAATCCTGAGCCATGGGGGACGTGTGACGAGAAGCATAGGCCCTTCGTTCCATGGCCACTCTCCGAGAAGGGGGTCCACGCACCGGACGTTGCTCTCGATAATCATCTCTGCTTCACTCAGACCAATCTTTCCCTCATCTCCTTCTCCATCTAGGTCTACAAGACCTAATCTGGCAAGAACAATCATGATTCTCTTCCTCGCAGAGATTACCGCTACCTCAGAACTGTCCACTAACTGCAGTCCCTCCAAGAGCCTGAGGGTATCCTCTCTCCTTTCATTCAGTGAGTTTCCTGAAATTCTTTCAGAGTGTATTCTCAATATCCTCTCCACGAAAAGCCCAGCCCCAACACAAGGATCTGCAAACGGAATAGGGATTCCCGACAGTGTTCTGTTTTCCATTTCAGGACTATCGCTTTCGGAGTCTACATCCTCGTCGATATTCTTGTTAATCTGCTTTGCAAAGCCTCTGAAACTAGGTGGAAGAGCAGCCAATGAGAGTGTAGCGGGAGGCTCCTTCTTCTTGCCCCTCCCGTGGCGCAGCTCGTCATACAGAATCGCATCGACAAACCTTGCTGGAGGAGCATAAACCCCCCTCGGAGAACGCCCGTCGCTCTGGGCGTCAAATCTAGCAATCAAGTGATCCAGAACCGTTCCAGGATTGCTGAGTAGTCCAGCAGGTAGAGTCGGCCAATGGTTAGGAAGAGTAGCCGCTATAGGGAGTCCTTTCTTGGTCGCGTCAAGCCATGAATCAAGCCAGATTTCGATTTGTTGAGTCCTTTCAGGACACTCATGATCTAGTCTCGCATACCATCCAGAAGTTTCGCTTGTCATGGGTAATCTCCCGATTCGCTCTTCGTCTTTGAATGGTTGTATTGATTAAGGCCACGTTTGTCATCCGTTGATGACAAAAACATCCCTTTCTATCTCAATGATTTCATTCTTTTGAAGAAGCCAGGATATGGACTCATCAATGTCCTCTGAGTTTATTCCCGGAGANTCCATCAACCGCATTATANTGTCAAAGTGCACNNCCTCGTCCTTCTCATTTGCCTCCTCAATGACAATCAGAATCTTCTGNCTAATGTACGCTAGCAANAGGTCATCNTCCGTCGAGAGNGAACCGAGATCGACCAGNGGTCCTTCACCAANGTCCTTTCCACCCATCGGNGGAACATCCTCCGAAGGNNCGTATACGTCGAANAGATTCCGCTGGTTTGGATCGNGCAATGGAGATGTTCCAGCANTCTCCCTCCTCCTCTTCATTTGTTTNGCAAGATTCTCTATTCTGTGGAGTCGCTGNTCGTACCTCAGCTTCTCCCTACCCAGATGCGACTCCAGNAGTTCTAACTCNTCGTTGGCCCTTTCGTCTAGCCACTTNGATAAATCCCAGTTCGGATTTTTGCGAAGCATNGACTCCCAAAGAAGGGATACTGACTCTGGTAGTGTTCTGATNTCTATTTTTGGTCCGCCACTATCCTCTTCCGAGTTGGTNCCCATGCGCCTGTTGTCCNCTTGACCGTCTATCAATTATCTGCTCTGAAATAAATCTCTTGCGTGGGTTGGATTGATGAATGAAAAGGTTGTGCCCCGATCAATGGCGCCGTACAGACTGACACTCCTGCCGGGNGATGGGACCGGACGAGAGGTAATGGAAGAAGTAAAGCGGCTGCTCTCGACTTTTCACGATTCGGGAGTAATTTCATTGGAAACTACCGAGATTCCTTGTGGCGGACAGCACTATCTGGATACTGGAGAGGAGTGGCCAGATGGCTCTTTCGAATACTGTAGGGACGAATCTGATGCTATTATAGTCGGTGCAGTTGGCTGGCCGGGAGCTACTCTTCCAAATGGCGATATTGCCGGTGGACAGGCACTTCTAGGACTGAGGTCCGCATTGGATTTGTATGCAAACGTTAGACCGGTCAAACTCTACAAAGGCGTCAAGCACAAAGTGCATGGAAGTTTCATGGATGTTTGGGATAATGAACTCGTAGACATCGTAATGGTGAGGGAAAATACAGAGGGCCTCTATCATGCTCTTCTACGGAGATCTGGAATGGCAGCCAGGGGGGAGACCAAGGATGAACCTCTTATCATCGAAGAATTTCCTGGTCTCGAAGGACAGGTAGACTGGGACGTAAGGCCGATATCCAGGAAGGGTAGCGAGCGAGTCATCCGCTTCTCATTCGAACTAGCCAAGCGGCGACAATCCAGGCTTGATAGCGTTCAGAAGGTAACATGTGTGGACAAGAGCAATGTTACTAGGGGGTGCAGACTATTCAGAGAGGTTTTCCGGGAGGTCTCATCTGAATACCAGGGTATCGAGACAAACGAGGCGTTCATCGATGCATTCACTATGTGGCTGGTCAGGAGCCCCGAGGATCTCGATGTGGTGGTTCTTCCGAATATGTTCGGAGATATAGCCACAGACCTGGCTTCCGTCTTGCAGGGAGGAATGGGTATGGCAGCCAGCGCCAACATAGGAGATAATCACATGTTATTCGAACCGGTTCACGGATCGAGCCCGAAATATGCTGGTCAGAATATAGTGAACCCAATCGCGGCAATTTCTTCTGTGCAATTGATGTTTGACTCTCTTGGATTGAAGAATGACGACCAGCAAGCGACGTTGTGCGCAGAAGTAATCGAAAGAGCGATTTCTGAACACATGTCTTCAGGTGGCGCAGTGACTTACGACTTGGGAGGCAAGGCCTCAACCACGGAGGTCGGAGAGGCGATCGCATCAAGATGCGCCTCTATCCTATCAGAGTTAGGAAACTGACGAGAATAGGAACTACTCTGTGATATGATCAGCGATTTCCTTCATTGACTGTTTCAAAGATTCACCGTTGTCCCAATCTGTCGGCTTGTTATCCAAGTCGTTTAGTAAGGAGTGTAGAATCCCATCAAAAGCCCTGGAAACCTCGTCTACTATTGTGACTGTGGCCATCTTCGCACTTCTAGAAAGAGGGTTCAGATCCACCACCAGAACCTCCTTGCCAAGACTAACCAGAGCCTCGCACCTGTCCCCATCCTCCAGAGGAACAAGGATAGTATCAGCCCCCCCTATCCCTTCTTTAGTGCAATTTGAACGAGGTCCCTCTAAACCTTCAATCTTGTAATCAGGCGAGTCCCCGAGGAGCGAAACGCTCTCGACAGAATCTTTCCAGCTCCCATTGAATCCCTCAGGTGCATCCTCTTGTGACACCTTCAACCTCTTCTCTTCCAGAAGCGAAATCAGACCCTTGACCCTGCTTGGAGTTCTGTAGTAGAGGTTCACCTCTATAGAGCAACCAANAACTGCCGCCAATCTGATNGCTCCGTCGCCAGCCAGCACCACAGTGTTTCCATTGACTGAGATGACAGATCTCCTAGCATTCATGAGACGAGCCGCNCACTCACGAATNGCNCCCTTAGCTGANCNCGTNGTCCTNTCTCCCAATAGATAGTCGAAAGCCTCCCCTCTGCCATGAGCAATCATCGCNGACTCTGCTAGNAGGCCCATGGCACTACCATCCACAATCTTCTGCCTTGATTCAAGNGACTTCTTCCTGGGGTGACTATCGGGAATCCTNGCCATCANATACCNCCAATTAGCATCGAGAGNTCCAGTGACGGGACTCCCATGTTTATCGAACTTGAAGATATTACATCCACTCTGGAACTCTCAATCCAAGTATGTAACCCATCCAATGTGACTCCTCCTGATCCCTCTAGTATACACCACTCCCTTAACCCAGACTCTCTAAGGAGAAGTTCTGCCGACCCACACTCATATGGGCCCATATTGTCCAGAAGTATCACTATTCTTTCCCTACCCCCTCTGATTTTCTGATTTTCTGACCAGGCCTCCGCTGCTGAAATTGCCTGAGAAGAGTCCTGAACCTCTATAATTGCAAAGGACGCACTTTTCTCGAAATCAATAGCGGAAATCGCATATGAAATTGCTGACTTAGGACCACCTTTTGAGAAAATCACGCTCAAATCGTTCTCCTTGATCATCAATGCGTCCGCCCTACTTAGCCGATGGGTCAGCCCCCCTCCCACATGTACTGCCCATTTGTCCATCAGGCCCCACGCAGTTTTTCTGGTGCATGCAATAGAAATAGCCCCTGACTCATTTACCCATTCGGAGGTTCTCGTAGATATTCCTGACATCCTACCAAGAACGTTCAGCATAACTCTCTCGCAACTCAGGACGCTATCTGATGGTCCAGAGATTGAGAGTATCTGACTTCCTGCTACTATTCCTTCTCCTTCTTCCACATTCCACTTCAAATTACAGGAGGGAAACCACTCAGAGATTAGCAAGTCCACGGATAGCCTTCCACAGAACACTCCTGAGCTTTTCGAAATCACTACTCCTTCGACGAATTCCCCCAAACTCCCATCAGTCGAAGAGTCATCGGATAAATGAGCACCCACCCATCTCCTTATCGAACTCTGGAACAACTTAGTCGGTCTGGGAACTCCCTCTGCATTGCACAGCAAGTGGGATCGGTCATGCGGTAGCCTGTCCACACATGATGCACTGGAAACCCCCCCTTGAATGGTACTAGTTATCGATAGGGTCATTCGAGAGAGTTAAGACCGGACTCAGCTGCTGACAAGCATGCAAGTATGTCATCCACAGTTGCTCTCGATCGACCTAGACCATCCATGGTGACTTCTATTCTCAACTCTGTAGAATCTCCGGAATCTGATAACTCAACTGTGAAGTCATCTGGATCATCGGGACTAATTGCTGCCAGAAGTGCCTCTCCTCTTTCCTTGGAACCAGTCCAGACTATGGATGTAGTTACTTTCCCCATCATACTCCCCAGAAACGACTTCCTTGGACTAATTCATCATCCTCGGAAAATGATTGGACTATGGTCCTCAGTAGGTAGTACATCACCATGGACATTATGGGAAGCCCCCAATCGTCCCCTAGTTGATTGAATGTGGGGCTATACTCCTGTCCGGACGTAATCACTAGTGCCACATCGATTGTTGCCGCTACGAAGGTGTAGAAAACCACTCCAAGACCAATTAGTAGCACGCTTCTTCCTGTGAAGGAACCCTCCTTCCACCTCAGAACACCTAGAGCAAGTAAGAATGAGAANACGGAACCAACTATCCATTGGAGAACCTCATCAACAAGTCCGAGGATATGCTCGAACTTAGAGAACCCATCTGGCACAGGGTCATCCCATCCCGCCCAAACAGTAGCAACGGCCAGGAACAGACTGACAATTGACATCCCCCATAGTAACGATGAGAATAGACCACCAGTAGCGCTGTCTCTCATCTCCATAGCTACCCTCTCCATTTGCGCCTCAAGACCNAGTCCCTTGCCTAAAACCCANAATCCTATCAAGAGCGGCAAAGAACCGATTAGTGCAATACCATTGGGTAGGATTAGGCCCAGACCAATTATGATCAGGAAAACTGCTAGTGGAACNAGGAGCCTAGACCTAAACCNGGGATCNTCTATGGCCTTCACGATATAGTAGTAGGTACCNTCAATTCCTTTCGACTGCCTGACAATTACCTTCTCCACAGTATCCACCCTCACCCTTGAGGTAACTATGGGTAGAGANGCTTCGTCATCAGCGCCATCTGTAACCAGAAGTGCGGCATCTGGTTGGAAATCCTGAATCACCTCGTCCAACTGACTAGCTATTGCCCTATCGCTTCTGGGGCCGACCCTCACGTCACCGGTAAGTATTGCAATCTGAACCTCATCGCTCGCCCCGGCACCTTCTGCCAACCTATCATGATGGTGCAGCGCACCAAGAATGGCGTTAGTATCAGANTCTTCTGGATCTGCGATACCCAACCTCAGAGCCGCGGTCAAGCACGATTTCCTACCAACCACAGGTCCTCTAATACCTGATTTCACGCCCAAATCATTGTCTCTGTCAATTGTGAGAACTAGTGTTCGTACTATACTCACGCCCCCCTTGAGAAGCGTTGGTAAGCACCTACTTATGAGGAATTGGCCAAATCGCTAGCTGAGTCATTATCATCTCCGACAGAATCGTCATTGCCTGAGCCGTACCTCCTCCTCTGCTTCGCTCTGATGTACTTCAGAGGATGAGTCAACCATTCTTGGTCACAAAGAGGGTCCTCACCTGTTTGCACCGGACACCTCGCATTTGTTTTGAGGTTAGAGCATCCGTGAGGGGTATATTCTCTCTCGTAAATCTGACCCACTTGATATGATGTGGTTTCGGCATCATAGTCTGGGGCATTGGCAAAAAAGTTGCAGGTCTGCTCCTGCTGAAGCCCTATCGATCTGGAGAAAGCGGCAAGGAACATTCTTCCAACATGATTGACATTCACTCCTTGGTTCAACTCAGAAACAGCCGATTCAAAGCATGGAGGCCAGTCATCCCTAATTGCTGCAGTCATCGGCATCTCCTCCTTCACCCTCTCAGATAGAAGTCCTGTAATCCTCTCTACCGGGTCCGCGAACTTTGCTGCAAACTCATCGTCCATCCTGGAAATTCTTTCTTCACAACTTACCTTCAGACTCTCTCTAACTCTTTCCTTAATCAGTCTGGAAGCTCTCTCTCTACCCGTCTCTCCGGCTCCAGAATCAAGACAGACCCAACCATCTCTCAGAGGTCTATTTACCAATCTCCAGTATTTTCCGGAAATTTTGGGACTAAGCTCAATGAAGTCTACCATTGGAATCCAGTAGACCTCGGTTCCATCATCGTTCGTTTCCACAATAATGTCNGAGAGAAAAGAAGATGAAAGCAAGTCGAAGTTCTTAGAGTCCATGCCCAGCAACTTATCCGCCCTGCTAGCCTCGCCCTCAATCCACCTTGAAAGCAACCTATCATCGAATGAGGCGCATACTACCAGCATAGCATGGAGGAATGACANAGACTCTGTCATCCTNCCAACGTCCGTCGAGANATCAATTGCAGAAGATANGNCTGCACCCTCCTGTTGTAAGACCGAATCGACTAGCCTTANTCTGCCCCTAACTCTCACGTCCTCCAGCCAAGGGGCATCAATNAGATCNTCAACAGTTATTCCATTCTCCTCTAACATCTTACGTATGAATGACCTTCCCTGAGGGAGGAAAGGGTAGCGAGCAAGTAACCCNTCATCATCGATTTCAGGAGCTCTGATGGGCATCGGCACAAACTAAAGAGTTCCGCGAGGGTTCTTCAATGCTTACCGAGTCCTTCCAGTGGAGAGCATGACGAAANNAGAAACCCCATCCGACTTGACGCCATCTTCTCCAACTCTGCTTAGNATTCANNATGACGTTAGAGAGCACTTTGGNTGGAGCGAGGAGGACGATGTNGAGAGCGCAATTGCGATGCTNAGAAGGGTNGAAGACTCAACCGTGGNAACTTGGGCTAGGCACAATCGAGCNGTATCTCTATCGAAGATTTTCCGAAGAGTCATTATCAGAGAAGCTAGGGTNGCAATACTTGGAGCAGCGGTAGAGCCGGAAGAGATAGCCNCTATTCTAGACAGTCCTANGCTCATTGTCGCTGCGGACGGAGCAGTTGGAGCGATTTCAGAGATGCCTGATACACTATCTGAGAAGGCATGGTCCCGAGTTGTATGTATGGTTAGTGATGCCGATGGTGGCGNAGGCACCTATCAAGCAGTTAGGAGATCAATTCCCTTCGTATTACATGCCCATGGAGACAACAGAGAGGATTGGGATCATTTGCTCGGATTAGCCGAGGAACAGACAAACCCNCCCGAACTGATTCTAACTCATCAAACACANAATNCAATCGAAGGAATGCANAATCCTGGNGGGTTTACTGATGGNGATCGTGCNGCATGCTTTCTNACGGCACTGGGTGTGAGNAAAGAAAACATCAAGCTTCTAGGNACAAGATCTGACATCGTTGGAAGGTGGTCAGGATATACNGAGGAGTCTTCCAAGCTCCAGAAGCTGCAGTGGATGAAATCAATTCTCGAGTTACAAGGACTTTGGATCCACTAGATTTCGAAACTTCCTACCTCTACAGTAGAGCCATCCGATTGAATCGAACCGGAGAACTGTTGCTCATCTCCACCTTTGTTCAGATTAACCTCAAACTGAATCTCNCCTTCTTCCCCTTCTGTCTCAAAGTGCCTGACAACCACAGAATAAGTTCCTGAAGGTAGTGATGAGCCCCATTTAATCTGCCTGAAACCGGACATTGGATCGTAACCCTCCATGTCGAATGTACCCCCAANACCCTCCGGATTGAAGAAAGACAACTCCTCGCCATTAGAATCAACTATTGAAAGGCCCAAGTCGGAACCACCTTCCCAGTTCAGGCTCACTGATGAGCCGTCTTGAACTGTCCCGACCCTTCTCCGAAGTGTATCCACTTCTCTAGCCTCGGTGAAATCTTCCTTTACTTCCTCACTCAATTCCTCATCACTCACCGTCGGCTGAGGAACTTCTCCGTCCGGACCAGCAATCGCGAACTTAGCGACGAATTGAAGATCATTGCTCTTNACAAGAGANCCCTCATAGAATCGCTTGCTCTCGCCNATTGTCAGACTGACTGTGAAATCTGTGTCATTCTTNTTGTGAATCCTACGTAGTAGAGGGACCCATGAGAAGATTCCTTTAGTNTGGATTTTGTAGTGCCTGACNCCTACCCTGTAGACNCCNGGTGGAGGTGTTTTNGTCCAGACAATATTCTCNACAGGNGATTTCGAAGTTGGCTTGAAATTCATGTCGACATCTAATTCNCCCCCGCAGTTTGACGTCCTGTTATCGTGGTAGATGTGCTCTCCTGACGGGGTGATGACATGGAGATCGAGATCATTCCAGTTATCCCACATCAGACTNATCTGAACCGAACCTCTCTTGGCTCCCTCCCTCTCAAGCCTCTTCTCGAGTGCAGAAGCACCCTTGTCTGATATCTCGGCTTCCTGCACACCGGCCCCAATAGCTTCAGAACCCTCGCCCAGAGAACCGGACACCGTTGGAGNCCCAGAACGATCTCTTCCCCTGCCCCTTCTCCTTCTGGATGTAGANCCTGCAAGAACCTCTTCTGGGACNTTTCTTCTAGTNGAAGGCAGGATTGTCCTTCTATTCTGAGAACGCAGAATTCGGAACAGGCCATTGAAGGTTGCCATCACAATAAGACCGATGACTACGAGGGATACAGCGTCNGCCACGTAACCGAACGTGAGCAGTGACTTTTCATAACATCGGTTGGAAACCCANACGAATCAAGANGAGTANTATTTTCATCCGGTTGNTTCATAATGATGGTTAGTCTCCTCTACGAGGAGGGGAGCGGAAGCGATGCGAACATACTCCAGTCAAGATTCGTCGAGAAACCTTCATAGGACAACGAATAAGGCTAGCAAGGCCACGATTCTAGTCGCTCTATTTTTCCTCTCACCTCTTCTATCTGGAATGCCCATAGCTTCAGACGAAGAGGCCCCAATGCAAAGCTCGACTCGCCAACTGAGCCCAGATGTGATGGTAACTGATCTTGACGTCACCACGCCCTCGGCTACTGTAGGGGGAACTCCAACTCTGGCCCCAGTTAATCATGTGATAATAGTGGGTACAACCAATCAGGGCGGGTCTACCGCCGAAGGAAATGTCACTCTCAAGGTTAACGGGGTAGTTGTAGACAATAGGACGGCCTCGATCGCGCCCGGAGGACAGGTAAACAGCGTGATGTACTGGGACGCTTCTCTTCTTTCGGGGACGGGATATGTGATAATTGCCTCATGGGAGCCGTCTTCATCATCCTCCGACTCCGACTCCAGCAACAATCAGATGTCTCTATCTGGTGTGGCCGTAGCAGAGGTGGAGTCCGCGTCCGATATCGCTGACTCGCTACCATCCGATGGTACTTCTCTCGCACGAGCTCTCTGGGAAGGTGCAATTACTGTTGTCAACACAGGTAACCAGCCAGTCGACGTCACGGCCCAGCTAACACTAACTCCTTCGTTGGGGGGTTCGAGCGTTTCCTTGGACTCGACCACAGAGCAACTGCTCCCCGGAAGTCTTGCAGATCCCCCAACTCCCTCTAACATTACGATCTCGTTCGATGGCTCCAATCTTGAAGGAGATTATACCCTAAGCGGTAGCCTGCTAGTTTCTGGATCCACTCAGGGCTCGGTGACAATCGACTCCAGAATAGTTAGTTTCGTCGCCCTTAGGGCGTCTCTGATACCAGCCAACAATAGGAATGTCGATCCAGGATCGCAGACAACATTGAATTTCATACTTCAGAACTCAGGAACGGTATCAGACGATTTCATAGTGACCCAGAGCAACAACTCCGCCCCCACTGACTACTGGGTCAACATCACTGATGAGATTTATGACTCTGATAATCCACTCACTGTGGGAGCCCAACAAACCCAGGCTATCCAGATTCCAGTCGATGTTCCCGCAGATGCCGCCAACGGCGACGCCGTAATCGTCACTGTTACAATTCAAAGCAAAACAGCGAGATACGTCCTCTCAGCCCACACAATGGTCATGGCGGGAGGGACATTCAGTGCCGAAATCTTCCAGAACCACACCCACTCGATGGGAGAAAACTTCGCGAACATCACCCCTGGGTCGCCTAGGACCTTACAGTACACCCTGAAGAATACCGGTTCGGCCCCCGCACAGTATCAGATAGACGTTGGAGCCACTGAATCTGTGCCCTACTGGACGATAGACTCTCCTGTAACAATAACTGACGTCCTCCTGCCAAATGAGACCAGGACCCTACCCGTCACCATCACCACCCCAGAACTTGAGATGCCACTGAATCCTTCCTGGAAGGTTTCTTCGATAGAGCGCGTGGACCTGATAGTCCAAGCAATCCCTCTACAGGGAGGGGTACCAGCAGTAAACCAGACTACGCTAATGATAGACAGCATAGTAGAATTGGACATCTCCGTGACCGGGGCCCTCAACGACATCTCTGTGAATGATATTATGGGAGGCAACACCAACAGGTTCGTAGGCTTCGAAGTCTCGATTGTTCACAATTTGGGATCAAACAACACACTAGCCCAAGTGACGCTTAGTGGTATGCCATGCACCTCCCTAGCACCCAACTCTGCTGCATCGACAAACCCATGGAAACAATCCACTTGTTCCAATGGAAAGGTCTTCCTTCAGGACACTCCTCTGTCAGGTTCGAGCGCCTCTGAGAATTCACGATGGCAGGCTACAGTCCAGACTTCATCATCCTCTTCTGCTTCGACTTTAGAACTTCTACCGGGAGAGACCGGATACGGCATGGTGGGACTAAGCTTCAGTCCCACTCCGGATTTCCCATACCCATCGGCAGGTCAACTCAACTTCTCTTTCATGGCGACATCATCCTGGGCAGCATTCTCCGGCGCAATTTCCCGTAATGCCACAGCCACGGTTTCCATGTCAATAGCAGAGATTTGGTCGGCGGAACTGACTTCATCAGGAGCCGCTAACGGAGATCCAGGGACCCCTATATCCTCGGAAGTTTTGCTCAAGAACACAGGAAACGACCCAGCAAACTTCACCATCGAGTACGTCCCAAAGCCTGGATGGACCATCACATTAGGATCCACAGCGGCGAATCTCTTGCCTTCCAGGACGAACCTGTTCCCGGATAACGGAACAGGGGGAACAGCATCACAGGACCAGCGGGTAATCACAGTCACTGCCACTCCACCTACATCTGCCAGGGCGGATGAGACTCATCAGGTCTGGGTGTACGTCAACTCCACAGAGACCGGCGAACTCCTCGCATATGCCCCAGCTCTGTTCACTCTGACCGAAGTCATCTCGGCGGAACTATACCCCCCTACTTCGACAGCCATAATCACCCCCTCTCCTTCGCTTGACAGTAGAGTGGGACAGAAGACTCTCATCGCCCTGCTCAACAACACTGGAAACAAGAACATCACCTACAACCTGTCGTTGGATAACCTCCATCCAGACAAGATCAAGGTCTGTTTCAATGAGGAACTGGAGTCCTGTTTGACTGAAAGCACGCTACTCGTACCTGCAGGATCACAAGGGATTGTCAGGATATACTCTACCGCGGGATCGGACGCGAGAGCCGACGATGAACAGAAATTCTACCTGAACGCGTCCCACGGCGGTCAGCAACTATCCACCAGTGAATGGCAGGTACAAGTTGCCCCTGATCATGCAGTAATATTCCTCGTTTCTAACGACTGGGAGGTCGCTCCAGGAAACACACTTGATCTGGAGGTAAGGATGAAAAACGAAGGGAACCTTAAGGAGACGCTGAACCTGTCGGTTTCCTTCCCGGAGGGGATGACTAACTGGTCATACCAGGTCAACGAATCGGGCTTCACAATCGACCAGTATGGAGACCACACTGTCCTCCTCAGCATTACACTGCCTCCTCTTAGGGGAGGGGACCAGATTCTGGTAGCCGATGTAGTCCACAACATCACGTTGAGGGCAGTAAATATCACCGACCCGTTCCCCACATGGCCTGCGACAGAAATTGTTGATGGCGTGGTCCAGCCGATCCCTCTCTCGGAGAGGGTGGCAAGGGGAGGGGGAGTTCCGACCGGGACAACGACGCTCGCCATTACTGTCCTCCCGGTTTTCGATGTGGAATTGATTCAGTCACCAGAGAGGATATCCGTCGTTCCTGGAGTGGACAGGTCGATCGACTTTGTAATGGAGAACAAGGGAAATGCACCAATCAACCTCACCATACAGTGGGACACCATAGATACGGAACAGGACGAATCAAAGCCAGATAGGTTCGATGTCCGAAACTCTCTAGGCTCAACGAACCTATATCTGCAAGTAGGTGAGACCAGCTCTATCACCTTCGTATTCGGGATTGAACACAATGACACGATAAAGGGAGAGCAGGGGACTTTCATTCTCAAGAGAGTTCCCGTGAACGCAGACATGGAGACTCAGCAGAACTCGTTCCCAATCAACGTCGTCAGAGCTCAGACTGATGACCCCTACACCCTGAGCGCAGACGCTCCCGGAGAATTCCAATGCGATAACAACCCTGATCCGAACTGTAGGCAGATTGAGATCCCTTGGGTGGACATAAACTTCCGAGACAGCTCGTTCGATCCAAGAGCCTACACGCTTGCAATGAACGGAGCTAGGGACCCCTACGATGCGTCGGCAGACCTCCCAAAGCGCCTCGTGTCGTCAGCTGCCTACCCCGACGTGGAATGGACAATAAGCGTTGATCATGACATCGACACTGGAGCCGGAAGGTGCGTACTATCAGACTTAGGAGATGGAATCGCAGCTACCTCGGCGTCGGTTTCGACCTGCAATACGGATTGGGAGCTCGGCACTACCACCCCATACGAGGGAGGTAGCCCAGACCCAGCTCACGGTGGTACCATCATACTCCAGGTAATCATCCCAGAGAAGACTGAGGGAGGCCGTGCGGCAGGAGATGGATGGGACATCTACCTGCAGCTAAGACACCC
>NZTJ01000053.1 GCA_002697065.1 Methanobacteriota archaeon
CGTAATGGGTGCAATCGTAATTTCAGCTGCATTCATGGTCGTAGAGATATCTGGATTGTAATTAGTGGAGCACGAGCCGGGATTTGCACCCGGGTCCATGGATCTGCAGTCCATTGCATAGCTGCTCTGCCACTCGTGCTTCATCCCGCCGACCGTACTTTCTTTCTTGAAGGCTGTCCGCGTTTCGGCATACCTTCATTGGGTGGGTGCCGGTGTGAAAGGTATGCCTGATGTGTCTTCCCGCTTCGAGGGCCTCGGCGTCGGATTCGCACCCTATCTCCAGCCTCCAGCACCCGAGGTCGTCAGATGGACAGTGGGTGAGCCTGGTTTCGAAACCCCATCTCCTATCGTCGATGCTGCGATTAGAGGTCTAGAGGAAGGGAAGACGAAGTACACCAGAGGACCGGGTTCAGTGGAACTATGTAATGCCGTTTCCGAATACCTCAGAGTCCATCACGATATCGAGGCAAGGGCGGATGATATCGTGGTGACTCCTGGAGCGAAGCAGGCCCTTCTGTACTCATTCTTGATTACTACTATGCCAGGAGACGAAGCCATTCTTCTTTCTCCATCATGGGCATCATACGAACCGATGCTGGAATTCATCGGAGCCGTTCCCGTGCATGTAAAGGTGAAAATGGATAGCTTTCATCCTGATTTGGAGGCAATTAGAGAAGCCGTAACGGACAAGACCAAAATGATCCTCATCAACTCTCCGTGCAATCCAACTGGAGCCGTATTCACCCCTGAGGAGATCAGGGGGATTGTGGATATAGCGGTTGAGAATGACTTGTGGATAGTGTCTGATGAGATTTACGGGAGGATGGTTTGGGTCGATTGGCCTCACGTTTCTCCATCGACGATTCCGGGTGGGAAGGAGAGGACCATTGTGGTCAATGGTTGGTCAAAATCCTGGGCCATGACTGGGATGAGAGTGGGTTTTCTCACTGGTCCNAGCGAGGCGATGAGGGCNGCNGTGAAGAGCCAGGCNAACTCNGCNTCNCACATCCCGACNTTCATGATGGANGCNGCTAGGNTTGCNCTGGANTGCGANGACTCNGTGCANGANTTCAANGGTGAGTACAGNAAGAGGAGGAAGTTGATGACGGAAGGGCTGTCTTCAATCCCAGGAATTAGAGTCCCAGAACCAGAGGGTGCTTTCTACGTNTTCGCAGACGTAACAGGAACTGGGATGANNGATATCGAGTTCGCNGATGGGGCATTAGAAGCAGGGGTGCAACTAATNCCCGCGNCTCTGATTACAGGAGGCGAGGGTTTTGTCAGNATCTCATATGCNGCAGACGAAGNGGATATTTTGGAGGGTTTGAGGAGNCTCAAGTCCTGGCTGTTGCAAGAGTGAGTTTGAAATCTNGGTGACTTGGCTCGGTANTGTGGACGATACCGAATCTGCAGGTTCCCATGTCCTTCTAGACTATGTCAACTACAAGAGGGGAGAAACCGGAGACGGGGAGTGGGTACTATCNGTTCTAAGAGAGTGCGTAAGNGAGTCAGGNNTNAGGGAGGTGCATTCACACGTAGAGATATTCGATGGAGTGGAGAGCCCCCCGGGTTTTGCAGCAGTAGTTCTAATCGATGAGAGTCATGTAACCGCACATTGCTACTCAGAAAGGGGTATCCTAGCCATAGACGTCTTCACGTGCGGAGATAGCGATCCCTCTGCAGTGGCATCCATGATTAACGACAAATTAGTATCAGAGGTTGAGGGCTTGAGAAGGGTTTTCGAGAAGAGAGTGGATCGATTCAGGAGCGATTAGATGGGAGTTAGGGACTTCATCGAAACTCACTATACCCACTTCAATGCAGGTGAGTTGGCAAAATGCATAGATTCCCTGAGGGGGTTTCTAGATAGCGGAGGGAGGTTGATTATCACTCTAGCCGGAGCGATGTCCACTGCAGAGATNGGAAAGAGNCTNGCTCCCGCAATCAGATCCCAGAAAGTGCATGCAATTTGCTGCACTGGTGCAAATCTNGAAGAGGAGTTATTCGGTCTATTCTCTAGATCTGAATTTGAGAATGTTCCNAATTGGAGGCATCAGAGCAAGGAGCAGGATGCTGAGCTTTACCAGAGGGGAATGAATCGTGTTACCGACGTTGCAATCCCTGAAAGTACGTTCACCAAAGTTGGAGAGGCCCTGATGTCACTGTGGGAAGAGTCTGAGGCTGTAGGAGACAGTCGCTTCCCTCACGAATATGTGTATGACCTCCTCCTACATGGAAATCTTCAGAACTTCTCGTCACCGGATGAGTCGTGGTTAGTCGCAGCTGCTGATGCCAATCTTCCTATCTTCACCCCTGGCTGGGANGACTCAACCCTGGGNAACCTACTTTCTGCGAAGGTNATCGATTGTACACTGAAGAGCAACACGATNGTTAGAGGGGGTTTAGACGCGATGCAATCTCTTGCTGATTGGTATCGAGAGGACGACTCACCCACAGGCATGCTTCAAGTTGGAGGTGGAATTTCAGGAGATTTCGCGATCTCAGTGGTGCCTATGCTAAGGCAGGATGCAGGTGTAGAAGTTCCTCTTTGGGCTTGGTTCGGGCAAATCTCGGAGTCAAGACCTTCGTACGGTGGATATTCCGGTGCACCCCCCACTGAGAAGATTAGTTGGGGTAAACTGGAAGTAGACACTCCTCAATTCGTAATTGAGTCTGATGCGAGTATCGTACTTCCGCTAATCCTTTCCTCATTGGAATAGTCGACAGTAGTTCCCAACCTTCTCTGAGATTCTAATTAGTTGGTTATACTTCGATGTCCTGTCTGATCTTGCTGGAGCGCCGGTCTTGATCTGCATGGAGTTGGTGCCGACTGCCAAATCGGAAATTATGTCATCAGAAGTTTCACCTGACCTATGGCTAATTATAGTCCTAAAACCAGCCTCTCTTGACTTACGAATCACTTCCATGGTCTCAGTGAAGGTCCCAATCTGATTCAACTTGATTAGAATGGCATTTGAGGCTTGGATGGAGATTCCTTTCTCGAGCCGCTTTGGATTGGTCACATAGAGGTCATCTCCGACTATCTGTACCCTATGTCCTTCTCTAGCAGTGAATTCCTTCCAAGCGTCCCAATCGTCCTCTCCGAATGGATCCTCGATGGATACGATCGGATACTCGTCCAACCAATCAGAATATATTCTACCAAGATCCGATCCGGATATTGATTCTCCATCAATTAGGTAGTTTGAACCGTCAAAGAATTCCTGTGCCGCCACATCCAAGGCTATCGAGACCTCTTTCCCGGGAGAGTATCCTGCTACCTCGATTGCCTCTCTAACCAACCTTAGTCCTTCTTCGTTCCTAGAAAGATTTGGCGCGAAGCCCCCTTCGTCTCCCACTCCTCCAAGGAGTCCCTCTTGCTTTAATGTGGACTTGAGGGAATGATAGATTTCAACTCCGGCCCTTAGTGCCTCGGAGAATGACTCGAAACCATGTGGGACAACCATGAATTCTTGGACATCGACATTCGATTCGGCATGTGCTCCGCCATTCAGAATGTTCATCATGGGAACTGGGAGACTGGTTTCTCCTCTCTGAGAAATGTGCTTCCAAAGTTCTCCATCTGAAGCAGCCCTTAGACATGCCAAGGAGGCTCCCAATATGGCGTTCGCTCCCAAGGAGCCTTTGTTTTCAGAGTCATCTAATTCTATCAGAATACAGTCAATGCGCTCCTGTTCAGCGGGATCGATTCCAATTAGGGCCTCTCTGATTGGACCATTGACATTGTCAACTGCGTCTTGGACCCCCTTGCCCATCCACTTAGTTCCGCCGTCTCTCAATTCAACTGCTTCGTATGTTCCGGTACTTGCTCCTGATGGAACTGCTGCTCTACCCTTCAATGTACCATCAACATAACAGTCGACCTCGATGGTGGGGTTCCCTCTTGAATCGATTATTGCCCGCGCGAAGATGTCGCTGATAGCGGCACCCATTGACTTGGCCACCGGACCTTGNCTTCTCAAGGTAGCGATGCCTATCCTATGTATTAAGCCAGCTAAGCCACCGAGAAACCTTGCTCTGAATCTCGGGNACCTCCAACTCTGATCTGCATGAACACTCCCAGCAGAGTTGCTCCTCATTAGGTGAAATGGAGAATAGCTCGGCCCTCATCAAGATCCCGTCTGCCTCATTCGATTTGGAACGATTATCATCTACGAAGCAGTGCAATAGNTGCTTAGGGTAATGGTGGATCCTTCCGGACTTGGGGCAGCATAGCATAGCGCTCCTGGGTAGGAAGATGAGCGAAGAGCCAGTGATTGGATCAAGCTCGTGACCCTGGATATTGGTTCCATTCAACAGAGATGCGACGTCAATATGGTGCCATTGAGACTCCGAATGGGGGATGTCTAGTTCGGATACATCATCTAGATACTCCTGAATCCTGAGTTGGGAGATNGCCTCCTCCTTACTCATGACATTACAGATTAGGCCATCCCATTTGAACACAACCA
The DNA here is from genome assembly GCA_002697065.1 of Methanobacteriota archaeon. The sequence goes on from NZTJ01000053.1 coordinate 4,473, forward strand.
ATTTTTTTTAATCAGATAATAGTTAGAAAGNNGTGTTTTTAATNTNAAAANGTGTTCTATTACGTCAAGAAAATTCCATAAGTTGCATGTTTTTCGGANAANAGTATGAGTAACGTTGATTCCCTAGACCGTNCGATTCTATCCTTCCTAAGAGAATCTGCCAGAGCNCCATACGTAGAGATNGCAAAAGANGTAGGAGTCACAGAGAGAACCGTCAGAACTAGAATNAAAAGGCTAGAGGACGAGGGGGTAATCAGAGGATATACGGTTCGAGAGTCAGGAATAGGACTCACTGCGCTAATTCGTCTGAAAGTTGGTCCTGGTACCGAGATTGGTTCTCTGGCTGGTGAGTTCNCGGGATGGCCCGGTGTGGAGTGCGTATACGAGATCAGNGGNGATGCCGATCTAGTTGCAGTGGTTCATGTTGATGATACCGTAGCTCTNAGGGATATGCTTGACAGAATGTGGTTGGCCGCACCNGGAGACATCAGTTCCACCCAGACAGAACTCGTCCTAGAGCAGTACTGACAGNCTTTNAGTTCTCGTTACAAGATAGGTCAGAATAGAATCTATTCGGGCTTGCTTAGAAGGTATCTGAAATACTGAATTCTACCGGACTTTAGAGCCTCGTAAATAGGAGTTCCNGGGACCCCTCCAAAGGTTTCGAAGCTTTTTCTGAGTGAAGGAGGAGCATTTTNGCGTATCATTTCCCTCCTACCCTCATCGATAATNTCCAATGCNTCAACTACATTTTCACTCACATCCTTCCANGAATCAATGATGAANCCAGCCTNGACGAAACTCTGATGCATTTTCTCCATGGTCTTCTTGTCCCTCATNTCAGTCCAGCAGAATTTTCCGCCNGGCCTTAGTACTCTGAAGACCTCGGAAATAAAGGCTGGAACATCNGCATAGCAATGGGACGATTCNACGTTGTACACNACATCAAATGATTGATCTGGAAGTGGCAGTTGCTGAGCGTTTCCAACTCTGAACTCTAAGTTTTGNTGGTCAGCAAACCACTCTTTAGAGAGTCGNATCGCCTCATCNGAATAGTCCACNGCTAGCAGAGATTTGGGGCTGTATGTCCTTGATATCCAACTTGCTCCCCCTCCCCTNCCAGAGCCTACTTCAAGNGCTTCCTTTCCNTCAATCTCAACATCNCTGATGTTCATNTTGTAAAGTTGGATGAATAGCCTGTCGCNCTCATCCTCCGGNAAAAGTGNGAGNTCTTCGTCATCTGTGAATCCATAGTTCATGAATCTGAAGTTGGAGTCTGTCTGAGATCTTGCCATTCTCTGATATAGNCCCCTCCACATTCTCATCCTTATCGCTGACGGGACCAGCCGCATTANCGAGTAGAATATCCTAGCAGGGATNCCAGTTGACAAACTAGCACCTATTCCTTCCACTTTACTGAGCATCCGATGCTCTCTGTCCTGGTTACNGACACCTTTTCCCCNAAGACAAGTTCGTTAATTGCGTCATCTAGTTCCGATGTCGTGGCGTGAGAAGGATCCCTAGGAGAATCGTCTAGTCGCCCCCTGTAAACAATGACTGATTCGTTGTTCAGAAGATAGAATTCCGGCGTTCTCTCGGCACTATAGGCAATAGCAACTTCCTGTGAGGAGTCGTGTAGATAGGGGTATGTCATTCCCTTGTTAGCTCTCTTGACCATGTTCTCCCATGAATCCGATTCATACTTGACTGGATCATTTGAGTTGATTCCGACGAATCCCAGTCCCTTACTTCTAGCCAAATTAGCAGCATCCTCTATCCTAGGTTCGGANCCGACTACGTAAGGGCAGTGGTTACAAGTGAAGAANACCACAGCGCCATTCTCCCCCATTACATCACTGAGTGAGAGGGTCTTCCCACCGGAGNTGTCGTTAGCGTTTGGAAGTTCAAAAGAAGGNGCCTCGGATCCCGGTTCTAGCTTNTTCAAGAAGTNCATGTACTNNCGTCAAGGTAGTACACTGTTCAATCCTTTGGAACGAGGGCTTCCCTCTTGGAATTGATTTGCTCTCGACATTCCTCCAATCTCCTCCTTGCCAGTCTATTCTGAGAGTCGACGTCGAGGACCTTTCGCCANGCTGTAGCGGCTTTCTCTACATCTTTCCCTTCATGGAGAATCGCAGCGATTCGAAGCCTAGCATCAAGATGTTGTGGGTCCGCCCTCACTGCGGCCTCGAAGTCGGAAGTTGCCTTCTCTGACCTTCCGAAATCCAAATACAGCAGTCCTCTTTGATACCATGCCTCTGAAAGCTTGGGATTCGTCTCTATGGCTTTGTTTAGCGGTTTCTCCGCCTGTTCTGACTTGCCCATTGCAATCATGCATGTTCCCAAGTGGACTAGACCCATCGAATGGTTGTGACTTAGCTTCAGGAGCTCTCTTAATTCTGATTCGGCACTTTCCCAATCTCCCTGGTTCATCAGAATCTCTGACTTCCTCAGACGGCCAAGCTCGTGATTTGGTCGTTCTTGCACCAATTGGGTCGCATCGTCTAGTGCCATGGCTAAATCGTCACAGAGAAGGGCTGCTGATGATCTGTTTAGTCTGGCTCTAGCATGTTTTGGATCAAAACTTAGGGTATCTGAGAATAGCTTGATTGCCTCTCTAAAACGGCCATGCTTGGCTGCGATGATTCCTCGGATGAACGGGACTGTTTGGTTTTCCTTCAGAGTTGTTGTTGCCTCTAGAGTTAATGCGTTTGCCTGCTCTAAGTCTCCTATCTCCAAAAACAACTGCGCCTCCTCTAGAGAAATAGAAGGATGTTCTGGGATTAGCCTTCGTGCTCTGACTAGAGCAACTTCTGCCTCATCTAAGGCTCCTTGATATCTGAGTGCTCTAGCCCTCCCGAGCCAGGCCAATCCTGATTCTCTATCAATCTCAATTGCTCTATCGAAAGAGACCAGCGCGTCAATTACCGGGATCTGATCGACCTTGCCTGTCTCATCACGATGATGGTCTGATTCAACTAGACTGAGTCTTCCCTTCATGACATGCAATGTAGAAGAGTTCCAAGATTCCTCCGGAGCTTCTTCCAGGGTTTGACGAGCGGAGTCCGCAGATCCACTGCTTAACCAGAGTTGGCTTAGTCTTCCACGGGCTTCTGAGTCTCCTGGAGAGCGTTGTAGATGCTCCTCCAAGACCTCTATTGAGGCATCTGTTCTTCCATCATTTTCTAGTATCTCGGACTCTAAAATAANAGTATACTCACCTAAAGCATTGGCTCTCCGAAGGCATTTCATTGCTTCCTTCATGGANTCATCTTCAGCNGCNACTAGTCTGGCTTTNAGTGCCCACGCCTGTCCGAAATTCTGATTCCTCTCGATTGCCAANTCTACCGATTCTAGTGCTGGTCTGTACTCTCCNAGTATCAGTTGCTTGGANGCNCTTTCGACCAACGCTGAGGCTGATTCTGATGAAATGGGGCCTCCTTTTCCTGATTCCNTCGCTCTCTTAGCTATTTGAGATAGGTCTTCCTCCACNCCAGNGAGAGAAGACGGAGTGCCCAGNGCCTCTAGCCTCTTTGTGTTTCTNAAGAAGCGATCGTCTTCCCCGTCGTCCAATAGAACTAGCTGTTCCTTTAGNAGGTCTATATCATCNGGAACAATAGCAAGTAGTCTCTCTAAAGTCATATCAAGAGACTCTAGATCTCCGCTTTTCCTCTGGATATCAGAAAGAGAACGGAGAGCAGCCTCGTCCTCCGGATCCAAGTCATTGGCTCTACTGTAGCAGTCCGTAGCCCAGTCAAATCTTTCGATTGAGTGGAAAAGTTCTCCTAGTCTCCGATGCTCATTTGCTGACAGTTCGATGTCCTCAGCCCTCATCTCNGCCTCTGTAAGGATTGCAGCCAGTCTCTTAGACAGGGGTTTGAGTCCCTGTACAATTACCCGCTCCTCTTCGGCACCGCCTTCTTCATAGTGCTCGAGCAAAGACTTGGCTGCGTGACTAGCGATTGCGCATGACTCNCTGTTACTGACTGGTATTCCTTGGTTGAATAGTAAGGACTCGGCTGCCTCTAGTGACTTGTGCACACCCAGTANATCGTGAACTTCGGGNGCATCCGAAAGAATGGTATCCACCCCTCTGGAAAGAAGGTCTAGCTTCTCAGAAGTCTGAGTCAGGTTTCCCTTCATCGATCCAATCCTAGAAGCTAGCTTCTGTCTCTGCCTGAGNACGGACTTATGCTTTATCCAAAGAACAAACAGAGTGATTGACAGGACCCCATAGAGAGTCAGGATGACCATGGTGGTCTCTTGCATCAATCCCAGCGGACATGCGGGACTTTTGATGGCTTCTGCTATAGATACACCTCAGATGCTCATTAACACTGGGTCAAAGAGCAGCCGTATGAGGGTCCATGTATCTCATTCGAGGTCTCTGATAGAGTACGCCTGTACCCCTAGTTTCAGGGATTGAGGGCCCACTGACTTGCCTACAACATTGGTTATCCCAGCACCTGAGGCTAGTTCGTGAATCCTATCTGTGACCTTTCCTGAGAAGACTAGGCCCTGTGCTCCTTCAGAATCACCGAGTGCAGACTCTAGGTCCTTAGCACTAACAGGTTCCGAGCCGCTTCCATCTGCCTGAACAATTACTGTATAGTTCCTCTTCAGTCCGTCCATCATAGGAGCCCAACCCTTGATCTCATCTGATGCCTCCATGGCTGGTTTTCCTTTGCCTACGGATGCATCGTCATCCTTCTGAATCTCTGTCTGGATCCTAGCGACGGCCTTGGATGCTGGTTCCTTCTGACCTAGGCACTTGGTCACTACCTTCCCCTCAAGATGCTCTACTTCTCTACTCTGTGGAGCGAATGCGACATGAGTCAGTGACTTACCTAGTGTACCACTAATCTCCATTAGAAGCAGCTTTCCACCTCGATCTCCATCCAAGAAAGCGGTAACNGTCTTCTTCTTGGAAGCCAANTCAGCCAANTCAGGCTTGATTCCCGATCCCATTGTTGCGATTGCATTGTTAATTCCGTACTTCAGGAGGTTTCGNACATCGTTCCTCCCCTCCACTATTATNATCGCGTCCGAGTTCTTCACATTCGGACCAGCNGTCATCTCTTGGTAGTCTGTCTCAGTATCCAGTGTCAGCACTGCTCTGACCTCATCGAGGATATTCTTCGACTCACCAGTGGCAGAGTTCACGATGTTTAGCAGAAGCTGCTTTGCTCTGTCGATGACGTGATCCCTCTTAGCAGACCTAACATTCTCGATCTCCTTTACCTTGATTACTGCCTTGCATGGACCTATCCTGTCAATAGTCTCCAGGGCAGCACCGATTACTGCAGTACTCACCTGATCTATCGATGAAGAAACTTCCAAGGTTCCCTGAACTCGTCCCTTGTGGTTGTTCAAACTCACATCCACGTGGCCTATTCTCCCTGTCTGCTGGAGTTTCCTGAGTTGTAGTCCTTCACCTAGAAGTCCCTCTGTCTGGCCGAAAATAGCACCAACGACGTCCTTTCTCGCTACGGTACCATCGACTCTGATTGTTGCATGTATTACGTATTTTCCTTCATTTGCCATATTTTTCAAATCCTTTGCTTCTCGGCCCCAACCCGGGGCCTTGCCCCCGTTTTCGCCAAATCGGCTGGGGGGGTTCGGATGGGCGCAAGGCGCCCGCGAGTGGGCTGATAAGCAATACACCGGGCACTAGAGGCATTGATGAATCCTCCTGTTTGGCTGATGGGTCATTTCTGATATGATCTACCTAGTGGTTAAGTCTGGTATGTATATCCGGGTTCGTGGCAGAAGAGTCTTGGCTAGAGCAGGATCGCTCTAGAGTTTTCCTGAATGCTTCTAGACTGGCTCTCAGCGATGGGCAATTATCCAATGGAGAGAAGAGGATCTTGGTGAAACTAGCGCACGCGTTGAGGCTCGAGGAGCAAGAGCCGAAGCGAATTTATGACGCCATTCTATCAGGAGAGGCAGAGCAAATAAGTGGCGATAGGATAGAGCATAGCGAGATGAGGCTGGTTTACGGCCAAGTCCTAGAAGCAATGCTGATCCATACTGATAGATCAGAAGAAGTGATTGCTCAAATTGCATATCTTAGGAGAATGTTCGCAATAGAGGATGCCGAGCACAGGGCCATTGCTAGAAGTCTC
>NZTJ01000054.1 GCA_002697065.1 Methanobacteriota archaeon
TGGGACCTAAACCCAGCCCCTTTGACCGCTCGGGTACCCCTGCTCCGACTCGTGCGAATAATTACCCACCAAGAAGGCAGCGCTTCCGCGGCTCTGCCCCCATAGGGTCATAACAGAGCCTATGCGCCCGCCAAAACGGCAAAAATGGCACGAATAGGGGTTCTCGGACTAGGCAATTGGGGAACTGCCCTAGCTCTAGTATGGTGCAAGGACGGTCATAATGTGCTAGGATGGACCGTGGAGCAAGAAGTATACGAGTCGATGATGACCTCGCAGGAGAACCAGAAGTACCTACCTGGATACAAGATTCCAGATCTAGACTGCACCATGGAGATTACAGATGTAACCGAGTCTTGTGAGATTCTGGTACTGGCACTTCCCAGCTCAGTGATACTGGAAGTGGTAGACATGATTATCCCAAGTCTCAGACCATCCCACCTCCTTGTAGATCTGGCAAAGGGGCTCGCACCTTCTACCGAAGGAGGCACGGGCATGATTTCTGATGCAATAGAAAGGAGACTCTCTGAAGCTGGAATGACGAATCAGGTAGTTGTCATGACAGGCCCTACCATCGCTCCAGAAGTAGCCAGGGGAGTGATAACCAATGCCCTAGTAGCTTGTCATGACACTGTAGTAGCGAAGAGAGTAGCAGATAGGCTTTCTACGGATTCTCTAATCCTGACTCCTGCTGGCGATCCAGTGGGAGCGGAGCTATGGGGCGCGTACAAGAACTGCGTCGCCCTAGCATGTGGACTTGTTGACGGACTCAAAGAAACCATCGGAGGGGACAATCTGAAGGCTGCAATGGTACTTTCCGGTTACAGCGAAGGGTTGGTACTTCTTGGTGAGATGGGGGCAGACCCCAATACAGCTTTCGGACCTGCTGGAATTGGCGACCTCTACGTTACAGCGACTAGCCCGCGGAGCAGGAACAGGACTCTCGGAGAAATGCTAGGTTCGGGAATGACTCTGGAGGAGTCACTAGAAGAGATGCACATGGTTGCNGAGGGGGTTAGGGCGACCAGAATGTTCCTCGACAGATCCGGAAGGATGGGTCATCGTACTCCCTTCCTCAGTACACTAGGTAGTCTATTGGATGGTGAAATAGAAGTTGAGGATGCAGTAAGGAGAATGGCCGGAGCATACGAAGCAAGATGAATAAAAANCTCGTTTAATCACTAGATTTTCTTCATTTGACTAAGCGTGTTTAAGATCCAGTCCTGAACATAGTCTTCGTAGTCAACATCACAATCTATTCGTTCAACGACTCTGTTTCCACCCTTCCTCTGAAGAATTTCATCCCACTCCTTTCCTGATTCGCAGAAGAATTCGAATGCAGTGTCTCCAAGAGCGATGACAGCAAAGTTCACCCCTTCCAAACAATCATCTTCTGACCTCTCTATAGAGTCATACAAGTCTTGGGCATTTACTGGCTGTTCACCTTCGCCCCAGGTACTGCATACCACAATCAACCTCTTTGAGGAAGAGATATCCTTCAATGAAATATCCTCCATATCCATCACTTTCGGATTAAAATCTAGGTTTCTTGAGAGATGTCCAGCATCTTCAGCAAGTTCCTCGGCATTTCCAGTCTCGGTCCCNAAGATTAGGAGCAAATCGCTTGCAGTCATTTGCCTCACANCCNCTCCTAATCANTGACCAGNCAGAGTCTGCTTTCAATAATTGTTAACAAAGTTTGNAAGTTTATNGAAGGAACTNGATTNTATCGAAAAACAATGCTAGATACAAACATGTTTGAGAGTAGGGAAACGTTCGACGGTACATGCGAAGAGCCGGTTTGGCCTACTTANTTGTNGGGTTGTATATTCTAACTGTAACTTCGGGTTGTATTTCGTCAATGGACGAAGATGGAAATTCCGACACAGAAGTTTCCTATCCTTCAATTTGGGACAGACATTCCTTGGAATGGCAAACAAATCATACCTTCTCATTCCTTCTCGAGCCAGGNCCATTCTACCCACTNGACGTGCAAGAGGCATTCATCGAAGTGGATACAAGCGAGGTCTGGGAGGTNGGNCCCTCTGTATCAAGTGTCCACCTTTCCTATTGGCTCCCNAACAATACGATAGTCGGTGAAAAGGTACCAGTAATCGCCGTAATTAGCCCATATTTCTCGTATGGTCAGCCAGGGGACGAGTCTGGGGCCACCAACGTCGTCGGATCTGGGCGTGGAGAGTTTATCTTCGAGAATTTCATTCCTCACGGCTATGCATTTGCNCAGGTTAGTGTGTTCGGAACCGAGCTTTCTACGGGATGCTTTGATTATCGGGGTCTTGGAGAGGGACTAGGCATCCACCATGCGGTGGAATGGCTTGGGACTCAGGAGTGGAGTAATGGGAATGTTGGGCTGTACGGAAAATCTTACGAGGGAGCAACGCAGTGGGAAGCTGCGGCAATGGGTAGTGAGTTCCTCAAGACTATAGTACCTGTCTCTGGGACTACAGCCCTGCATCCGCTTCTGTACAAGAACGGAAGTGCAGAAGCCAGAAGTCAAATTATGCATATGAACTATTTTTCGAGTACTGTCGATTATAATGAGGACGATTTGGATAATATTTGTCCAGATATTGCGGAGGGACTCTTTGCAGGGCCAGTNACTTACATCGCTGGCGAAATGGATCCTTACATGCAGAACTACTACAATGACAGGAGTCACATTGACAAGGCTATCAATAATTGGCAAGGTTCGATATATTGGGTACAAGGAATGCAGGACTGGAACGTTGATCCCCACCAGGTATTTGGCGGCCCTCCTGGGATAAACTGGTATCGGGAATATATTGACGAAGGTTTCCATGTAAGGGGGATGTTTGGTCAGTGGGGCCACCATTACCCGGATCAGGTCTCGAGTCATGATGGCGTGAGCAGCGGGAATGGTTTGGAGGCTAGGGGGAATATGACTAGATGGGACTGGGCACAGGACCTCTTCGAGTGGTTCGAGTACTATCTCAAAGGAATTGGACCAGAACCTGAGCAGATTGTCCAAATCCAACGCTCGGATGGACAGTGGAGGATTGAAGAAAACTGGCCCCCAGATGATCTTGATTGGATCGACATCCCACTGGGAGACTGTACTAATTTGGGAAATTCATGGGTAGGGGGTGCTCCAGTAATTGGAGGAGCTAGCGAGGTGATTGTTGAGTGTCCAGCATTTGATTTCGACATACATATCTCTGGTTTGGTTAGACTTCACCTACTTGCAACATCCGTGTTTGATGGNGGNCAGGTCTTCGTTGAGATGCAGGATTCTTCTANTGGAGTTAGNATTGGNCACGCAACAATGGACATTCGTTACCATGAAGGAGGAAACGAGCCAACTGGAGTTATTCCAGGTGAGACTGTGACAATGATGATGGAATTTCAGGGGCTTGATCATNTNCTTCCTTCTGGACATGGAATCAAACTGGTAATGACTACATCTGGCAAGGACTACTTGGCTCCGGCTTGTGGNGCGACATGCCCAGTACATGTCCACATTACAGATGACAGTACTTTTTCCATACCATTCATTGAGAGNGATAGTACTAGTGTACTAATTACAGCACAACGAGAATAGAATTTCTGATATTTGATATCAGACAATTTTTGTTGATTACGAGGTATCTTGATTTCCCTCACCCTAGTCCGATATGCATGGGCGTAGGTGATCTAACTGAGTTTGAATCAAGGCTTCTCAAGTGGATTTCTGCATCTGACTTCGTAGAGGTGGCATGGTCGACAAAAAGAGCTGCTGATGCTTTCAAGGTAGAGGAGAAAGAAGTCTACGAAGCCCTTGCTTCTCTAACAATGAANGCTAAGGATCACATTCAGATATTCTATGACGGCGGTTCCATAAGGATAGTCGCAGACTATTGATCTATGTTTCACGGGACTCGAGAATCCATTGTGGGATGAAAACTGATANCCATTTTGGTGGCTTTATATCTCCTTCATCGTTGAAGAAGGAACGCGCATATATTGAAATGAAATCAATTACAATCACAACTGAGAAGATGATGATNAGGTAGGCGAATACCTTGTCATACTGTAGAAATTTCAGATAGAGGTTGATGTAATAACCAATTCCTCCAGCACCGACAATCCCAATCACGGTCCCATGCCTTACGTTATATTCGAACATGAATATCGCTTGTGAAATCAAGTTGTTTGCCTGCTCTGGAATTACCACACCTATTGCTTTCTCAATCTTAGACAGGCCCATCGAATCAGCTGATTCTAAGGGGATGTTGGACATTCCCTCTATTGACTCGTACTGAAGTTTACCAAGGTAGCCAATAGTGTAAATTGTCATTGCTAGNATTCCTGAGAGCGGNCCGAATCCAACTAGGATGACGAAAAAGATAGCCCAAATNATGCTAGGNAGACTCCTGCAAGCAGCGAGAATAANTCTGGATGGGAAGGTGATANATCTAGAATTCAGGTTTCTAGATGCCAAGATAGAAATTGGAAGTGAAANCATTGTTCCGAATACNGTNGAAATGAATGCTATCTTTATTGTCTCAGTCATTCCAATCCAAGCAGTAGAACAGGTAAAATCGAATGGCGGATATGCTGTGCATACNGGATATGCTTGGGGNTCNAGAACTNTCCAATCTGGCGGCCATAGTGATTCATTGATGAACACGATTAGATTCTGTCCCCCTCCCGATAACCTCCCCCAATCGCTAACCAATCCATCCATTAACCAGAACGATAAGGTGATTAGGGCTGGAATAGTGATTAAAGTCCAGTTAATCCTCATTTTTTCACCTCCAATGCTGTGGTCTTAGATATGAATGGGTTCACCCTNCCATCATCGATCACTAGCATCCTATCTGCAATCGATTTAGCTCTGGAAACATCGTGTTCAACAACTATCAGAGTAGACGACTCCTTTCTCACGAACTCCACAACTTCTGTCTTTACCATCTCAAGAGTTTTCTCGTCTAGTTCGCTCAGAAACTCATCTGCAAGAATAATCTTTGGCGACTGTGCCAGTGTCCTTGCAATTGCTACTCTTCTCTGCTGACCTCCTGAAAGTCTTCTAACTGGTTCGTATATCTTCTCGGATAGTCCCATCCTACTGATAGAATCCAAGCATAAATCTCTGATTTTACCATTAGGGAATATACTGTATGGGTTAGAATTACCTGCTCGTGCGCCCAGCATAACGTTGTGTAATACGCTAGCATGTCGAACTAGTCCGAGTCGTTGAGGAATATACCCCAGAGACCCTCTCTGGGGCCTAACTCCGAAAGGCTGTCCAAATAGACTAACTCTCCCTTTCAGGGGCCTTACCAAGCCTGAGATAGTCCTGATCAGAGTAGTCTTCCCAACTCCGGAAGGACCAGTTATCGCAATGATTTCTCCGGACGAGATTTCTAATCTAGGTATCTCCACAAGCGGGTTTTTATTCGAGTAACCAATAGTCAAACCCTCTATATCAACTACATTAGAATCCATTTTCCACCCCCAATTTGTAATTTAGGGGGCCCTAATACTATATTTGGTGTTGGTGGGGGCGTGACTTGGATAGTGGTGATGCTGCCTGCCCCCACCAACTTGTTTTCCGATTTCGAGAATTTGGTGTTGGTGGGGGCGTGAATTGGATAGTGCTGATGCTGCTGCCTGCCCCCACCAACTTCTTGTCGAAATCAGGAGTTAATGTCGAACTTCTCACCGTAGTAAGTTGAAATCCCCGGAATATTGACGATCAGACTAGAATAGCTACCCAGGTGCTCTTGCGTGTTTACCCTTGTCAGTCCAGGCGTATTTAGGACATTAGAGAGGATCTCGTCCCCGCACTGGTTCTTTTCCAGTGAGGGATCTATCTGGTGAACTGTGATATCATAGCATCCGGTGTAGGTATTACCCATCATCGTGTAGTTCTCTACGTACATCATATTATTCAATGACATCAATGCGTTAAGTACAGCAGTTCTACTCTGCATATCCAGATAATCTGGGTTGTACATCACAGGGTGACTGGGAGCCTTTCCAAAAGCAGGTAGTGCGACGTACTGGTCCATGTCCAGGCACCAGGCCTCGTTTTCTGCTGAGTCCTCATTATCGCAGTACGATGCTATGGTACTGTCCTTGGCAAAGGCAACGTCTCCGACTCCCTCCGATAGGCACTTCACTGCCCCAGAGTATCCATAGTAAGGCGTACCCGAGTCAGGTATCGAGGCATTCTCATTGAAGAATCCGTAGATGGTGTTCCTCATTGTCTCAACATCATTCGGATCTCCAACGACGTTTGCATAGCCGTGTCCGATTAGGTAACCCATAGGGAGAAGCATTCCTGCAGACTTCAGCCAACCCGTGTGACAGGAGGTCTTGCCCTGTAACAGTGAAAATGGATCAGTGTAGGGGTTATCGTCAAGATGTGCTTCAGCCATCTCACTTCCTGCAAGTACCCAGGCATGTGCACTGTAGTGAGTCCTCCCATCCGACTTTTGATCTGCCGCAAGGACCTGTAGATCATATTGCTGCCAGCCAACCCATGCAGATCCCCCATCCATGAGAGCTATGTCGGCATTTCCGAACCTAAGAGCCTCTAGCATTGCACCCTCAGAATCTACATTGTAAAGGGAGACATCGTAGTTTAGTACTTCAGCCAAATAGTCAGCGAAAGACTGGGGATTCTCGTCTATGTTTTCATAATCGTCTCTTACTTCGTAAGCAATGACCAATGTATCGATTGGTCCTCCTTCTTCATCATCGCCTGCACAGCCTGCNANCGAAGCGCTAATCATCAATANCATCATCAAGCCTGCTATCTTCTTTTCTTCAANCATTTAGGTAACCCTAAAAATTNCGAATATAGATTTACTTATCAATTTTAGGCTACCCTAAACTCTAATCAAATTCCGATATAATCATCTTCTTCNACCTATTCAGGAAGATAGTGAATACTGCGGCGAGGGCATTTTTGCTCGTGATNATGATTACATTCTCCGCATCTGTACANACTCTTGACGGTGCACATGAATTAGATAACCAGTCAGAAAGAATGGAACAGTTCGGAGGAGGTGGGTCTCTGGAAGAGCAATGCGGTTCGATAACATTCGAGGATATTTTCATCTACAATCAAGCAATTTTTGAAGTTCGTGTGAACGATGATTGGCAGACGGCCGAAGTGGATGCCAGAGCGTGGATAAATTGGTCTCTAGCAGACGATATTAGGACAGATCTAGATGCGTTCTTGGAGGGAATTGTGCCATCTGGGGGTGATGGCTGGCTGTCGTCTGATGAGATTGAGGCTATGGTCTCAATAGCTGCAGACTGTCTTGAATACAGCATAACTCGTATTGGAATCAGAGACGGATCCCCACACAGGGGAGGGGAGGGAGTGGACTGGATGAACACCACATGGGAGGATGACCAGACCAATATCGGCCATTTCAACGGAGTTCCGGAGAGGCACTCACAGATTCGGGACTGTCAAGGATGGAGCCAAGAGGGTTGTTTCGAAGTTCCAGTTTCCCCATCTAGTACCAGAGACTGTGACATAGAAATTAACGAGTCATCGGGAGAGGATGAGTGCAGGATTGAATTGTGGCTAAATGCGACTATGGTGATAGGTGGGATGTCGGATCCAAACGACTTCACAATAGCATTCAACTCGTCGAATATGAGTAATGCTAGACTGGACTTCACCTTCCCAATTATGCCTGGATTGAGGATGGGAATGTGGGAGGAGTGCGAGGGGAGGTTCGTGGGTATTGATGAGGACAACCCCCAAACCGATGCCGCACCTATCAGAGGGAGTTGCATAGGGGATGGATCCGCAAGTTATGACCTTAGAACCAATGATGATGGGAGCCTCACTTACACTCTAGATTCAAACTTCTCAAGGGAAAATTGGCCTTTAGGGGAAGACGTATTCGCTGACTTTACGACATCCCCAATCCCATCTAATGCGGCTCCAACATGGACTATGAATGCACCTTCTAATGGAACATGGTTCCCTGTTTTCGAGGATGGACCCAACAAGTTGTCGACCTGGGATGAAATCGCAACTTGGTTTGATGACGAAAATGGAGTGGCGAGTCTGGAGGTTTCTTGCACTTCTGGGCAAAATCAGTTATCTCAGAGTATAGATGGTTCGATATGGATTATCGTGGATGGNATCACACAAATTACATGCGAAGCCTTAGACTCCTCCGGAAAGACGACTGGCAACAGGACTTGGACTTTCGGAGTACCTGTATCAATATCGACGACAAATCTGCTTCTAGAGGAGAGTCACCCTTTGACAATCACTCACTATGAGTCGTGGGAACAGGAAACCATCGTACGTCTGGCATTATCTCAAGATGATCAAATAAGACAGATAATTGAGTATAGTGGAGAGTACAATGAATCCCATGATGTGTTTATCCCGTCCCAAGGAATTATCCCCGGACCAGTCCAGATATGGATGGAAGTAGTGTCTGTCAATCAGTCGTTCGAGAGAACCTTCGATCTTGGAATTGTCAAGGAAAGCGAACCTCCAATAATCACCCTGGGAATGGCTTCTTTCGATGGTTGGAAGTGGAAGGTCGAAGGACAATATAGCGATCCAGACGGAGAGGAAGTGACTTTCACAATCGTAATATCGGACACTATTCACGAAATCGAGGTNACAGGAAATACATGGGAGACTGGATGGGTNGATCTAACNCCTCTCGAATTGGGNGGNGAGTATGCCCACGGAGTAATTGATGTAGAAATCNCCGGNTGTGATCAGTCTGGGAAATGCACCACCATTCAGACATCTATAGACACCTCAAANATTGAGTTATCAGATTTGACGGAACCCTCCACAGGAGATTCTGTTGAAAGTACNCTCCCAGCTTCTGGNATCCCATCAATGGTGATCGCTTTCTCCATGGCTATTTTCTTGAGNAGGAGGTCCCTAGAATGAGTTTCTCCGGAAGAGTTGATCGTGAGTCTCATGAGGGAGGTCTGCTGATTTCCTTCGAAGGAAGGCCTCCACGTCTAGGTGCAAGATTGAGAGTCAGAGGTGGGAAGATATTGGGAAAGGTGGATACTGTACTAGGCCCTATTGGGTCAGCACTAATTCACGTTCATCCTCTTTACGATGGAATAGACGGCAGAGCATCGGTAGGATCACCAGTCGAAATAGCGCCTAGAGAGAATTCTCGTAAGGGCGGTCGTAGGGGAAGTTTTGGTCGAGGAAGGCGCGATTCGAGGGATAACAAGAAGGGAGGTCATTCTGGAGGTCGAGGAAGGCGCGATTCGAGGGATAACAAGAAGGGAGGTCATTCTGGAAGAGGGNGCGACCCGCGTAGAAGAGNGGGTAAAGGGAATCAAAGGTCTTCTGGTAGATCAGGACGAAGGCCANATGGCCCCAGCAGAAGGAGAGGGGGCAGTGGTGAGAGCAGAGGCAAGAGGCGTTAGCCTGACCCGAGCATTCTTCATCAGGAATATTCTGGGCACTCCGTGGCGAAGAGTGCCGAGATGATCTGGCTAGATGCCATCGAAGCCAATGAGGAAGGAGATAGGGCAACTGCTCTATCTCTGGCGGAAGAAGTAGTTTCCATTGANGAGAGTCATGCAGACGCTTGGTTTGCTATCGCTCAGTGGGTNCTACCAATAGATGCTAGAGGAAAGCANCAGATGCCTAACGTGATCCAGGCATCCAAGTCNATGACCGCAAGTAGGAAGGCTGTAGAACTAGATCCGAACAATGAGCAGGCNTGGAGGNTTGGAGGAGAAATCATGGTTGCTCACTTGGGAATGCTGGAACAGGGGCTGAAATGGTGGGAANAGAGGAAGAGCGTTTCTCCNAGTGATGTTCTTCCCTACTTCGAGCAGATTTCTATTCTCATNAGGATGGGTTGCTTCGAACAAGCTGGAGAATATCTGGATGTCCTCGATAAAATGGTGGAAAGACAGCCCAGTAAATCTCTCGAGGGTAGGGCAAAGAGGCTCAGAATAATCTACGAGGAGCAGAGTTCGATGGAAGAAGAGTTGTCTTTCGAGCCGCAGAACTCCAAGGATGAATCATGGGGGCTAATCAGCAGAATGAGGAAAAAGAAGCCACTCACAGAGACNTACTTCCTGCTGATGTTCGTTATGCCNATAGTGTTCTTGTTGGGATCATTAGCATCGTATATGTTCGCAGGAATCCCATATAGTACTGTGATCGTGATGCTNCTTATTGTCGCGCTGTACTTCGNGGTGATTAACCTCTCCAGAAGGCTCTTGCTGAAACTGAATCGTCCGGAGTCTTTCCTAAACAGGGCCATAGACATGGAGAGCTCTAGCGGAAAGGTCTGCGTACCCGATGATATTAGGGGCTCCAAGCTCTACACTTACGTGATAGAGAAGAGAACCCCTGCATTCCAAGAGAGGCTNGGACTAATCGAAGATTCGGGAGAGGACCTTCCACGGAAGTGGAAGCCTTCGGTACCNGAACTCTGATCAGCCGCCGCCGCCCTTGTTCTGCTGCGAGTAGTACTGGGCATAGTATTGTGTTGCGTACTGGCGGGCCATCTGCTCGTCATACCCCTGTGCCACCAGCTGCTGTACGTAAGCCTCGACTGGATCCATCTGCTCAACACCTCCGAATGACTCCACTGAGTCCTCCTGGTCAGATCCNCCNCGACCCCTCATGAACATCATTGTGATTCCCAGAACTGCAATGAGCACGAGGGCCCCGATTCCGGCNAACATCAGTGTGGAAGTGTCTTGACCACCTTGCTGGCCCCCGCCCTGCTCCTCGTTAGATCTGGGGACTGTNTACAGAGTGATCTGGTCGTCAACGACGTAAGCACCCTCTGTGAGCCTGATGTGGATGACTCCCACGTTCCCTTCTGTCTCCAGATATTTATGGGAGATGTTGAGTGTTAGGAAGTACTGATCCCCATCACATAGCCCTTCCTGCCAATCGAACCTACCCAACGCCTTCTGGGCTGTCTTGATTCCATCGCTCTTGTCGAATATCGTCAGGTCATCCAATGAGGCTTCCACCTTTACATCGCAGTCCGCGCTTGCGTCGTTATCGACAACAGTGCCAGTGATGTTGATTATATCAGACTCCAAACCGTTGAATGACTCGCCATCTGCAGTTGCGATGCTATCGAACTGAACCTCTGGGGCTGCATCACCGAACATCTCACCCACTACCTCGAAGAAGACTCTGGTCGGTTCCTCGTTCCGCTGGTCCCTCTTATCGTAGACGGTCAGCTCGACCATTATTGTGTTCTCACCTGCAGTCAGATTCCTGAATGTGTATGTCCACTCGACTTGGCTACCTGGCAACTCGTACGATTGTACGTTGTCGCCGTCACCGTTGACTGACCAAGTGAACTTGCCAATTCCGGTCCCGATGTCACTACTGTTTGCCGATGAGAATCTAATGCTGGTATCTCCGGTGTCTGATAGTCTGACTCTGTACTTGGGAGAGTCGACCATGATCCAGTTGCCGTTTTCGTCCTGCTTTCCTGTTGGGGTTTGCTGGTATCCAATGAACTCCACGAATTCTGTGAAAGATGAATCCTCCACAATCTCGATGTGGGCTTCTGGCGGAGTACTGTCNGCGTTGATGTCGTTCGTGTAAACCGAGATATTGGTAATCCGCGTATTNCCATAGGANTCGTGAAGGAACAACCAGATTCTCCACTCTGCATCTATCTTGCATCCTAGTTCTGCATTCTCGTCTNGGACGCAGAATGTGGCAGTTGCCGNCTCTGAAGAGTTCGGGCTNTGTACGTGNTTNTTGTCGCTTCCCAGAGGCTGCCCGTCCCAGCCAGTGACTGTCTCANNGTNTGCNGACTCAATCANCCAGTCTGCATGAATNCCTGGAACGTCCGTCTCAAAGCCGAACTGAAGCTCTGCAGAACTCTTGATGGCCTTCCNGGCATAGGCTCCAGATAGTACGTCGATAGACTGNNCTNCTCCGTCAATGGTTAGTTCGAAGCCCTCTCCGGCTATTTCGAATCCATCGGGGTATGGAGTCAGATGGAAGTCAAGAAGATTAGACAGCATAGCGAAGTTTGGATCCCCGAATGGCTGTGACACAGCAGGATTCTCTACATCAATTGTCGTGATGATCATCCCNCCCTGTTNNACGTTACAAGTGGANANCAGTGCCTGACTGGGATTCTCTGAGTCTCGGATGATCGTGTGGAATGTNCCTCCGTCNCTTATCTTTCCACCTTCAGTCCCACCNGGGGCTCCATCGCTACAGACCTGCGGGATGTTNTCGGACTTGACCTGGTTCAGGTCTAGNGCCGATAGTGCCACGTGTGTCCCGCCGTTTATTCCGGAAAGGGAAGATGGGTTGATTCCGGACATAAGGGGGTGGTAGGGATCAATCAGACTCACGTTCTCTGAGAGGACCCTGTGATCCACGGTGTCGTTATGGTGGTCCCTCATTACTACGTTCATCCCGAAGGGCAGCCTGTCTGGAGAATTCGGGTTCTGTATGTCGTCGTAGTCAGAGTAGTATGGTCCCAGGTGTACCTGGAGAGTCCCTCCTTCCCTCATGAACTCGATTAGAGTCTCAGTAAGGGTGATGTCTGCATTATCGGGATTGGGGGTGCCCAGAAGTTCGTAGTAGTCGCCATACTCGACGCTGTAATCGGTCTGCCAAGGAAGCAGNACCTTGGANTAGTGCTCNAGCCAGTCCTCCATTCCGTAAACGTCCCAGTCCTCAACCTCTAGCTGAGTGTATGTCTTNTTCATTGAGGATAGGTCCTGNTTAACCCTCTGTAGCCTGTTCTGGTCAGTGGGNTTTGAGAGGATTGCAACGTCTATGTTGTCTAGGAANTCTATGGAGAAGTACCTCTCATTTCCNGATTCCTCGGAAGTCTCAATCAATGTCGCTTGGAAACTGATGTTGTAAGTATGNGAGTCGAACCACAAGTCGTATGGAGAAGTCCAGTTAGCCTGCCACCTCTGGTGCGGGTCCAATACGAAAGGCCCGTTATCGGATGTCTGCTCGAAAACGGTCTGCCCCGTGTCCTCGTCCACTATCTTCATCGTCACCTCGTAGATTCCCTCGATAACACCATTGAGCATAGGGACAGCGAAGTTATGCGACTGCTGGCCCTGTGGGTTGGTAGAGTATACGCACGAGTAGACCGCATCGACGACGCAGTCGAGAACNTCTGGCTGNAGTAGCGTGATGTCAGCGTTGGCGATCTCNAACAGGATGGTAGAAACGTTGTTGGCCTGACTGATCTCTGGCTTGTCGAACCANTTCGTACTGTTGTCNGTGTTGTTGTAGATNGTCATGAGGTCTATCCTGTAGAGTCCGCTNTCGAAGTCATGGACNCCCATCTCAACGACTCTCTTCTGAGCAGCATCCATTCCGGTTACTGTCTCGATGTATGTGCCATCGTCGTTGAAGGTGTAGTCGTCCACCCTGATGTTGTCTATTCCGAACCCGGCGTATCCNGCATTTCCATTGACTCCATCGTCATTGGANTAGAACCTCCAGGTGAATGTGACCTCCGATCCGGCCAGCGATGTGCACTCGTCTGTCCATGCTATCGAGTCCTCGGCGGTCTGGTTCAGNAGATGGACATGAGTCAGGTCTATTCTAGCGGTGTTCACNAGGTTGTCAGAGTCGAACCATGTGACGAAGCCGTCTTCACCGATGCCACCAGAGTGGTCCCCGGCATACTCGACCTCTTCGTAGAGGCCGTTCTGGTCGAAGTCCTCGCAGTAGTTGTAGACGGTCTCGGTNTAGGGGTTGAACGCATACCTCAGACCGTTGTCGTTCAAGTCGGTCCAGCTTCCNTAGATGGTTCCATCGAAAACCTCCCCATCCTTGACCCAAGTTACCTCCAAGAAGGAGAAGTCTCGGACTGCTTGGACGTTNCCNTTCCTGTCAGAGACGTGGTCCCCCTCGGCGAAGTAGTCGAAGGTAAGGAACGTGAAGTCNGCTCCGCTGTCTGTGAGTTCAATAGGCTCGAGTGTCAGGGTCTCGTTCCAACTGTCTCCGTAGCCATCCGAAGGGTGNCCTAGCCAATATGCTTGNTTCTTGAACACCCCTTGATTTTGNGGTAGCATGTTGTTCGNCTCTGTGCTGTCATCCAATCTAGTACCGTTCTCTTCGCAGTCCTCCTCGTCAGGCTCGCAATCTTCNTCATCACTCCAAATCGATAGTCCTGCTCCGGAATCGGATGAGAAATCCTCCACTGCAATCAGTTCCGGTAGAGCATTCCGAACCTTCGCCTCGACGTCGAAGTCNACGAACGTGTTACCCCAGTTCTGCACACCTACANTGATGGGCATCTCNCCNGATGCGTACCTTTCCCCATTGAGAAGGTTGAGCCATGGCTCCTCGAANAGNCCTGGNTCGTATAGGTTCCTAACCGTCAGCTGGAACCTAGTCTCNTCATTGGTGCTATCTTGGTCTGGTTGGCCCGATCCCAAGTCGAAGTTAGAAAGAACGGTCGAGATGTAGTANGTGGTGTTNTCCACGAAGTCGGCAGTNAGTTGGACCTGTAGGGACTCCCCGGCCAGTAGATCNAGATTCTCNAGCTGTTGGCTCTCTATNGTTGAGGCNCCGAAATTTACATCCCTAGTCCTGATGGAAATATTGTCAANTGCGAATCCATCCAATCCTGAGTAGTCTAGAGATCCTTCGGGGCCTGCAGTTCCCTCCAAGCCGCTCCTGAAGCGGAATCTGATGTCAATTGTCTGTCCTGCGTATGGCGTTAGGTCGATCGAGTCCGCCATCTGATCTTGGCCGCCGTCCTCCCAACACCCGTAGAGGAGCGCGCAAGAGTCTCTTATGCCGCCAGATTCAGTGTAGTTGTTCCACATTGTGGAGTGCCAATCTCCGAAGAAGTTCGCATTGTAATCGTTGTACTCGGGGTCGGGTGCGCTAGAGACCCTCTCCTCGATTTTGTACTTCCTCTCGTTGTCCCATCCTCCGAATCTCCAAACGGTCTCCCATCCACTACCATCGCTCCAGACCTCGATGCTGCAGGAGTCCTCGTACAGCCATCTCTCGATGACGTCGTATGGCTCCGCCAAGAAGAGTTCGAAGAAGCCCGCACTGCATATCGCATCCATGTCCAAGAATGCTGCATCGGCACCAGATAGGTCGATTCCCTCCAATATCAGAGCCTCGTCCATGTGGTTGTAGTACCCGGTGTCCTCAGTGGAGTTACCGTCGTCGAACTCGTATGTGTGAGTTACTCCAGACCAGAAGTAGTTCGTTGGATTGGTCTCTGCCTCCCAGTACGGGTATGCAACGGGCCCGTCCCAGGATTCGTTGTTTTCCTCCGGGTTGCCATCCGCGGCGAGGCAGGTGTCGGTCCCGTTTGGCATGCACTGGTAGTCGCTGTTGTTGTAGTGGACGACATCGTACTCATCGTAGTCTTGACTAATCCAATACCGATCCTCGTCTATGTGCCATGAGGAGTTTCCAATCTCGTATTCTCCCGTGTATGAGTATCTGTTTAGGGTCGCTCCTCCAGAGTTGATGTTAGGCGAGTCGGTCTCGAAGTCGTTGAAGTAGACGACCGTGTCGGTTCCGCCAAGTACCTCCCTGACCTCGAGGTCGACGTCGAAGCTTCCATCCGAGATTGGCATCAGGCCGGTGTTCTTCACGGTGACGTTGACCCATCGATTACCCTCACCGACGATGCTCTGGAATGTTGCGGGGTCGGTGACGGAAGGTTCAATGTCCACCCTGGTTATTCCGAGATCGTAGTTGTCCAGAACTAGTACGGATAGGTAATCGCCCTGACCAGCATACCCCTGGGTATCCAACCACATGGCGTTGTTCGAGAATCTGTATGTGTAGTCCTCCTGGCCTATCACAACCTCTAGTGCGCTGTTTTCNCCTCCNTGGAGCTGNCCNGGCATNGCCATNGTNGGNCTCCTTCCTACNTCGAANGAGAGAGGTGGNAGNTANCCNTCAGTATCNGGATCTGCTAGTAGGATCTGCACNGTNTTNAGNGCNCTGAGGTTGGGCCTCAGNAGGAACGTCTGATTCTGAACNGTTGACTCCTGGGTATCCAAGAGGGTCAGNGATGTCGGNACGAAGAAGTCCAGCTCNCCGTCCTGGTTAACGTCTGCNATNGTTACAGACGCACCNAGGAAGTCCCCGAAGNCGACNTAGTTCTGCTTGTTCCATCCNGAGGATGTCTTGGTNGCGTAGGANACGTTNCCNGTGATNCCATCTACTGTTGCAATGATATCNATCTCATTGACGTCGTCATCAGGGTTTGAGTCNGCTATATCGAATCCGTACATNGGGTAGTCNTGCTCNGCATCGAGTTGGAACTCGTGNATNGTCCCNGAGCCNGTTGGNTCCATTGGATTGGGGAACTGTCCNGTNACGCAATCGTACTCNAGCACAGTCACGTTGTCATNGGTCCCTGCAGANTATCCNACACCTGCNTTGTATGGNGGGGTNCTGAGNAGCCANATNTCCANATCCTCGCACTCNCCTGGNACNGGTTCNCCNGTTAGTGGGTTCTCCAAGAGGTCCTCNNNCCAATTACCTAGCTTGAGATACTGGTAGTAACCGNTAGTGAGAGGGACCGAGATGGGAGCGTGNTGATTNGAGGGNAGGCTGTAGTCNGGCCCCTTGTAGATCTGNATGAACTGATTCGCGAAGGTNGNGTCGGTCGATGAGAATGCNACATCCATNTTACCGTCNCCATTGATNTCTCCNACNTCNAAATCNGCGAGATATGGGTTGATTACGGTGATTGTTTCGAACATTTCCTCCCATTCGTTGACTCTCTTGTCGCACTCGCCCTTGAGNACTGTGAGGTTAGCAGGTCTGACGAAAGATTCACCCACGAATCTAACNTTCTGCTGNTAGTAGATNATNTCGTTAACATCGTCACCNTCGACATCGGCTATCTCCACNCNATTNCCGTCNGCGACATCTCTGAATCCTGCNCTGTAAGAGTCGTTATTGGATATCTGAACATCCTGTCTGTCTGCGAAACCGCCATTTCCATCGTTGTAGAGGAAGCTAATGAAGTGCCCAAATCCGCTACCTGAGCCAATGTCATTATCTCCATCGCAGTCCAAATCACCAATCGTGATGTAAAGAGGATCTCTCTGAACTGCGTATTGAGTAGTGTGGGAAGCAGAAGCATAAGGCACTGCAGAGACGAAGAGCGAGGTTAGCATCAGGAACACCAGTCCTACTGCCCTCCTGCCGCTTCCATGCTTACGGTTTCCATTCATACTTACGTTCATCATGGTAGTTCGGACTTTCCGGCCACTCTTATGCATTACCGAGACGTGTTTTTTTGATGCATGAGAGAATGACGTGGAATTACTTCATCTCTAGCCAGCTTGGATTGGGCGAATAACTGACTTCTTCGCCGCCATAGACCTTCTCTAGTCTGCCCATGAGCCATAGTCTGTCAAGGAAGATCTCTAGATCGATTCTCTCTCTGTTCATTCTCTCTCCCANGAGGAGTTCTATTGTCCCNACATCCAACGATGANTGNCCATGCTCTCTTACGATTAGGGTAAGAAGGATTTGAAGCCAAGACTCTGCCATGGGGTCGCCGGACAGATTGTTGCTNAGCGGTTCAGGATCCTCTATCTCGTCCAAGAACTCCATGATGCCCCTGATATCAGGCTTTGTCTTCTTCGAGATTCCGTGCTCTTCGGCCTTGGATGCGAGGTTCAGATCACCAACCTTCCTGACTATGGAGGGGATTCTTGATGGATCGGGGGTCGGCCCGGGTAGTNCATTTNCAGATTCGGATTCNTCNTCTNNCATTCTATTNCCCCGATNCTTNNAGTGAATGAATTCAATCTTTNGCAAGATTCCTGAGAACCGTTTGNAGTATTCCCCCGTTTCTGTAGTACTCCACNTCGACNGGCGTCTCCAATCTTACTACAGCGGAGAAATTAATNTCTGTCCCNTCATCCTTCTTCGCNGTTACAATAATCTCAGAGAATGGCTCGAGGTCACCGGATGCGGGGATGCTGTAGAGCTCGGTACCGTCTAGACCCAATGAATCGGCATCTTCCCCNTCATCGAATGCGAGTGGAAGAACCCCCATCCCAACCAAGTTNGATCTATGGATTCTCTCGTATGACTTAGCTATAACAGCCCTGACACCTAGNAGGAANGTNCCCTTTGCNGCCCAGTCCCTACTGCTTCCGGAGCCATACTGAGAGCCTGCCAATACCACTANCTGTGTGGAGTCGGATTGNTACCTCTCACTAGCTTCGTGGATTGAAACGATCTCTTGTGTTGGGAAGTGTTTNGTGAGNCCNCCCTCTGTTCCGGGTGCAGTCTGGTTCCTCATCCGTATATTGGCGAATGTGCCCCTNANCATTACCTCATGATTTCCCCTGCGACTCCCGAATGAATTGAAGTCTCGAGGTTCGACTCCCTTACTCATNAGGTACTTTCCCGCTGGACCGCTGCTGGGGAAGGCCCCCGCCGGACTGATGTGATCGGTAGTAACCGAGTCACCGACCTTCACCAAGACCCTGGCATCCTCTATAGGTTCGATAGGAGATGGTTCGGGTTCGATTCCTTGGAAGAAAGAAGGTAGTCGTACGTACGTGGAATCCTCGTCCCAGGGGAAAAGTTCGCTTGCTTCACTAGGAATCGAGTCCCATCTGGGCTCACTGAGAATGTCTGAGTATCGTCTGATGAACATCTCCGGACCAATGGCATCTTCCACGGTTCTGCGGATCTCATCATCACTGGGCCAGATGTCTGCCAGCATTACAGGCTCTCCGGCACCATCCATGCCCAGGGGTTCCTTGCTGAAGTCTATGTCCAAGGTTCCCGCTAGAGCGTACGCCACTACCAAAGGTGGACTAGCAAGGTAGTTTGCCTTGATCTTCTGGTGAATCCTTCCTTCGAAATTCCTATTTCCGGAGAGGACGCTTCCCACGACTAAATCTCCATCATCGACTGCTGCCTCTATCTCCGGGTCGAGGGGGCCGGAGTTTCCTATGCAAGTAGTGCACCCGTAGCCAACTACGCTGAACCCCAGAGAATCGAGGTCATCGGAAAGACCCGATGCATCGTAGTACTCAGTAACGACTCGGCTGCCAGGGGCTAGACTTGGCTTAACCCAAGGCTTGATCTTTAATCCTCTAGATCTGGCATTCCTAGCTACCAATCCTGCGGCGATCATAACGCTTGGATTACTCGTGTTGGTGCAGCTAGTAATGGCTGCGATGACCACATCTCCATGTTTCAAGTCAGATCCTCTGCCCTCAATGGGGGACGAGTCGGAGTTTCTACTAGGGTCAATACCGTGGCCCTGATGGCCCATCTCTGCGTTTAGACTGGTTCTCCAGTGGGTCTTCATTTCTGATAGGGAGACTCTGTCCTGAGGTCTCTTTGGCCCCGAAAGTGAGGGTTCTACAGTAGCCAGGTCCAATTCGAGGCTTGATGTGAATTTGGGGGTCGCCGATGATTGATCATAGAATAGTCCCTGAGCGGACATGAATCTCTTCACGTCCTCTACGTGATCAGAATCTCTACCTGAGAGAATCATGTAGTCGAGAGTGGTCTGGTCGACAGGGAAGAATCCGCACGTAGCCCCATACTCAGGGGCCATATTTGCTATAGTTGCTCTGTCCGGTAGACTAAGGCTAGAAAGTCCATGACCGTGGAACTCAACGAATTTCCCGACACAACCATGCTCTCGAAGCATTTCTACTATTCTCAGGGTCATATCTGTCGCCGTAACGCCTGGTTGTAGTTCTCCAATTAGTTCGAAACCTACAACCTCTGGTAGTAGCATGTAGATAGGTTGTCCTAGCATCACAGCCTCTGCCTCTATTCCACCGACTCCCCAGCCGAGAACTCCCAGTCCATTGATCATTGTAGTGTGTGAGTCTGTTCCCACAAGGGAGTCCGGGATCCAAGTCCCGTCTTCTTCGCGAGCTACGCTGGCGATCCACTCGAGATTTACCTGATGCACGATCCCCCGCCCGGGAGGCACCGCTCTGAAGTTATCAAGACTCAATTGTCCCCATTTCAGAAACTTGTACCTCTCTGAGTTCCTTTCATACTCTATTTCGAGGTTACGCTCTCGGGCATCCGGGAATAGTCCCGAGACATCCACTTGAACGGAGTGATCGATTACAAGGTCAACGGGAACTTGGGGATTAACCTTCGCCGGATCCCCTCCTAGATCCTTCATTGCATCCCTGAGTGCGGCGATATCTACTATTGCAGGCACACCGGTGAAATCCTGTAGAATAACCCTACTTGGACTGAATGGAATCTCTTCTTGCTTCATTTCTGGAGACCATGAGGCTATTCTTCTGACGTCTTCCTTGTTCACGAGGAACCCATCGCATCTTCTCAGTGCGGACTCAAGAAGTATCCTGATGGAGAATGGGATCTCGTCCAATTTGCACAATCCCCTTTCCTCAAGGGAATGCAGGTCCATGAATCTGGCCATCGTGCCATCGGACTTCTCGAACTCCGACTTGGCACCGAATGGATTGTCACCCCCCATAAACTCACCAAACTAAACCGCTAGTCAGGAGTACATGAAGTTCACTAAGTGAAGTGAATCAGTTGATTACGCTAGCAGATAGGATTCTGACTGGGTCCACTGGTCGATTAGAGTTTGTTTCCACCTTGCTGATAGCGTCAACATGATTCTGCCCCTNTGTGACGTAGCCGAACACTGTGTGGCAACTACCGTCGTCCTTGGAGATGTCCGGCGTCTCCTGCCCAGTGCAGTCCTTCTCATATTTTTCACCTGTTTGANGATCTGTGACTGGCTCGTCCGCATCGNGATGGNAGGCCGAGCCATCCGAAGGGATGANGTAGAACTGACTTCCATCGGTGTTCACGCCAGCATGCGCTGCAGCCAGAGCGCCAANCGTGTGCTTCAGACCGTTGTCATGCTCGTGCGGGATAGTGTAGTCCGTCTTGTCGGGACATNGTGACTCGGGCATNTGCTNNCCNTTGCACCAACCATAGTAATGAGCAGCATAACCTCCAGAACCGCCCATGCTCTCTATGTCCCCTCCCTGGATCATAAATCCTGAAATCACTCTATGGAACTCTATGCCGACATAAGCACCGCTCTCGACGTGTGCCAAGAAGCTCTCGACGTGGAGCGGTGCCTCATCCTCATACAATTCGATCTGAATTTCGCCAGTGATGGACTGCCCGTTCTGGACATACTGCACCTCCATCGAGACCATTGGGTTTTGGGAATCCTCAAAGAATTCNGAGATCAGTTTGACAGATACNAGGAATGCNGCGAGAGAGAGGACCATTACGAGCAAACCTAGAGGAGTGGGGTTTCCCTGNTCNAACAACTGNAGNCCGAGCCCNAGGGATATTGANTTCTCATCCATCATTGATGCCAGTTTGTTCATCTTCCTGCGTGTTTCCTTATTCTTCGAGTCAATTGAGAGAGCCTTGTTGTAGTTTCGATAAGCCTTCTGCCAATGGGACTTCTGATTCTTGTCATCTATCAGTCCCAGTTCGGTCCCTGCATCTCCGGCCAATGCCAGGGTCTTAGCCCTCTGAGTCTCATTTTCTATACTCCCCCATGCGGACCTCAATGCATCGAGAGCGGCTTCCGGGTCTTTCTTTTCCTCTATCAAGTCAGCTGCGTTGTCCCAAGCTCTCTGTAGTTCCGATGGAATAGGCACGAGTCGGCGAAAACCCTCTCATTGAAAACTCCAGCGGAAGATCTTCCGCACCAAATTGGTTGATTCTTTCATGGTAACGCATAATACCCAGAGTCATTGCCGAGACGCTGCGAGTAGCCGTTTAGTGAGAGCACTGGGGACCAAGAGAACAATGGAAAAAATCGTCAATGATTTCGTAGTAAACGTCGCAACCGCCAACGGGACGGGTTCGCAATCATCCAATCTCATTATTCTACATTCAATGTTCGAGATGGGAGTCCCCGTAAGTGGGAAGAACCTCTTCCCAAGTAATATCTCGGGTTTGCCGACATGGTTCATTATCAGAGCTAGCGATAGGGGATATCAGGCTCCCGGTGATGGGACCAACATTCAGATTCTTATGAACAAGGATACTTGGATCAAGGACCTAGAAGCTCTTGATCCGGGCACGATAGTGGTCTATAACGAGGATGTGAAAATGCCTGTTGATAGAGACGATTGCGTACTACTGGGAATGCCAATGACAAAGATGGCGAGGAAGATAAACCCAAAGCTAGGTAGGCTAATTGCAAATATGTACTATGTAGGTGCTGTAGCACATCTCCTTGGCATAGAGGTCGACGCGATCGAAAAGGCGGTTAACGCTCAATTCAAGGGAAAGGAGAAGGCAGTCGAGCTCAATATCCAGGCTATATCCGAGGGAAGAGAATATGCTAATGAGAACTGGGATTTCGATTGTCAGTTCAGTGTAGAGTCGAGGGAAAAGGATCCCGACACATTCCTGATAGAGGGTAACGAGGCCATCGCCCTAGGTTCGATATATGGGGGAGTGAGCATGCTCTCCTGGTATCCGATAACTCCCTCTTCATCACTGGCTGAATCGGTAATCAATTGGCTTCCGGAGCTTCGAAGTGACGGTGATGGGGGTAGCACTTGTGCAGTGATACAAGCTGAGGATGAGCTAGCAGCAGCTGGTATGGTGCTAGGAGCCGGATGGGCAGGGGGCAGGGGTATGACCTGCACTAGCGGTCCGGGGATATCCCTGATGTCTGAGTTCATTGGGTTGTTCTACTTCTCCGAAGTTCCCGGGGTGATATGGGACGTGAATAGGGTTGGACCTTCCACTGGCTTGCCTACTAGAACACAGCAAGGTGATCTCTCGATGCTGTACGAGGCTAGTCATGGAGATACACAACACATCGTTCTAATCCCAGGGACTGTCGATGAGTGCTTCGAGTTCGGGTGGCGAGTTTTCGACTATGCCGAGAGGTTCCAAACTATGGTTTTCGGATTCAATGACCTTGACTTAGGCATGAACCGCTGGAAGACGTCTGGATTCACTTACCCCGATTCCCCCATGGACAGGGGCAAGGTAGTGAGGAGCCAGGAAGAAATGGAATCAATCCCCGAATATGGGAGATATCGTGACGTAGATGGAGANGGGATAGCCTACAGAACTCTACCAGGAAGCGGTCTAGATCCAATTCTCTACAGAGGAACTGGCCATGACGAGGATGGGATTTACTCTGAAGACCCCCAGGTGTACAACGATGCCATGGCTAGGCTGAAGAGGAAGATTGACGGTGCGAGAGATCAGCTTCCTGCACCTGTGATTAGGGAGGAGGAGGAAAAGGATCTGGGAGTGATTTTCTATGGTTCAATGGAAAATTCGATAGTTGAGATTGACGATATGCTAGAGGAGTCTGGACTCTCTGTCAGCACATGCAGGGTGAGAGCCCTGCCTCTACACCCAGATGTGGAGGACTTCGTGAGAAGGCACGACAGGACTATTGTTCTTGAAATCAATCGAGATGGACAACTATTCGGCATAATCAGAAAGGAGTTCCCCGCTGAGTTGATACCTAAGATACACAGCGTTTCCTACAGTGATGGTATGCCACCGAGAGCCAGGGTGTATTCGGATAAGATTCTAGAAGTTCTGGGGGACTCATGATGCTGAAGCTGAACGTACTCGAACTTGAGAAATCCGAATACACCGGAGGCAAGTCCTCTCTTTGCCCTGGTTGCGGACATGACCAGATTTCGAACAATATTATCCAAGCTGCATGGGAAAATGGAATTCCGCCAGAGAAGATAGCGAAAATGAGTGGAATTGGCTGTTCTTCGAAGACCCCAGCTTACTTCCTAGGTAAGAGCCATGGCTTCAACACGGTCCATGGGAGGATGCCCTCTGTCACCACCGGAGCCAACGTAGTAAACAAGGATCTGAGCTTCCTCGCAGTCTCTGGAGATGGGGACACAGCGAGTATTGGAGTCGGCCAGTTCGTCCATGCAATAAGGAGGAACCTAGACATGGTTTACATAGTCGAGAACAACGGTGTTTACGGCCTTACCAAGGGACAGTACAGCGCTACAGTAGAGAAGGGTTCCAAGAAGAAGAAGGGAGTTGCAAATCAGCAGGCACCCATCGATCTATGTGCAATGGCAATAAATCTCGGTTGCAGCTTCGTAGCGAGGTCATTCTCTGGAAGCAAGAAGCAGCTTACTGCACTTATCAGAGCAGCCATGAGCCACCGGGGGATGGCCTTCATCGACGTAATCTCACCCTGTGTGACCTTCGCCAATAACGACGAGTCGTATAAGTCGTACAACTACGTCAAGGCCAATGACGAGGTCCTGCATATTCTAGACTACATCCCTCACTTCTCCCCTATTGAGGAGGTAGAGGTGCCAGAAGGGGAATACCAGGAGGTGAACCTCTTCGATGGCTCTACCCTGAGACTTGAGACACTGGCTGCAGACCATGACTATACGGATGCAGTTTCAGCCCTAACTGCGATTCACCAGTCCGAGAAGGAAGAAAGGCACGTCACCGGACTTCTCTACTACGAAGAGAACGTACCTACGGCTACTGACACACTCGGCCTATCCGAAACTCCGCTGGTTGAACTAACCGAAGACCTGCTGCGCCCTAGTCCCGATAGTCTCGAGAAGGTTAACTCGGGCTTCAGGTCTTGAGTTCGAATCCTGATTACTCGGTTTTCTTGAAATATCCGGGCCCAGTCCGTACCATGTCAGTCCCTTGGTGTAGCGGTCCATCATATGGCACTCTGGATGCCATGACCCTGGTTCGAATCCGGGAGGGACTACCACATCACTAAACATACTGGAACAGAAGTTGAGAGACCCAGCTGACCATCATGATGATCATGAACCAACCTAATGCCAGTTTGACCCATCTAGTAGGCTCCTTCTTTGGAGGAAATGGATCTATTCCCGCCTCCAGTGCTAGGGAGATTATCTCCAGTTCCTCCTCGATAGTCTCAGGGGGCCTGATAGCCATACATTGTGAAAGCTAGCAGGTATATTCAATCGTTATCGTAGCGAGGTTGAAGGATTGAATCCCCTCGAGTGGTCGTGGATGAGTTACCAGAAGGGGCGGAGATTCCCAAATTAGAGTCCCGTCCTCACATCCCATCCGCGTCAGTAATGCTCAGTAGGGTTTCTGAGGATGGGCATGAGGTCCTACTTGGGCATAGGAGCCCGGAATTACCCTCTTTCCCAGACCTCTGGTCCTTTCCAGGGGGAGGAGTTAGCAGAGTCGATAGAAAGGCAGCGGATAGTCATCCAGAGTGGTTAGCAGAAAGAACCGNTGACAGGCTGTCAGTATTCACNCTCCTNAGGGAGATGCTGGAAGAGANAGGGATAACCCCGGATGGAAATGGGGGTTTCATGGAGGTCAGTGACAAAGTGAGAGAGNCTGTCTGNAAGGACAAATCCGGATGGCTAGAGGTAGCAGAGGCTGGAGATATTTCCATTGAAAGGTTCGATTGCCAAGTCATAACAGAGAGGGTAACTCCGCCACAGTCTCCGACTAGATTTCAAAACACATTTTTCCATGTTGCATTGGGAGAGTCGGGAGTGGATGCCACCTTCCCGCCCGGAAGAAGCGAGTTCGATAGATTCCAGTGGTGGAGGCCAGAGGACATAATCGATGCTTGGGAGAACAACCAGCTGCACCTACCGCCACCCATACTTACTATCTTCAGAGATCTATTGGAGGCGATGGAAGGCAGGGACCTTATCGCTGCCTGTGATTTGATGGCCGAGGCCCCCCCATCGGGACCTCACAGATTCGAGTACGGTCCGGGAGTGGAGTGCATCCTTATTCCAACCATGACTCTTCCTCCATCGACACACACCAACTGCTTCATTCTAGGTGAGAGAGGCGGGAAGAGGGCTATAGTAGACCCAGCAATTAGGGATGAAGAGGGATACA
>NZTJ01000002.1 GCA_002697065.1 Methanobacteriota archaeon
CAAGTCAAATAATGGTCTGTGATCAAAATGCTGCCGCCCCACAGGCATAGATCTCCGCTAGAAGGGCCGTTGACACTCCCCAATCTACCAGAAAACGCTTCTTGGCATGGAAAAATCGCCTATCTCGATAGGGACGGCGTGTTGAATAGGTGGAGGGAGGGCTATGTCAATAGTCCAAATGAGCTGAAATTGCTACCAGGGGCCGGAGTTGCAGTAGGTCTCCTAAGGAGAAATGGGTTCAGAGTATGTGTAGTCACCAATCAGTCCCCGGTGGGCAGGGGGCTATGGGGGCACGACGCCCTATCGCAAATACACGACAGTTTGCAAGAGCAATTGCTCGATGAGGACAAGGATGCACAGATTGACCTGATTCTATACAGCCCATATCCTCCCAACCAAGGGGCATGGGCGAGAAAACCAAGGCCCGGAATGTTGGAGGCTGGAAGGCAGTTAATCGAGAACTCGCAAATCAATCCAAGCCAGCCATCCTCCATCTCATTCGGAAAAGACTGGCATGATCGTCCTAGTGAGCAGGATTCTATACTGGTGGGGGACCGCGAATCAGACATTCTGGCGGCAGAAATATTCGGGGTGAGGGCAATCNAGTGTGATCNNGAAATTGGTATAGCAGGGGTTATTCACATGATTGTCCCTCCAAATACGGAGGGTCAAAATTGAGATGTCGACTCGGTCTTGATGACACAGATCATACTGAAGTGGGATGTACAACTTCTAGTTTTGATGAATTACTTTCAGAAATCCAAGAAGGATTGAAATGCGAAATAATCGAGAGGAGGCTCGTCAGACTGTGGCCTTTCGCCCAGAGGAGGACAAGAGGAAACGGCGCNCTNGGCGCCATCCTCGATATCCCAGATAAAGGCGAATCGATACTAAAGAAAATCTGCAANAGTTGGTTNGANAGGCTGATATCNAAGATCGCNGACTACCCGCCNTCNAAGATTCCAATATCGCCGTGTCTAGCTATTTCGTACGANAAAACTCCAGATAATTGGTACTGGNATGCAGTCAGGGGTCAAGTGGAACCAGAANATATTCTGCAAGAAGCNNAAAATGCNGGTACTATCCTTTTTCTGACGGATGAAATTTCTGGNGTCGTNGGCGCGTGCGCAGCAATATCTTGGGAGAGCAGNNCACACTCNTCNTGGGAGCTAATTGCTTGGAGAGAAGAACNGTTGATAGGCACTGAAAGGAGTGTATCGCAAAAATCAGTGTCCCAACTGAGTTCTCGATTCCCGGGGACTTTCCTAAACAGGGATCCAACGAAGGACAAGGGATTGATTGCACCTAGGACTCCATGCCCCGTTCTATATGGGATTCGAGGNTCTTCTTCTTCCGAGGTAGAAGATGCACATATCTGGCTTCAATCGGAAAATGATGTAGAGAGTTGCAAGTCATACGCAATCCATCGTTCTAACCAGGTTAGCGATGACCACATCGAATCAATTCAATCTGGTTCAGTTATTTGTAAACCTAGTGAGACGAGAGGGGGTCANGCCTACATTTCTGTTTTCTCTGGTGGCCAATCTCTCAGTCTNGTTGCTTTCCATGAAGGTGGCCCNGTGAACAGACTTCTNAGAAATCTGAAACCAGGNGACATAATCAGTTGGGTAGGNCTCCATTCNCCTGATAGTTCGATACATCTGGAACGCTTGAGNNTGGACTCCGCCGTCCCTAGGATTTTCAGTAGGCCCATGTGCTGTAGTAGGACAATGAGAAGCTCCGGCCGTAATCAGGGGCTTAGATGCGTATCTTGTGGAAGAAAGGAGAAAAAAACATGGTATTCAAAAAATTTTGATGATATTCANGATCCCANTTCAGGAATTTGGCTAGAGCCAACNCCTTCCAATCGAAGGCATCTTTCAAGGCCACTATCTCTAGGCCTGCCNGGAACTAACTGAAACACTATGGNGTATCCGAATTATGGTTCTTGAGACAGAGTTATTCCTCATACTAGTAATGGGGGGGATATCCATTTCACTCGTCCGNACGATCCTNGTTATCCGAAATCGNAGATTGANATNCGNCNTNGAAGGCGAGGATGACTACAGNGGNGATGCTAAGGATCCGGNATCCCTCTCCAAGCCAGACTCGGAAGCTCTNGANGATATGGACTATCTTCTGGAAAAGGCTGGATTCTCAGCTATAGANGACGAATAGGGGCAATGATAATTACGAATCTGCTCNGAGNNATNACTGTGAGGNAANACGGCCCTACTGAGAGGATTCCGAGGAGACCCCCTCCGGAGTTCAATCATTCTGAATCCTCAATCATTTCAGGNGTTATGGAAGAAGGATTNCTGAATGTGGCNCTCGATGACGCCAACCAGTTTGGCCCCCATGCCATGATTCTGCTTCTTATTGCNGTGTCTTCAATTACGGCAGTTTTACTATTNTTGCCATCATTATTCTGAGCATTGCTCTCTAGCCANAGNAACCGAGTTAGATACGATTTCTTCCGATGAGCCAAGATGNGACTCAGGAGCGAATAGGTCAGCGACTTCTTCTTCATCAAACAACTGCATTATTTCATCAGAATTTCTGCAGACCTCTTCTAGATTTGAACCAGATTCTACTGCCTTCATGGATGCCGACCTCAACTCTTCATGAGCACGATCTCTGGGCATCCCACGATTTACGAGCTCGAGCATTACCTTTTCTGCCATGATAAGTCCCTTCTGATCTTCTATGTTCTTCCTCATTCTATCTCTGTCTACAACTAATCCAGAAAGTACCTTATTGCATTTTGAAATAACGTCATCAAGCAGAATCATCGAATGTGAGAGAGTGAACCTCTCGCTCGAGGAGTTTGCCAAGTCCCTCTCGTGCCACAAAAGTGCATTTTCGTAAGATGGTATGATCATTGATCGAACTATCCTGGCGAGACCACATGCATTCTCTGCAGTAATGGGATTCTTCTTNTGAGCCATNGTGGACGAACCAACCTGCTTCTTTGAGTCAAACGCCTCAGCAACCTCTCCTATTTCGGTCCTCTGAAGGTTCCTCACCTCCTGNAGTATCTTCTCAATACTNGTAGCGACATTAGCCATCCATCCTACCCATTCGATGTATCTGTCCCTTCCAACNACCTGAGTGGTTGCAACTGGTACTTCCAAATCCAACTCTTCCAGAATCAGACTCTGNAATTCNAGCGCCCTCTCTCCCTGTGCGGCNCCAGTTCCTACTGCGCCTAGGAACTTCCCAGTTATGCACCTAGGTCTAATTTCTTCCAGCCTAACCATGTGGCGCCTCATCTCGTCGACCCACACGGCAACCTTCAGACCGAATGTGATTGGCACCGCCGCCTGCCCGTGTGTTCTCCCGAGCATTACTGTTGCAGACTCCCTCTCAGCCATTTCACACATCTTCAGAATCAATTCTTTCAGGGAAACTCTCTGAATCTCTATGCTGTCCTTTATCTGCAGCGCTACAGCTGAGTCCACAATGTCATTACTAGTGGCCCCGAGGTGTATNCACCACCCAGCNTCCCCGGCAGCCTCAGCCATGGCCTTTGTCAGAGCCATAATGTCNTGCTTNGTCTCCGCCTCTAATTCNTCTACCCTATCNGCAGTAACAATTCCNGGGTCAGAGATCTCCGCAACGGCATCATAATCCTCCGGGGAAACCCTGCCCATCTTACTNTGTGCCCAAATTAGNGCTCTCTCGACTTCTAGAGATCTTGCATGCCTTCCTTCCCTAGACCAGATTTCCTTGGCAATCTCTCTTCCATACCTGTAATCCAAAGGGGAAACTGGCATAACTACGAGTCGTCCGACAATGGTCTCCTGTTTGAGTATAGCGATTTCAAGAAAGTTTGCATGAAAGTAACTCCAATGAACCTCTAGAACCACTCCAGGCTACATCCCCTTCGACTACTACATCTCTTTTCATGTGCGGTGCACTAACTACTATCGTTTCGAACTCACCCCCCTCTCCATCCAAGTTGAATCGATATCTTCGGGAGAGATCTATCAGGTCATTCAAGGACTCTCTTTCTAGGGTCCTTCCTATCCAATCCTCATTCATTCCTTCTGTTGAAACTGATGTAAAAATCACTCCGAATCCATGATCTAGAAGTGACTGCATATGTTCTCTAGAGTCTTTATGCCAGATCGGACAGAATGATACAATACCTAGTCTCTGACACATCCTCTCTATCCTGGTCTTCTGGTAGTCCGAACGTAGAGCACCTACCACCAAGGCGTCTATTTCCAAAGCTCCAGAGTGTATCACCAAATCATCGGGGATATCGATTCCAGGAGGGAATACCCGCTCAATATCATCAAAATCACCAACTTCTGAATTTATTGACTCCTCCAAATCAATAACCTCCTTCTCCGCCTCTCCTGATGAAATTACGGGCCTCCAGGGGATTCCCATCGATGAAGCCTGAAATGCAGAAATCCAAGTGTTTTGNAATTGGAACATCATCGAATCNTCACCTCTTACNAGGACTGTGACCAGTGAAACGACATCCCANCCCTGNAGTTGTGCCCACCATGAAGCATACGTGGAGTCCTTCCCTCCTGAAGCAAGAACTGCTACTCTCACGATCCCACCTACTATTTCCTTCACAATGGTTCTCCGATTGAGTCTTCCGACGACCAATGTTGATAAGAGCCCCTTAAGTCAAAGGTACGATTACAATGCAGACAAGTGGGCGAGGATATGACACNGGCGTCTCTGTTTTCTCCCCAGACGGCAGATTATACCAGGTCGAGTATGCGCGTGAATCCGTCAAAAGGGGCACGACTACAGTAGGATTAGTGTACAAAGATGGAGTAGTCTTGATTGTGGANAAAAGAGTCCAGAGTAAATTGGTTATCACGGACTCTATTGAGAAGATGTACGAAATAGACAACCATATCGGAATAACCACATCAGGTCTGGTGGCTGATGCTCGCCAACTTGTAGATAGGGCCAGAGTTCAGTGCCAGGTGAATCGAATGACTTTCGGGGACAAAATTCCGGTTTCCACCTTGGTCAAGAAGATGTGTGACTACAAGCAGTCTTTCACACAGTACGGTGGAGCGAGACCTTTCGGTACGGCCCTACTAATAGCCGGNTTCGATGATGAAGGAGCACATCTTTTCGAAACCGATCCTTCNGGNGCNTATCAGTCNTACAACGCTGGAGCAATAGGTAGAGGAAAGGCGACAGCGATAGACTTCTTCGAGGAGAAGTGGAAGAAGGGACTGACGCAGAACGCAGCCATTAAGATGGGTCTCGAGGCACTAAGGGACTCCTTGGAGGAGGACCTGAACCCAGAAACAGTAGAGATNGGTTGCGTCGATAAGGGCGGTTACCAGAAATTGGATAGAGAGGCCACTCTCAAGCATCTNGGCAAGATGTCCTGATACCCCACCATGATAAGTCAAAGGCCTTATCGAACATCATGGTGAGTCTCGATGATGCTGTGCTAGCTCGTCTTGAGAAGGGAGGAAGTAGATACGAGATTCTAGTGGATCCTCTGTTAGTTGAGGAATGGAAATCAGATAAAGAGTCAGTGCAAATCTCAGATTTACTAGCGATCGAAGAAGTCTGGTCCGACGCCAGGGCGGGAGAACGACCAGCAGGAGAATCTCTCCAGAAAACATTTGGTACATCCGATATTTCCATTTGTGCTAGTATCATACTTGAAAAGGGCAGCATCCAGCTAACCACCTCTCAGAGAAAGAACCTGATAGATGAAAAGAAACGCCAGATAATCAATGAGATAGCCTCCACTGCAACAGATCCTAAAACGAAACTCCCCCATCCCAGAACCAGGATAGAAAACGCTCTAGATGAAATCAGATTCTCAGTGGACCCCTTCAAATCTTTAGAGAGTCAGGTAGAAGATGCAGTAAAATTGCTAAGGCCCGTAATCCCACTTCAATTTATCACTATAAGATTGGCCTTCATGGTTCAAGGTAAGGACTATGGAGGGGTCAGCCAGATGCTTAGAGACTCAATACAGAAGGAAGAATGGATGAGTAATGGAAATTGGGCTTGCGTAGTCTCTGTTCCAGGTGGAATGAAAAATGACATTATAGACAAAGTCGCTTCACGTTCGCCAGACGTAGAAGTAAGGGAATTAGACTGATTTTTACAATAATCTACAGCATCAACGGTTATGAACGGTGGGCCGGTCGCGCGGCTCGATAATATGTCAAAAAAGAATGGTGCGGCAGGGCCGCAAGGAAACAAGCGAGGGAACAACCTCGTCGTGCCCGGTGAAGATCTGGGCGATTCAGAAGACTTTGAGGCCGGACATGGAGTATTGGTAATGTCCGGCAGACTCAAGGCAGTAAAGCAAGGAAAGCTAAGGGAAAAGGGCAAGTCAATCTCGATTGATCCCGTGCATACGAGATATATCCCGAGACCCGGGGATCTTGTAATTGGTTACATAGAAGGTTGTACAAACAATCTATGGTTCATTGAATTAGGTGCTCCGTTTAATGCGATTCTCCCCATGAGCCTCGGACCNGGAAAGGTAGATTTCGGAGGCACNAGATCTGTGATGGATATCGGGGATGCTATACTGTGCCGTATCCAGGAAGTAGAGGAAACACACTCAAGTGTGGTCACTATGAAGGGAATGGGCCTAAGGAAGATTCGTTCTGGAGTNGTAGAAGAAATAGACCCACATTTGCTAGGAATTTTAATTGGAAAGGGGGGCGAAGCCCTCAGAAGGATGAAAGCAGAGACGGAGTGCCGCATTGTTGTGGCAGACAATGGAAGGATGTGGATAGACGGAGAAATAGATGGGATACTCGATGTCCGCAATAGACTATCTGAAATTTCCAGAGATAGTAGAGGGGGTGGAAACTGATGGGAGGCTACGGGGACGTTCAGATGATCGATGAAAACGGGATTCGAGTCGATGGTAGAGGCCCGGGAGACATCAGGCCTATCACAATTGAAACAGGTGTTGTACCTGTAGCGGATGGATCTTGCAGGATGACATGGGGTACGAATGAGGCAATCGTCGCTGTCTACGGACCGATGGAGGCCCATCCTAGGAAAATTCAGAGACAAGATCGTGCAGTTCTTGATGTCGCATACAACATGGCACCGTTTTCGACCACGGATCGCATGAGGCCTGGATTCAATCGTCGAAGCCGTGAGGTCAGTAAGGTCACTCAGGACGCACTTGAGAGTGTCGTCCTTCTCGAGCTTTATCCACGTTCAAAGATTAGGATAAGCATTGAGATTGTATCGGCCGAGGCTGGAACAAGGTGTGTAGGTCTAACCGCCGCCTCTGTAGCATTAGCAGATGCTGGAATACCCATGACCGACTTAGTAGTCAGTGTAGCTAGCGGCAAGATCAATGATGTGGTTGTTTGTGATCTCAATAAAGAAGAGGATAACTACGGCGAGGCTGACCTGCCTATGGGGATAATGCCTAATTCGGGAGAATTAGTATTCCTGCAGATGGATGGGGACCTGTCGCAAGATGAATTCAAGGAAGCTTGGAAGTATAACATGGATGCCGCACAAGAAATTCACAAATTGATGGTAGAAGCACTGAATGGCGGTGATTCACAATGACAATCCCAATTGTCCCCAAACTCCTTAGATCTCACCTTTCTGAACTAGCAGAAAGAGATACTAGAATAGATGGGAGAGGAAGATGGGAGGGGCGTGATCTCGAGGTCGAACACTCTATTCTTCCAAGAGCT
Organism: Methanobacteriota archaeon; assembly: GCA_002697065.1. The sequence continues at coordinate 7,683 of NZTJ01000002.1, forward strand.
GAGGGTTCAGCACGAGTAAGAATGGGAGACACCATCGTATTAGCAGGTGTCAAGTTCCAGATTATGACCCCATACCCGGATCGTCCCAATCAAGGTGGGCTGATGTGTTCAGCTGAGGTCAGACCCGTGGCAGGAAGGAACTGGGAATCAGGTCCTCCAAGCCCAGAGTCAATAGAGCTAGGCAGAGTTGTAGACAGGGGCATTAGAGAGTCCGGTTGCATTGATGTAGACTCATTGTGCATTATTCCGGGAGAGAAGGCATGGCAGGTAATTCTTGACCTATTTGCCGTCTCTGATGACGGAAACCTGTTCGACGCATTTGCCTTGGCTGGAATTGTAGCTCTTAGGAACGCCATTGTGCCCGCAGAGAGATTTGAGGTCGGAGANGACTATCCATTGTCGGTTTCCAAGACTCCGATAATGTGCTCCTATCANCGAGTAGGAGGTAGGTTCGTATTCGATGCTTGCGCTAGAGAAGAGCTNGGNGGTGACGAGCGGATCCACATCACTCTCGGAGACGACAACAATGTCCACTCTCTACAGAAGGGTCTAAAGGGAATTTTCTCNGCGGATGAGTTCGCTGAAATCATGGATAATGCCATAGAAAGAACAAAGAAACTAAGAAAAATAGTGGATGAATTGTAGGTTATATTATGGCAAAGAGGACTCAGAAGGCAGGCGCAACNGCTCGNTTCGGAGCCAGGNACGGGGTCAGCGTCNGGAGGNGGGCAGGCTCCGCAATATCGAAGAAGTCTAGGCAGTACACCTGTCCTAGTTGCCATTACCCCAAGGTCCGTAGGAAGGCTGCAGGAATATGGGAGTGCAGAAAGTGCAACCACACGTTCTCTGGAGGGGTTTGGGAGCCTTACACAAGAGCCAGCGATGCCAACAAGAGGATAGTCAGAAGATCACTAGAAGGGGCTACCGCAACAGATATGACGGTAATCGCACAACAGG
>NZTJ01000003.1 GCA_002697065.1 Methanobacteriota archaeon
GTGGACCCTATGGCCAATTGTGGTAACTATTGAGATAATGCGATCCCCCTTCCCCCAGGTGGAGACTGAGACAGTAACTCGAACTGAGTTATCGGTACTCGCGGATATTGCCGAAGAGTCTGATGTAATCGAAGAAGACGAAGAGGCTGTGATTCAGAATCTGTTGAAGCTCAGAGAGATGAAGGTTACAGAAATCATGACTCCAAGAGTCGTAATGACCTCTGTTAAGTCTACTGAATCAGTTAGAGAGGTGATGGAAAGAATCCCAATAATGACTCATGGACGGATGCCTGTATACGAGGAGAACGTAGATGAAATGGTTGGACTAGTACTGCGTAGCGAGATTCTAAGGAGGGCTGCCGACGATGACTTCGAGACAGAGATGTCTAAGATTTGTAGAGAAGTGGTGACTTGTGATGTCGATACCTCGGTGGACAAGGCCCTAGATATCCTACTCGAGAAGAAGGAGCAGCTTCTAGTAGCCAAGGATCAGTTTGGAGGCACTGCTGGTTTGATCACCATGGAGGACATCATAGAGACCCTGCTTGGTGTCGAGATTGTAGACGAGTCAGACCAAGACGCGATAGACGATGGTGTTCTTCACGAGGACATGCGAGAGCTAGCCAAGAGAAGGTATGACTCAGAGCAAGAATAGAAGAGTAATCAGTCAGATGATTCCTTCGAGTCACCGTCAGATAACCAGCCTTGTGCTTCGGTATAGTCACCTAGTTGCTCTAGCCTCTTCAGCCAGCCCTTTGACTCTGCGGTCTTTGCGGTCTTAACNAGCCAAACGCCTCCGAATAGGGTGTCCCAGAGNCCGAGATCATCGCTCTTGAATCTGTAGAAAAGGTAGTCNAGANTTGGAGGNAGGAGGAATANTAATCCAAGANCTAGTTGGATTTGTCCNGCANTGTCNGAAANACCAGTGGCTGTGGCCGTAAGTAAGGCCATAATTCCCAGAATGACNAGGGGGAATGTCATGCCCTTTAGGAAAATGTACNATTGGTGGGGCTTCTCTCCTTTCGTATTGATGTACGTCGTCCTTGTNATCCAGTTTCCAGTNGTTCTGCCTGTCGAATATGCCATGAATCCTAGATTGAACGCTATNAGNCCCATTCCGGCGAGNACGAAAATAGTAGGCTGGAANTCGTTCCCCCANGCGGTGAANCCTACNAGCGGAATGGTCCANCCCCAGGAAACTAGGAANTCGGAGTACTTTCTAATTCTNAACTGGGTTGGAGANGCGNGCTCAGAATCCTCNGGCAANACCTTGGGCACNCTTACCTTCTTTTCCCTNGGTTTCCNNGGGGCCTTCTTCCTNCTGCTCCTCTTTTCCTTCTTCTTGACCGGNGCAGGCTGGGNAACGGGTTCTGGTTCTACTNCCGCACTCTCCGGCTCAGCTANCTTTGGCTTATCGTCCGTTGACTTCGCGTTGTCGATTTGNCCGGCCTTCTCCAATAGTCCCAATCAACCACCATACCTTTCCGCTATCAGCTTGTACAATTCAAAGTCCTGAGATTCGGTGAATGACTTCATAACTGCCTCGGGCAGGTCTACAAGCAGTTCATTAACCATCGTGAAGAACTGCCCCCTAGTGTCAGAATCTNTGGACTGGGGGTCTTCCCCGACAGTCTTGAACAGTTCAAACCCATCAGANGAGATGAAGTCACTAGTTTTGTCGTCTGGCAATTCTCCAAGCAGTCCATTTACTACAGTGAAGAAGTGGGAGAAGTCGTCCTCATAACTCCTGAAGCTCTGGATGATTCCATTCACGAACTCGTCAAAGTCTAGNGTGCCAGAGTTGTCTAAATCGGCTTCTTCGAAAAATGATTTCATTGAGTCCATATCTAATTCGCCTATCCTCTGTAGTGGGACTCCGGTTTTCTCAGCAACTCTGCCAATGAAGTCAGAGTCTTCCATTGCCTCGATAAATTCNTCTAGAGACATCTCGTTGTTAGTCGGGCCAGAAATCAGCTCAACTGTTGGCTTAATCGTAGTAAGATCGTCCTGGTCTTTCTTTCTGAGTACAATTATCTCCCTATCTAGATCGGAACCGAACCTATCGGCGTATCTTTCCATGAGGGAGTCNCCCTTTCCTGTAGAGATTCTTTCGATCCTATTGTATATGCTGTCTCTGGAGCTNCTCGAAATAGTCGGGTCNTTGGACTTTCTCCTGTTCCAAACNGATTTGAAATCTGAAGATTCGTCGNCCTGTGAAGAATCTGAAGAGGTAGACAGTGCGCTTGCCGCGTCAAGTAGGTCACCGTCAGAAGACTGTTCAGGGGAAAATCCGAATTTTGGTCCCGGAGGATCAAGTGGTAGAGGGGGAATCTCGGGAAGTGAAGGGTCGGGCAATGGGGGGGGCATCGATATTCCGGGAGGGGGTGGTGGCAAAACATCAGAAGGGTCATCTGAGTCTTCATCTACCTCGTCTAAGGGGTCAATCACGGAGTCCAACCGCNGTNCACCACTATTCAATATTCTCNGTATTCGTAAACTCGATGAGTCAATTAATGCATAGATGCAGAAAAACCGACTATTTGCATATCTCTGCCCATCCTTTAAGGCACAGGAACATAGCCATTGACTCTTTGACCAAGAGCTCGTCTCCAATAGATGGATTAATTTGTTCTCCGGAGATGCTAGCACAAACGTCATCAGCAAGTATTCGCACCTTCACAGAGCCACCGGTGAATACTACTGCCTCCTTTAGAGGATCGAAACTATTGCTCGAGTCTGGATCCAATCTTTCGAGTGGTAACTCGGTAACCTTTAGCCCTGATTTTCCGTGTAGGCTTCCAACCCACCTAATTACCCTCTTTGTGTCTATGGTCACTACTTCGTCTGTCTCTCCAGCAGTTCCGATTACTACCGATGAGTCCCCCTTGACAAGCTCCCAAAATAACGGAGTNTGCTTTCCGAATACATCCAAAGAGGGGTCTGCNTTGAGCCTGGAAATCCTATCGAGACCGAAGTCGTCTCTACCGTCTGCTAGCAATGCCAATTCCTCTATGCTTGTTTTGCTTGAAGACTTTAGGTTNACATTAGGTGACTTGGATCTTATCTTGATTATTTCATGGAGTTGATTAAGAGTTTGCATCTTTCCGGATTTCCCGGAGGAAATCTGGGAGAGCTTACCTAGGGTCGAGTCTATTCCATCAATCGCCCTTTTACCCCAACCCGAGTCTGTGTTGATAGTCGATTGGATATCTATGCCCTCTCCCCTGATGTAGTTAACTATCTCCCTNCGAGCGTTCGAGTCCAAATGCAGCAAAGAAGGGTCTCTCAAATGAATATGAAACCCNCGATGTCCGGAAAATGTGAATTGGGCATATTTCTGCTTGAAGCCAAATTCTGGCTCTAGGAATTCATTCCATAGCCTCCACGCTTGACCCTGGATTACTTCAATCATCGCTGGGAAATCGTTATCTGACACTCCAGGCAGATGATCGCCATCTAAATCAAAAATCAGGTCTGCCCCCAACCACCCCTTCTCTGCCATCTTTCCCTTGGAAGGGTCTTCGTAGTATGCCGTACTNTGGAAGCATGAGTGTGGTGCTCTGGTTCTGAGATAGGAATGAAGTGAAGTCTTGTCAGAGAATGCTCTATGTCTATCCGGTGGTGCACCCCCCCAAGGTATGAACATCCACTCCCTATTCCTTAGCCTAGGTGGGGCCCATATCGAATCTGGAGATATGGAATCATAATACTCAGAAAACCTGAGTGCGAATCTACTCCAGCCTCCGGCCATGAGGCAAAAAAAGGGACTAGGGCCATAAGTTTTCAACTAGCCAAGTTTGAGGCCNCCTACTTCCTTTCCATCTGTGGATGAAGAGGCTCCGGTCNCTTCTACATAGGCTTCCCAGCAAACATACTCGTTGTCCAGAACGATTGCCTCTGAGAACTTCAGGGCTTTGCCGGTTATTGCGCATACGGGTCCAAGTTGTCCTGAAGCGGTCGAAAGCTTAGATGGGTCTGGCATAATAGCGCCTACGACGTTTGCCATTTCATTATTGCGTGGAGGTGTATGAATCAAAATGCATTTCAACTAAATCACAACGCAATGAGCGTGAACGAAGACACTGTGACTGTTAGAATTGGGCACTCGCCTGATCCTGACGATGCTTTCATGTTCCATGCATTGACGAATGGTTCTATTGATACAGGCAATAGAAGGTATGAGCACGTTCTCGTGGACATTGACACCCTGAATAGTGAGGCAGAGANAGGCAGTTTCGAAGTGTCGGCCGTAAGTATTCANTCATATCCNAAGATTTCTGATTCTTATTTCCTGATGAATTGTGGCGCCTCGATGGGAGAAGGATACGGCCCTATNTTGGTTTCCAAAAGAGAAATGAGTGTTGAAGAAGCAAAGAACAAGGTTATAGCGGTTCCAGGAAAGAGTACTAGTTCCTATCTTGCACTGGTACTGGCATTGGGAGATGTGGAGGTTAGGGAAGTCCCCTTTGACGAAATNCTTCCAGGGGTATTGGATGGAAAGTATGACTCCGGAGTCATCATCCATGAGGGNCAGTTGACATGGTCGGACGAAGGGGCTTACATGGTATTGGACCTGGGAATCTGGTGGAACGAAAAAACCGGCCTCCCCCTACCACTTGGTGGNAATATAGTAAGAAAGGATCTGGGAGAATCTGTTTGTNGGGAGATCTGTGAGGATATCAGAAGAAGTATCGAGTACTCACTTGAAAANCCTGATGCTGCCCTCAAAGATGCAATNAAGTGGGGAAGGGGNATCGATGAGGATACGAATGAGGAGTTCGTAAAGATGTACGTAAANAGGCGAACNATAGACTACGGTGAAGACGGGAGAAGTGCTGTTAGAATGTTTCTCGAGAGGGGGAAAGAGGTTGGCCTAGTTAGGAGTGATTTCGATNCAAGTGGTTTGAANTTTATTGGAGAGGGNGANAATGACTGAAAGNCCNGAAGTTAGCGAATTNGGATCAGTNGATCCCGCACCTCCNGCNAGCAATGGCGAAACCGTAGANANACTTCGNGATACNTTGTGTAANGAAGAGGAGAAGATGTTCCAAAGAATGAGGGCTCTTTTCGCTCTCAGGAATATNGGNGGCAAGTCCGCGGTGGATTCACTNGCAGATGCATTTGGCTCNTCATCTGCATTACTGAAGCANGAGNTTGCCTACGTNTTGGGCCAGATGCAGGATGATNATGCCGTACCCCATCTGGTTGAAAGGCTTGAGGATCTGAAGGAGGATGTAATGGTCAGACACGAGGCAGCCGAGGCCTTGGGGGCTATTGGGAACCTGACTGCAATGAGTACGCTGGAAANGTTTGCATCNGATGAAGAGGTAGTCGTGGCAGAATCTTGCGAGGTAGCNATAGATCTACTAAACTGGGTCTCTAGCAAGAGACTCGAGTATTCAGACTAATTATGCTCGAACCAGGAGGGATCGACGCTTGCGCCGCAAACATCCTCCAGAAAGACTCGCAGACCGTTGATTGACTCAGGACTAAGAAAGTTTGAGACTTCATTTTCGTAGTATTCACCCACTCTCTCATTAGATAGATTGACCTTGTTAGAAGCTTTTGAAATGACGGTGTTTCTTACATCTTCTTGCTCGAGGAAAGCGTTGTAATTACTAATCATCAGTTCTCTTGCCTCGCTGATTGAAGTTTGATTCGAGTCGTTTCGAGCCGCGAATACTCCAAAGACCATTGGAAACCCAGTAATTTCCACCCATTCACTACCTAAGTCCATTCTCACTAAATCGGGATTGTTGATTGCTGCAGTCATTGCCCTATCTCCAATTATTAGAGCCCCGTCGCATTCATCTAGCATTGTGTCCATGTCTGGCCCCATTTTGACATATTTTGGATCGAGGCCCCTTTTTTCTAAGATCCATCTCATCAGCATATTGGATGTTGAGGAGTCGGATGGCAATGCAATATCCCTCATTGACTCTATCGACCTATTGCCGAATAGAAGAACAGAACCAACTGACTCTCGACCCACTATCCCTATGTCCCTGATAAGACTCAGTTTTCCCATATTGGATGCGTAGTCAGCAGCCGGGATTGGCGCAGTGATGCAGTCTCTACGTAGAAGGTGCCCTGTCAACCAAGAAGGNGGTGCAGGAAGAATCTTCCAGCCGTTAGAAATCGAGTGGAAAACAGGATCGCAATTNATGAAGGAAACTCTACCGAGTACTCTATCCCATGACATGGGTTCACTGACCTATTATNGGAAGCATTTGACCCTCTTTTTTTGGCTCCATTTGCAAACGTTCGAAATTCGAATAAGTAGAGTCTCTTTTTACGGGTATCTGACCCGAAGAGTAAATCAGATTGCCAAGTTTATTTGAGTCGTAGTTCAGTTTAGTAGTACTTCCTGCGACATGCATGATTTCCTCGTGCCCGACAGTNCCGTCNATATCATCTGCACCCGAGTTGATTGCAATGGTTGCTAGATGATCGCCAATATTCATCCTGTATGCCTTGATGTGTGGGATATTGTCNAGCATTATCCTAGAAAGTGAAATTACNCGGATTACCTCCTCTCCTGAGGCTAGTCGTGCCTCTGGAAGTCTTGTATTGTCCTTGAGNAATGGGTAAGGGACAAAGCACTGGAATCCTCCAGAAGAGTCCTGCTGTTTTCTCAGTTTGTTCATGTGAGTGATNCGATCTTTGGTTGACTCGATGGTCCCGAAAAGCATGGTGCAATTTGTTGGGATTCCTAAGTCATGAGCAATACCATGTATTTCCAAGTATTCTGATGATTTCTCCTTGCCCATACAAATACGATCCCTGATAGTATCTACAAGTATCTCTGCACCACCCCCTGGTAAGGAGTCTAAGCCCGAGTCCCTAAGAATAGTTAGCGTCTCNAAAACTCCTAATCCAGATNTTGATGCAATATGCTTGACTTCTACCGCGGTTAGAGACTTGATGCTTATTTCNGGAAACCTCTGCTTAGTCAAACGATANATATCTGNATAGTGATCTATGTTCCAGTCTGGGTGTAGACCGCCAACTGCGTGAACCTCATCGATTTTCCCTTCGTACGGTTCTATCCTTGATACGAACTCTTCGGGACTAAGCGAATAGGCCTCGCTATGCCTTGGACCCTTCCTAAAAGCGCAGAACCTGCATGCAAGAGTACAAACGTTTGTGGTGTTGACGTGAAGATTTTCGTTGAAAAAGACGTTGTCGCCAAATCTGGACTTTTTGATCATCATTGCTAGGGCCGTCAGCCCTGGTAGCGGTGCGTTAGTGTGTAGTTCCCCCCCTAACTCACAAGGTACTCGTCCTTCATTGATTAATCTGTGAAGGGCTTCAATCAGTAAATTGTTATTTTTGACTGAGATTGGTATTGTCATTTTTGACAATTCATCTCGCCAATTATGACCATGGACTGAGGGGCTCCAATTCACGATTACGCGAACTAACAGTATGATTTGAATGGCTCTATTGGATGACTAAACAAAAAATCTCATTGAAAACCATCAATAGCCCGGACTCGTCACTTTCGTTCATGGGAGGCGGTCCCGCGGTGGATGTAAGTGAGCTCGTAGAAATGGCTAGGAGATGTAGAGTCGATATTGTCAAAATGACTCATGCAGCAAAGTCTGGACATCCTGGCGGATCACTTTCTGCTATAGACTGCATGGTCGCAATTTATGGTACGTGTCTTCGTTTCGATACGAGCAATCCAGATTGGGAAGATCGAGACAGATTCATCATGAGCAAAGGTCATGCCAGTCCTGCGATGTATGCAATTCTTCACCAAATGGGAGTTCTTGATGAGAGTGATATCATGGGATTCAGGACACTTGGTTCGGTTTGCCAAGGTCACGTGGACATGAATTGGACCAAGGGCGTCGATTTCTCAGCGGGAAGTCTGGGGATGGGTCTTTCTTTCGGTCTTGGATGCGCACTTTCTGCGAAATTGGATTCAAGTGATAGGAAAATCTGGGTTATGTTGGGAGATGGGGAAACTCAAGAAGGGCAGATCTGGGAAGCCGCTATGGCAGCTAGTTACCATAATGCCTCCAATCTTAGGGTAATTGTTGATCGCAACAGGATTCAGAATGATGATTTCATGGATGTTCAAATGGAAATCGGAGACATTGGGGAGAAGTTTCGATCATTTGGTTGGACAGTGAAAGAAGTGGATGGACATGATATGGCATCTTTGGTAAATGTAATTGATTGGGCGAATATGGAAGACGGGAGCCCAGTTGCGATTGTGGCGAACACTATCAAGGGAAATGGAGTTTCGTTCATGGAGAATAATCCTTCTTTCCATGGCAAGGCTCCAGATGATGAAGAGTTGCGAATTGCACTGGAGGAGTTGGCATGAGCGCCCCTTCCACTGGAGGAGCATCCAGAGATGGATATGGAAAGGGACTNCTGCGNATTGCNGGAGATCCTCGTGTCGTCGTATTNGAGGCTGATTTAGGAAAATCGACCAAATCATGNCACTTTCGTGAGCAATATCCNGATAGAACCGTTTCATTGGGAATCGCNGAGCAGAANATGATGCTTGTTGCAGCTGGNATGGCGTCTTCTGGNAAAATTCCGTTTGCTAGCACNTTTGCNATATTTACAGAAAGNGCCTTCGAGCAAGTTCGTAATGGGATTGCGCGTCCTGGACTCCCGGTNCATATCTGTGGTAGCCATGGCGGCATCCATACTGGTTCAGATGGTAGTAGTGCTCAGTCAATAGAGGACCTGGCCATCTACAGGACCATACCCAAGATGACTGTGATTCATCCGTGTGACGATATATCCGCCGAAGAGTTGACTTCTCAACTGATTGATTTGAATGGCCCCTCCTACATGAGGACAGCCAGGAACAAGGTCTCGAGGATGTATGAAGATGGTTCAACATTGAGAATAGGGGAAGGGTCAGTTCTGAGGGAAGGTGGAGATGTAGCAATCGTCTCTTGTGGGGTCATGGTCGGCATAGCTATCTCTGCAGCAGAAACACTCGCGAATGAAGGCATAAGCTGTACCGTTGTTGACATGCACACAATCAAACCCCTTGACGGTGATCTAATTTCAAAATTAACTGAAACATGCGGAGCATTTGTTTCGGCAGAGGATCACTCGGTGATTGGGGGCTTGGGCAGTGCCCTATCAGAATGGCTTTCTACCAATTCCTCGGCCCCATTGGAGATGGTCGGAGTAAGGGATAAATTCGGACAGAGCGGNGATTCTTCGGAACTAATGGAATTGATGGGGCTGAATGAGTCTGGTATCTGCGAAGCCGCAAGAAGAGCCATTAGTAGGAAAAAATAGTCTTGACTCCCAAGTATTGGGTTCATTTGATAGGGACCTCAATCTGACAGCATCACAGATGACTGATAGCGATGCAGTCAGGAGGTTGCTCGAGGGAGACATAGACCCTGTAGAGATTGAGCAAAACCCGGAACTATACTCAATGGCAGAGAGGATATACGGAAGCGAAGCCCTAGAGGAGATGGGAGTTCATGCTCCAGAGATAGGCGAACCATCCGATGAAGTGGAGTTAGGAATGATTTCTGATGATATCACCCTTCCTGATTTTATGCCCGACATTCCTGACTTGAAAATAGAAAACGGTAGGAAATCGAGGCGATGGGGNTGGGTATTTTTCGGTTTATGTGGATTAGCTGGTACAGTTTTCAATATGGTTATCGGGGTTGGGGCAATATTATGCTCTACCGGAGTTGCAAATATGAAGGAGATATGTAGAGATGATTACGCTCAGACAAAGGTTGTCTGGACTGAAGGATACACATGGGATGGCCTTCACCGGATAGAAACGTGGGTGAAACCAATGACAGATCCCTTACTTGGTGACTTGCTTTTCCTGTCCTTCTTCTCGGTTGTTGCCATTGCGGGCTTACTTTTCAAAAAGAGAATCTAGTACATTCTGGCCACATGCTGCTTCTTTTTCGTGAGATTCCCGGTTACAAGGCAATTCGTTTCTTGAGGAAAGTCCTCGTCGCATTCCCCTAGAAGCGTCAGACCAGTCTTCTTTTCGAGGAATTCTGCATCTGAGTCGTTTCCATCGAATGCTATCTNGTANACNATNCCACTTTCAATNGAAGANNNNTNNGNNGCATCATAATCCAGATTANNNAAGGGGAANNGCTNCACNTTNTCGGAAACCANNGATTTNGCCCTNTGACGNAGNTCATCTGCCAATNCTTCNAGTGANTCCAANACNGATTTCTCNGCTTCNTCNANNNTAATCTCAGANTTNGAACCCGTTCTNANAGTNAGNACNAANTTCCCNGCNGACAAGTCCCTAGGTCCNAGCTCTATTCTGATNGGCACNCCCTTTATNTCCCAGTCATAGTGTTTCACNCCTGGCCTNACGTCCCTNGTGTCTAGTTCNACCCTNATTCCACAATCAGAAAGCCGTTCNGCCAGCATCTTTGCGGCTGGTTCNACCTTTNTGTCAACATGCGCGGCAATAGGCATAACNACGACCTGAATGGGNGNTATAGCAGGAGGCAGNATCAGTCCCTTGTCGTCTCCATGCATTCCAACGACAGCACCTAGAAGCCTCTCGGACATTCCAAATGTTGTTTGATGGCAGGGCTTTGTGTTTCCCTCAGAGTCCTCGTACGTAAGGTCGAATGCGTTCGCCCACTGATCCTTGTAATGGTGGTAGGTAGCAACTTGAAGTGTNCTTCCATTAGGCATTACAACGTCTGCGGCCTTTGTGTACCAAGCACCCGGAAAGGTATCCCANACGGGCCTCTTNGAGACCAAAGAAGGTAGNCACAGNTCGTGCANTATTCTCTGAACCATTTCAGCGTCTTCCTCTATCTGCTTGTCTGCACCTTTTTGGTCGGAATGTACAGTATGTGCCTCAAAGAAGTGNATCTCCCTTACCCTGATGAAGGATCGTGTTTGCTTGGTCTCATACCTGAATGTATTAACAATCTGGAATGTCTTCAATGGNAGATCTGCGTGACTCCTTATCCAAAGAGAGAACATAGTGTACATGGGAGTCTCGGATGTTGGTCTGAGAAACATCGGGATCTCGAGCTTATTCTCACCGCCATGAGTGACCCAATACACTTCTTTCTTGAAACCTGAAGCTTCTTCGTCGAATCTCAATTCTGAAGGGTCTACACCTGCCTCTCGTGCTGCCTTCAATAGAGAGACTAGTTTGTTCTCCTTGTCCAGGAGATCTTCCGGAACAAGTAGTGGGAAGCGGTACTCGTGATGGCCTGTCCTAGACATCTCTCTTCTAGCGAGTGAGTCAATTAAGCCCATTGCAGTTAGTCCGTATGGCTTCCAGACATCCATTCCTTTTATCGGATAACGCTTGTCTACGAGGTCGGAAATTTCCACTATTGCAGGGTACCACTTGTTGAATTCAGATTTTGGGGGTATTCCCCGCTTGGCCCTTGAAGATCCTGACACATTAAGCCGGTCCTTGCTAGTTGGCTTGAATTATTCGATTTAAGTTACGTCAATTTGAGGAAATGATGCTCTCTATCTCCTCACACAAACCTTCTAGATCACGGATTTCAGATATCTTTCCATCCGAAAATACGATTCTGCACCTAGTATCTGATTTTCCTTGGACTTCAGTCATCATATTTGCTACTACGGCTAGTAATTCGTTCTCGGATATCAAATCGATTGATTTGCTGATTAGGGAGTCTTCGCCACCTGTAACCTCCAGTTTGAAAGCGATTCTTTTAGAGCCAATGGTGTGCTCCTTCAACGCCTTAAGATGCTTCAAAGAAGGCTTGAGTGTTATTTGCCAATCTCCTGAGTTACTAGGTAATTTCCCAGTAAGCGGTTCGGGTGTATAGTCCAAAACGGCTGCTGCATGAATCCAATAGTCTGGTTTCTTTTCGGACTTTGCGAGAAGTATAGATTCTTCAAGCATAGAATCTGGAGTCCCGGCAAAACGAATATCTGGCAGACTGAAAAATGGTTCCCGACTAGTAATTCCTGAAACACAAACAACGTCGTGCCCCATCCTATGCAGGTGCTCGGCAATTGACCATCCTGTGTTACCAGAAGACGTATTCACGATTTGTCTAATTGAGTCAATAGGTGCCGAATTTGCTCCCAGTGTTATGGCTACTCTCTTCCTATTCTCAATCCTTCGGTTTACCAAATTGCAGAACATCGCGACTATCTCTACAGAGTCAGGCTGCTTCCTCTTTCCCTCTTTGGGGTCTTCTATCATTGTGTTGACCCCCCGGTCAACTAATTCGCATAGAAGCTCCTCAGTAACCTTATCTTGGAAAAGATCGTTATGCATCGATGGTACAAACAGAATTGGTATTTCGCTTCCAGATGCTGCAGAAATTGCCATCATGATTGGGGAGTCGATTATTCCATGGACAAACTTAGCAATCGTATTTCTAGTAGCTGGGGCCAAAACCAAGCCATCGAACGTCCCGAGTTGGGACATTTCTGACTCCCAATCGGTAACGACATCGACACCAGAACCCCATGAGAGGGCAAGAGGGGTGATAACTTTCTCAGCGGACTTGGTCATCATTGGGAAAACTTCTGCGCCGTGCCTTCTTAGTTCTCTAGCAAGTTTGACGGCCTCTGTTGCAGCTATTCCTCCGGAAACGGCCAATATGACCCTCTTCCCTGCAAGGCTATTGCCGATTAGGGAGACTCCGGTATCCTCGCTCATGACTTCGCTATTGGATGTTCATTGATGAGGTCGTCGATAGTTGACTAAAGTGACTCCAGGGCAATTGAGATGCCCATCCCACCACCGATGCACATTGAAGCAACCGCCTTTTTTCCTCCCACTCTAGACAATAAACTGGCAGCCTTGCATGTAATCCTCGCTCCTGAGGCCCCTAATGGGTGTCCAATGGATAAGGCTCCCCCGTCGATATTGATAATTTCGGGATTTAATCCTAGTTCTCTGATGCAGGCAATACTCTGAGAGGAAAAGGCTTCATTCAATTCGAAGACGTCTATTTCACTGGAATCCCAGCCTGCTCTCTCAAGGGCAAGACTGGTGGAAGAAATAGGCCCTAAACCCATTAGTTCGGGTTGGCAACCGGTCGTAGCAGCAGAGACAATTCTCGCAATTGGTTGCAAATTATTTGCTTTGGCAAATTCTTCACTACAAACAAGAGCGAAAACGGCCCCGTCCGTTAGTGGTGATGATGTNGCAGCTGTTACTGTGCCCTCNTCCATGAAGNCNGGTCCTAAACGTGACATTGATTCTAATGTGGAATCNGGTCTGATGCACCCATCNTTTGAGATTAATTCGTCTTTGTGAACTATAGGGACAANCTCCTCTGAGAANTTTCCTNANTGTTCTGCATTTGACGACTTTGNATGTGAAGAGAGCGCAAATTCCTCNTGTTCTAATCTAGANATCCCATATANTTGGGCAACATTTTCTGCGGTTATTCCCATGTTCACGAAGGCCTCNGGATAATCAACTTCGAATTTTGGATGTGGGCTCCAATTGAAGCCTCTCCTCTTTACCCTGGACATTGATTCTACCCCCCCGCAAACGAAGCATTCCCCCCAGCCAGCGGAAATATTTGCTGTTGCGTAGAGTATTGCCTGCATCGAAGATCCACAGAGTCTGTTAATTGTGACTCCAGGTACCTCAGGAGGCAGCCGTGAAATTAGAGCCATCATTCTCCCTATATTGTACCCCTGTTCGCCTTCCGGATAAGCACAGCCGACGATCACGTCATCTATTTCTGCTGGATCTATGCTTAGATGGTTAAGTAGCTCAGTGAGCACCTGTGAGGCGAATTCGTCCGGCCNTACTACAGACAATNGGCCCTTGTGGGACCTGCTGAATGGGGTTCGNCGCCAATCAACAATTACAGAACTCACGNTGTTCGGTCGGGTAGCGAGCCCATAACGATTCCCGGAGTAAAAATTTTNAACGACCGAGGGGTTCTTGAATAATCCTCATCGAGCATCNAGTATGATTAGGGAATGCNCAGTACACGGATACTTCTCGGACGATGATCTATGTCCNGCTTGTAACTCTGAAGGTAAGTTCATNATGAGTACAAGGGAAAGAGANGGGATGGCAAGAAAGCTAGCCTTAGTTCTCAGACATGCACCTGAGAAGTTCGATCTGGAAATGGACATAAATGGTTGGATCGATGTCAGAGATATAGTTAGGAAATTCAAAGATGGTAGGCGTAGACAGCATTGGCTAAGGCCCCACCACCTAGTTGCTATTTCTGAGACTGATCCAAAGGGAAGGTATGAGGTACGAGGAAATATGATGAGGGCTACTTACGGGCACACCGTTGAGATAGAGTTGGACCTTCCATCCAGCGATATTCCCGACTCCCTATACTACCCTTGTGATCCGAATGAGGCGGAGAATCTTATTGAGATTGGGATTAGCCCCGGAGGAAGGGCCCANGTTCATCTTTCGGCATCNATCAGGAATGCTGCTGAGGCNGGNAGAGTACATCACGATGANCCAGCCATNATTGAGGTCGATACCGCTAGGATGGTCGCCTCTGGAGAGACGATTTGGCATGCAGGAGTTACTGTNTACCTATCCGAGACTGTTGCTGGTGAGTANCTCTCAATAGTTGGCAAAGATGATCCCGAGCTGTCCCTATTAAGAGAAACCTGGTCAGAAGAAGAGTAGTCAAAACTCTCCACAGACCGGGCAGAATTGCAGATCGCTAAGTTTCTCCGAACCGCACGAGTGGCACTCCCCGGATTTAGTAACCGGTTTTACATCTGAATTATTCTGTACACGGACGGATTCCTCCCTTTCAACGAATGGAGAAGCATGAGATTGATCTAGACTGCTTAGAATCTCTCTGTATCTCATCACCTCCGATATAGCAAGCTCAATTTGTAGGGTNCGACGTCCTCTATCNTCCTTATCNTCCAATAGNGATGCATTGGCTAATTCAGATTGTAGCCATCTCTGAAACCTTTCNAGTTCGGATGTATCGACCACACCATTAGGACATGGCATTAGCGTTAAACTGTATGTATTGACTTGAAAATGTTAGAATACGAGTCTCCGTACATTCAATCGTAAATGGCATCTAGGGTCGTAATAAAATTGGGCGGAGGTCTGATTACTGACAAGGGCTCAATGAAGAAGTTGGATTCTTATTCTTTGGAAAGGGTGGTAGAGTCNATATCCTCAATTGCTGAAATGGGCGTACCCGTAGTCATAGTGCACGGCGCTGGATCTTTCGGACATTTATTAGCAAAAAAATGGTCAATATCTGGAGGAGTAGACCAGGAGATCGCGAAAGAGCAACGAATNGCTGTAGAAGAAATTCGTTCAGATATGAGACAGTTGAACAGATTGGTGATTGAAAAGTTTTCAGAGGCGGAATTAGAATCTGAAGGTCTTCCGCCCTCTGAATGGGCNATAGGTACGGGATCAAAATTCCAAGGAGACATTAGTAATTTCGAAAGGGGAGTAGGGTCGCCAGTTCCCATTACCTTCGGAGATGTTGTTAATACNAATGATCAGAGGGAGTTTGGAATTCTATCTGGTGATGATTTGATGGTGAGGCTTTCCAGAGAATTGGATGTGTCACACTGCATTTTCCTCATTGGCGATGCTGAAGGGGTCTTGACNGGNCCACCCNATCAGGAAGATTCGAAGTTGATTAGTAGATTGGGNACAGAAGAAGAGTTTCAAGGCCCCCATAACTCAGAAATTGATGTTACGGGCGGAATTAGTCTGAAAATAGATAGTGCCAGGAGAATTGCATCGGATGTTGAGGAGGTTTGGATACTAGATGGTCGCTCCCCAGAAAGAGTTCTAGAATTATTGACAACCGGGGAAACTCGAGGGACGAAGATTCTGCCCTATTGAGTCTTCATATACACGTCTCCTTCCGATTATATTGTATGTCCACGAGAGAAGTAACTCTGGAGGGTCATGATTCCACCCAGTTCGAGATGATGGACGAGATGTGTCTATTGGTCGATTCGGAAGACAGGATCATTGGATCGAAGTCTAAATTAGCCTGTCACAGAAATGAAGGTTTCAGGCACAGAGCTTTCAGTGTGCTAATTTTCGACTCCGAAGGAAGGCTACTCGTTCAGAAGAGATCCTCGGAGAAGATTACCTTCCCAGGAGTTTGGGCAAATAGTTGCTGCAGCCATCCTCTCGATGTAGAGTCGGAGAAG
The DNA here is from genome assembly GCA_002697065.1 of Methanobacteriota archaeon. The sequence continues at coordinate 16,123 of NZTJ01000003.1, forward strand.
AATGGTCCAGAGGGAGCCATCAATGCCGCGAGAAGGAAGCTATGGCAGGAGCTTGGAGTCCCACAAAATGAATCCGATCTATGGACTTTCCACCATATCGGAAAGATGGAATACTCCTGCAGGTGGAACGAGGAATGGATTGAGAGGGAGATTGATCACATCATGGTGGTTCAAGCAGATGCTACTACCGATCATAATCTCAATGAGATTTCGGAGGTTCTCTGGGCCGATCCTAATGAAGTCAAGAGGATGATGGATGGACAAGGAAACTGGCAAGATCAAGTGATTGCTCCGTGGTTCAGATTAATTTGGGAGAATTACATAATTCCNAACGATGGCGACTTTACATCTATGACAAGTAAAATAAATGACGTAATCACCTACTGTGGGGAAGTAGGCATGGATGGTAGACCAGTAAACCCCGGTCAGACGCTTCTAGATGCTCTTTCTGGACACCGTGAAAAGGTGGAGGGCGAGATTATGGCTAGTCTTTCGAAGATGAAACAGGAAAACCTACATGGTGCAATGACGCACCTATTCAAGGGAGGTGGCAAGAGACTGAGGGCCATATTGCCTAGACTTGTGGGGGAGGCTGTAGGTGGAGCGAACGACGGCCACTACACACTCGGAGCTTCCATAGAAATTATTCATAATTTCACATTGATACATGATGACATAATAGATCAAGACCCAATAAGGAGNGGTTTAGACGCTGTACATGTCGAATACGACGATGCCACCGCAATCAATGCTGGAGACGCCATGCTCGCTGTCGGATTCGAGATTCTTGCAGAGTCGGAAGATGTGCCGGACGAACTACTAGGGCACCTAATTAGATCGATTGGTGAAATGGTAAGGAAGGTTGCCGAAGGCCAGCAAGAGGACATAGAGTTCGAGACTAGAGATGAAGTAACTGAAGAAGACTACATTGCAATGATTGCAGGTAAAACCAGTGCAATGTTTGAGACCTGTGCCAGAACGGGGGCTATTCTTGCGGGGGCTAATGATGAGGAAGTTTCCAATATGGCGCAATGGGGCCTTAATCTGGGACTATGCTTCCAGTTNATGGATGATCTAATTGACATNACNGGAGATACTGAGACTCTGGGNAAACCAGCNGGATCTGACGTAGTTCAAGGCAAGAGGACCCTNATTGCAATTCATGCANTGCAAAGCGATTCCGACCTTACTAACTTCAACCNAGTATTTGGTTCTGGCCAGTGTAGTGAAGAGTCTTTGTCTAGAGCAGTTTCNGAATTAGAAAGTTCAGGATCNATAGAGTATGCGAAGAAGAGAGCGATGTACCACCATTCGCTTGCACATGAGTGTCTNGACAGGCTGGAGGACTCTCCTGCGCTATCGGTATTGAGGGAGTTGACCGACTTCCAATTGATTAGAATNAGCTAATCAATCCGTGTACTGNGCCTCTCCTGGAATTTCTTCTTTGAGGCCCTTCCTCTGTCTGATGTCACCNACTATCTTGTGGAAAAGTTCTGGGGGGACCTGTTCATACCCTGCATTCTCNGTGTTCCAAACGGCCCTCCCCTGTGTTGCAGCCCTNATGTCATTTGAGAATCCGAATGACTCTGCGACTGGCATCTTACCAATCACGCATGTAACGTCGTTTTCTACTGGCATATCTTCAATGACGCCTCTTCGAGTGATTAATTGCCTAGTAATTCCCCCTGCCCACTCAGAAGGTGCATCNATCCTAATTTTCTGAATAGGTTCGAAGAGCACTGAATCGGCCCTAANTAGGGCACCCTTGATTGCGTTTCTTACTGCTGGGATAGTCTGAGCTGGCCCCCTGTGGATAGCGTCCTCGTGTAACTTTGCGTCAACTAGTCTAACCATGACTCCTGTTAGTGGCTCGTCCGCAATTGGCCCCTTCTTACACACGTCGTTGAATGCCTCTATGATCAGTTCNCTCGTCTCGTGGAGGTTCTGAATCCCCTTTGTATCATTGACTAGAACTGTGGTNGCATTGATTGCGTATATCTTTCTCATCAAATCCTTATCCATTCCAAGCTCGCCGAACTTATTTCCTACCTCCTTTGCATCCTTGGTCCTGACTGGCCCGTCCCCCAGATCGCCCTCCCTTAGTGCAGTGATGACGTTCTCNGGNAGTTGCTCCACCTCAACATAGAATCTGTTGTGNCTATTGGGAGACTTNCCCTCGAAAGGCCTACCCTTGTTATCGGATCCTATTGACTCCCTGTAAACCACTATCGGGTTACTCTGGTTGACCTTGATACCCTGTTCCTCCTCTAGTCGATAAATCGTTATTTCAAGGTGAAGTTCTCCCATTCCTGAGAGTAGTGCCTCTCCAGTCTCATGATTTGTGTCTACGGACAGGGATGCGTCTGATTTGGCCAAACTTCGTAGCGCCCCGATGAATTTTGGGAGATCCTTCATTGATTTTGGCTCAATAGCCACAGTTACAACTGGTTCTGAGTAGTGCCTGATTGCCTCGAATGGCGTCTCGTCCTTGTCCCTTGTAATNGTTACACCTGCAGCAGCGCTCCTCACACCGGTCAATGCAGCGATGTTTCCTGCTGATACCCCGGGAACCTGGATTCTGTCACCACCTACCATCATGCTGACCTGCTGGACTCTCTCGGCCTTTCCAGCCCCACTCGCCCAAACTGTCTCTCCCTGCTTTATTGTGCCTGAATANACNCTTCCAACTGCTACCTCGCCTGCATGAGGGTCCATCCAAATCTTGGTTATCATCAGNGATAGTGGACCATCTGCGTCGCAGTTAGTCATTGTCTTGCCTACTTCTGAATCAAGATCGCCCTGCCAGATATTTGGAATCCTGTATTCCTGAGCAACCAACGGTGATGGTAGTTTTTCCACTGCCATATCTAGTAAGACTTCGTGGACTGGTGCCTTCTTGGCTAGTTCTTTCTGTTGCTCATTGTTACAGTACTCGAAAATCTCGGGGAAGTTTACGCCGGTCTTCTGCATGAACGGGACTGTNATNCCCCAATTGTGGTATGCAGANCCGAAAGCAACTGTGCCCTTCGCAACGTCAACTTGCCAATCAGACTTGTGCTGTTCGGGCGCGAAGGTTCTAATCAGATCGTTTACCTTGATAATCTGCTTTTGGAATCTTGCCATCATATCCTCAGGGGTTACCTGGAGCTCGTTGATTAGGCGNTCNACCTTGTTGATGAAGAGNACTGGTCGNACTTTCTCCTTCAGGGCCTGCCTGACCACGGTCTCGGTTTGGGGCATTGCNCCTTCTACAGCNCAGGTAAGAATGATGCAACCATCTACGGCNCTCATNGCCCGAGTTACGTCGCCTCCAAAATCTACGTGACCGGGTGTGTCAATCAGGTTGATCAGATAGTCATCACCATCCACTCCGTGCACCATGGATGCACTGGCGGCGTTGATTGTGATACCTCGGGCGCTTTCTTGATCATCGAAGTCCAATACTCTCGATTTCCCGGCGAGCTCCTCGGACATCATTCCTGCCCCGGCAATCAGGTTGTCGGAGAGGGTGGTCTTTCCGTGATCAATGTGGGCAGCTATAGCGAGATTTCGGATTCTTTCTCGAATGTGCATTACCTCAGTTGCGCGCTTGATGTTGTCTTCCTTACGACCCATATCCTCACCTAGTTATTTTTCCGACCTGAAAACGGTTCATAAAGACAATTGAGTGGAGTAGAAGAAAGTAAGAGTTGTTTCGCTGATTGTCATCATCGGGCTGAAGCAGCTATCCTTTCTACCTCGTGTCTCTTTCCAACAGCAAAGGAGTTGACGTCTCCATCTGCAGCCTTTGTGAGTTCTGAAATGATGCCTTCCGTGAGGGACTTTTTACTCTTCATAGTTGCTGATGCGGCACCTATTGCAAGGTTCCTGAGGGCAACGTCAAGCCTTCTACTAGGTGAAGAGTCGACAGCCTTTGGCTGGCTTACAGCACCAATCCTTACTCTGGTGGTCTCCTCGCATGGAGCCGCCTCTGTAATAGCATCAATGAACTTCTGAAGTGGATTTTCTCCACTCTTTGCATTTATTCTATCGAAGGCTTCGTCTAGGGACTTTGCACAGTACTGCTTCTTNCCGCTGTACTTCCCNGACCTCATGAGGTTATTGATGAACCGCTCAGTCACNGAGAGNTCCTGTTTCCCGAACCACGCATTTGCATGGCGGCCTCCTGTGTGGGGCGCTCCAATCATCTTCAGATTGACGTATCTAGAAATTCCAGGATCGCTGCANACAACTTCACTAGCATCCCACTTGCCAAAAACCATAGTNCCTATACCAGCAATTGGGAGGGTTGGCTCCTCTTCTATTGCAGGTTCTTCAGTNATCTCGATGTCTTCTTCCATAGAAATTCCTCAGCGTACNGGCTTCTCCTTTCTTCCTCTGACCATCTCATCNAGAGATACNCCATTTACCTTGATTACCTTGTATCTAACTCCAGGGAGGTCACCGTATGATCTACCCTTGCTCCCGCCGATTCCCTCAACCATAACTTCGTCATGCTCGTCGATGAATGAAATTGCACCATCTCCGGGGGCAAACGCAGTAAGACGGTTTCCTGTTCTTATCAGGCTAATTTTCACTGCTTTCCTGATTGCTGAGTTAGGCTGCTTTGCCTCGAATCCTACTTTCTCGATTACTATCCCCTTTGCTTGGGGGCTTCCTCTCAGTGGGTCGTGCTTCAGAACTCCNCCCTGTTTTCTCTTGGCCTGTCTATTCCTGAACTTTCTCTCCTTCCACCTGTATCTCTTACGATCAGACTTCATCTTAGAACCTGAGAAAAGACCTCGTCCCAACTANTACACCTCGAAATGACGTCTCGGCGACCTGCGGTCCGTTTATGAGACTGACGGGTATCAAATGATGAATATCGNCCCNCATTGCANCAATAGAAGCCGAACATTCAAGCGNCCTANTAGNCCGGAGTTNATNATGGGATTCAGAGATCTCGTTGATGGAAGTCGGACGGTCAAGGGCCCAGTTAGTGTAAATTATGACATGAAAGAGGAGTCCGAGTCATCGGGTAATATGCCTCTCCTTTTTAGTGAGATTATCGAGTCTCCAGGGCATAGAGTAACGATGAACATACTTACTCGACATAGGCTATGTGAAGCATTCGATGTTGAGCCGGGAGAGTTGATCGATATTCTTGCATGGGCAATGGAAAATCCTAGCGATACAGTACTGGTGGATGGCGATTCTGCTCCCGTATTGGAGAACAAAATGGAGGTTACTGACATTTCCACACTCCCCATACCTTGGCACTACAGAGAGGATGGCGGCAGGTACCAGTCTTCTTCCATAATTATCGCCCAATATGGCGGACAGAGGAATACCTCATTTCACAGGCAACTCTTGAAAGGCCCGGACAGGACAACCGTCAGACTAGTTCCCCGTCATCTAAGAACAATGGCCGATCAGGCTTTCGAGAACAATGAGGACGTTCCCATTGCGGTTGTAAACGGCCCTGACCCATTGGTTTTACTCGCTGCTGCAATGTCATTCAATGAGCCAATAGATGAGTTGCAGGTAGCTTCTGCTCTTCACGAGCGTTTGTATGGAGAAAAATTGAGGTTGGTGGAGTTACCTAACGGCGTTCAAGTCCCGGCAGAATCAGAATATGCCATGGAGGCAAGGATTACCACCAAATTGGATGACGAGGGGCCCTATGTGGACATAACAGGTACCGTTGACGATATCAGACAGGAGCCAGTAATCGAATATGACTCAATACGCCATAGAAACGAGCCGATATTCCATGCATTGATTCCTGCAGGAGTGGAACACATGACATTGATGGGGATGCCTAGGGCTCCAACTATCAAGACGGCTGTCTCAGAAGTAGTAACTTGCACCGATGTTTACCTAACGGATGGGGGGAGTGGTTGGCTTTCTTCGGTTGTTCAAATAATCCCTGAGAAATCTGGCGATAGCATGAGGGCCATTCATGCTGCACTTGACGGCCACAAGTCAATGAAACAGGTAATCGTAGTTGATACCGATATCGATGTAACAAATTCTTCCAGGGTAGAGTGGGCACTGATGACTCGGTGGCAGCCAGACAAAGATACGTTAATTCTATCCAACCAAAAGGGATCAAGTCTGGATCCTAGTCGTTCTTCGGATGGTACTACTGGCAAGATCGGTTTGGACGCAACAATAGAGCCCGGAGCTGACAGAACCCCGTTTGAATCTGTACTGTGAGTAGTCGAAATGGAAGAAGAGCATACTCTCACTGAGTCACTCCAACATCCCCGAAGAAGTCTTGGCAACAGATACAGAAGCCAAGCTGAGAAGTTCCTCAGGCTAGGTGAAGATTTAGGCAATCTATCTTGGGCTGAGCAGAGTGCGAAGCAGAGCATACTGTATGATTTTACGAATGAAGAAAACTGGAAGTTATTGATTAGAATTAAAGTTCTGATGCAAGACTCAGAGGGTGCTAGATCGGTTTTATCTGACCTATTTGCTGTTCTGGGAAGGGATCCGGAGCTGATGTCTCAATTATCTGAAATAGACATTGTTGCATCCTGCGAGGACCTACTAGAGGGGGCCTTCCTATCGGACCCTCTAGATCCTGACAAATGGTGGTCTGGGATTTGTGATAAGCCGGAAGAGCTGCGAGTCTTCTCAGAAAGACTCCGAGGTCTTGATATTTCTGATCAGAGATCGAATATCCTATATTCAAGAAGGCTCGAGAGACTTAGAAAGGGGGGTTTCGAGGATGAGTTCCTCGAGCTTTCTAGGATTCTCCTATCCCAGAGGCCAACGAATCATGAATCGTGGGAGGANCTGGGGATGTTGTATGAGAGAAGGCAGGAATATGATGAGGCTTGGCTCTGCTATGACCAAGCCAATGCCGTTTATCCTCGATCTACCGCTAGGGAGAGGTTTAGAGAGAGAATGGAGTCGAGGGTAGGCGGAGTTACTGAAAATCCTTGGAGAGAGCCTTCGGTAAAAGACCGAACTCAATTTCTCCGGCGTCTTAGTATCCTTTCTAGAAAGGAAGCTCATGAGGATGAAGNGCNATCTAAAGATGAGGAAAATCTAGAAATGTCAGATTTGGAAGCGCTCAGACAACAAGGAAGGGGCACNGAGGCCTTCTTCCTCGCAAGAAGGATGGCGGCAGAAGGAGTTGACGGGGCGAAAGAATTGGTAGAAGAGATACTGNGTGATTTAGATGGATAACAGAAAGTTCGTCGTTGTCCTTGCTTTGCCACAGCANACGGATGATTCNTGGATTATGGTGAAGAACAAGAGCAGGGGTTGGGANCTTCCTGGNGGNCATCTAAGNAGAGGTGAGGCGCCCGAGGAAGCTGCACTTAGGGAGTTGTATGAAGAGACTGGCATCCTTGGTACTGCGAAGGCGGTTGAAGGAGATTTGATACCTGGGGGCTATGTTGTACTAGTAAGAGTTGAAAGGGAGGTTAGTCCAGACCCATGGATTTCTCTGGACGAGTCTATTGAGGAGGTAGGTTGGTGCCTTCAAGTTCCTGAGTCCTCTGCGTGGGGCAAGGAGGAAGTACAGTCAGTTATCGATCATGACTGGAGCGCTTCAAGCAGTCTTGAGTCCTGAATTTCTTGTCTCCTCTCCTCTAACTCTGACTTCCATTTAGGCTCATTGAGTGCCTCACTAGCGTCAAGCACTAATCCAAGATCATCTCTCTGAGTGCCGGAGACGTCTATTAGAGCGACTGAGAGTATGAGTTCGACGCACTCCCGGATATCATTTGGATTCGAGGGCACCGTTGTCATCCCTGGACTTTCTCGAGGCCTTGCATCTACTATTCTGTCATCCATGGTTGGAGATTCCGCGTCGATTTCATCCAATGCAATATCCAACCATTCGATAGCGCATACCACTGATTCGGAGGGCATTTCGGAAGATGAGAGCCTCCTCATAGCTATCCATAGGTGCCTCATTGCTGGCTCGAAGTCACCTATTGAAGCCAGGATCCTTCCTGATTCCAATCGGGATAGCCCAATTATTTCTGAAGGATGACCCCTGTCCGAGGAGATGTCAGAAAGAGTGACTAAGGACATCATCTGCTCCCCTTGGTTAAGATGCCATGCGGCCAAATTCAACAGCGAAACTCCGTGAAGTGGTGAGCCCGAGGCTACGGAAGCTAGGCGATCAACACACCATCTCAGCTCCCCACCTAAGTCTGTGTTTTCCGTTTCTCCGAGTAGGGCTCTCTCCATCCTAATCCATGCTTCTGTCTCGAAATCTCGCTCATCCAATCTTCTTGACTGGGCGAGGATATCCTCACTAAGTTTCAGGGCCTGTTCTTTTTTCCCTTCAGAAAGCAGCGACTTGAAGAGAAGTGTGTCTACTGAGGTGCCACTCTCATTAGTATTGGCTCCTGCCAAGAGTGTCACTCCCTCTCGAATTGTTCGGCCATTTCCTCGTAACTTGCCCTGATGCTTTCTTCCCTCTCCACCAATCTTGCTAGGTGATCTTTCAGAGCTTCTTCTGCTGACCTGAGTTCTTCTAGTAGTATCTCTCTGTCATCTACTTCCAGAAGTATATTGCCAAGAGAGCGGTAAACTGGCTTTGACGGATCTTGTGCGGCAAGTGACTCTATTGTGATGCCGTATTCAGAACACTGGGAAGAGATGGTCTGAATCTGCCCCCTAAGAGATTGGAGTTCCCGAGCAAGGGCCTGAATATCATCTACATTAGGTCTTGAGCTAATTTTTCTCACCTCTCCGTGGCTTCCAAGGACTTGTCAGAGGCTATGAGGGCCCTCATTATTGAATTCCACCTTGCTCTGGCATCATTGAACGAGTCAGACTGTAGAGTAACTGAAATTTCGCCGTTTTTACTAGAAAATAGGGCCTCTGTAACAAGAGAAGATGAGAGGGAGCGGGTGTCGCTGTGCTCCAAAGTCAGTTTGAGTGAAACCGGATTATTCCTCTTCTGTCCCTTCATCTGAATCTCTCTCGGATAGTTTCCTTTCGAATTCCAAAGCTGCCTGTTGTGCGATAACCGCCATATCTGTTGCAGTAGCCCCTTCTAGAGATCTTCTGACTATCCTCTTGTTGGCATCGCTGGCTCTTGTGTAAGGCTCCCAAACCCCTCCAGAGAACGTATGGTTGCACTTTCTGCACTCCCATATT
>NZTJ01000004.1 GCA_002697065.1 Methanobacteriota archaeon
TAAGATGTGGATTTTTACCAAATATGGATTCCTTGCTATTGTTCAGCATAATTCGATGCCTGATCATTTTCAAGTCAAATCTCGAACAATTGAACCCCTAGAGATTCTCTGGCCTGAACACGAAATCGAGATAATTGGTTGGGCTGACTATCGATTTAGGATTACTATGGCTAAGGGACAAGTAATACCTGTTGTAATGGAACAATTGTCGAATGTTGATTATACCAGCTTCAAAGATCAATGCTTGAATGATGAGGACTATTATTACACTTTGACCAGAGTTTGGGCAATTATGTACGACTATCAGCAAAGAATGGAATCCTAATCAATTACCTCTCGTCCTTGGCAAGACGAAAAACTGCCGGAATCAATTGGGGTAGTTAAAGGAAATAATAACTGGATTTGAAGATAGGTGATGCAATTTGTATAGTTTAATCTTGGAATGTAGTTGGTGTCGAAAGAAGAAGAAAATTTGGGTGACAAATCCTATTGGAAACATTTGCAAAAAATGTTTTGAAAAGGAATTAGTTTAGAATGAAAAGAGGGTGAGGATTTTGAGAAATAAGGATAAAGAAAATAGAATCGAAAACAGATTAGAAAATAACAACAATGTTTGGATTGTTGGAGATATTCACGGCTACTATGATAGTTTTGTAAAGCTTGTATCGAAATTAAAGTTGAATGATGGAGATTTACTAATTAGCATAGGCGATATGATCGATGGTGGGCCAGAAAGTGTAGGTGTAGTGGAATTTTTTATCGAAAATGACCAGTTCCTCGCGATCCTAGGTAATCATGAACAAATGCTTCTTGATGATTGGAATGAAAAATCAAAATTTGAGGTTAGCATCCTTGACTCGAGTGGTTTTTGGGCATCGAAGAACCCTGTCGATAGAAACAAGAAACTAACGATAGTTGATTATCTCTCTAATCTACCTACGGAAATAATTCTAGAAAAATTCAGATTAGTTCATGCAGGATATCGTGATTTTCCGTATTCTTCGAGTTTGGAGGATCAGTTTGATGAAGATAGATTGTGGTCAAGGGACATTTTTTCGGTTAGATATCCTTTTGATCAAAACAGAACAATAATTGTTGGTCACACAACAATTCAAAAATTTGGTTTGATTGAGGACAACTCTGTTTGGAGAAGTGAAATAAAACTTGAAGATGGCAGAGATTCTGCAATCGGCATCGATTCAGGGATTAAACTTCATAGGGACCAAAATCCACGAATTACCGCTATAGAATTAAATTCTGGAAAAATAATTTCTCAACGAAAAGTGGAATATGACGACTAAAGAATTTGAATTTATATCTAACCAAGTAAGGTGCCTTTTTCTTCACACACACCACGTAGTAAAGGAAAGGAGAAAATACCACTAGAACAGCCGCTAGGCCATGAAAATCGTAAGCCATAACGGCCGACTAATTCGGCCTTTGGCTTGTCCAATCGTAATCTCATGACCTCCTCACGGAATTCAATAATTCGCTGTTCATTTTCCTGTCTAGGTCCACACTTGGCGCAAGGACAAGTCAGCCTAATTTCAAGATAATCTACTCGGAATGCTTGATCATCAGCAAACCGCATTACACAGTCTTCCTTTCCCCTCTCTAGGTCGGTCAACGAATCGGATGCATCCATGTGGTTCGACCAGCCGTCAAGCCCCAACCGCTTCAACCTGCTGAGTCTCCTTGCTCCTCGTCCGAGACATAGCCCCAAGCATTGCTGGTGTAACGACTAGGCTGGCGAACAGGGAAAGCCCAATCATTGCAGCACAGAACAAACCGAAGCTCGCAAAGAAGCCCATTGCAGAGCGTGTAATGATTAGGAATCCTGTTACATCAGAGACTGCTGATCCAAACAATGCAAGGCCTGCAGCACCTCCAATCGCCTTGATGCTGGTCTCTACATCTGCACCTGTTGCGCGTTCCTCTCGATACCTCTCAACCACGTGAATAACGTAGTCTATTCCTACACCTAGACTCATCGCAGCAATTGCGACTGTAACCATGTTCAATCCATATCCAGCAGCTGCAATTATTGCGTACAACCAAATTATGACAATCACAATCGGTATTGTCGTAAAGATTGCAGTCGAGAGAGATCTAGTGCCCCAATATCCAGCGCCTATGACCAATAGAATTGCAATTGCAATAGCGAGATTTACGCTAACTGTGAGATATACATATCCGGTAATTGCAATAATTACCGGCGAGGATACAGCAAGGTCCCTAATTGAATAGTCATCAAACCCATACTCGACCTTTCGGAATCCCCACCATAGTGTGATTAGACAAAATAGAACTCCTAGGACTAGTGTGCCTTGAAGTTGATTCTGCATGCTATTGGCAGCGACAAAACGAGTTACTGGGTCACCGGTAGCGATCGCCCATGTCACCGGATATTCTTCGCTAACAGATTCTATATCTGCCCTTTGTGAGATGTCTTGAGCAGCCAACTCTTGGAAGGGTTGCATATCCATTTCCATCTCTGCCAAAACCTGTTCAACAACGATGAACTGTTCAGGGTTTGCGATACCCCATCGAAGTGTCATTCGAGGGTATTCTGGAATGCTGCCATCTTGACAAAGATGTACCATTTCAGGATCTATTTCGCAATTTGGAGCGATGTTAAGCGCCGTTAATGATGGTGGAATATGTGGGATATATCCGCCTTCTGGAACCCCATAGACATAGACGAATCCGTACATGAATCGCAAGCAATCTCTGTCGGCATCGTCTGGTAATCCTGTGAATAGTGTATCACATTCGAGTGAGTCAGATTCCCAACCGGCTTCAACAAATGGCGTAACGTTGGCGAACATACTAGCCTTAGCGGCCCAAACTAACTCATCTACTGCATGAAGTTCGGGTGTACCTAGTGGAGTCTTGGTATATTTCCCAGGATCGTTAGGACTTGAATTGGCCATATTGTCTCTAGTTGCCTGAATCGCTGCGAAGACCCTAGGATCTAGCATATCGCCTTCGATAATTACTACCGCTGGCTCCCCTTCGTCACTGAATCTAGTATTGACTAGCTCGACCGCCTGAGCGAAATCGGATTCTTCATCGAGGAAATCTTCGACCTTGAAATCTCCTTCAAGACTGAGCATCATAGGCACAGCAACGGCCGTGATTGCCAAAATCAAGACGAGTAAAACGGCCGAATTCTTTGAGGAATTATCTGCAACTTTCACTAGATTTTCTTCACTTATCATGTGAACTATACCTTCCTCTTCTTCTGGTAACTTTCCTTTTCCTCGAAGATGTTTATCCCAATCCATTCGAATTAACGGCGCCCAGATGCCTGTCAGAATAAATGCTGCAGCGACCCCTAATGCTGCCTCAACTCCGAATGACCTTAGTGCTGCAATGTCAGAGGTCAAGTTTGCAGCAAACGCAGACATAGTCGTGAAAGACGTCAACATGATTGCTCTTCCAACTCTCGATAATGATGAGTGAGCTGATTCCTCTGGCGTACGTCCTCGGCGTCTCTCCTCCTTGTAGCGATGCAGCGCGTGTAGGCTGTCATCAATACCAAGAGCAATAACGAGTATTGGAAGTAAGTTGGAAAATTGGCTCTTGCTGATTATCTTGAATCCGTACCTTTCACCAAGAACCATCATCCACCCAATTGAACCCTGCATCCAGAGTAGTGCGAAAATCAAGGTGGCTCCGACAATAACAACATCAGATGCTCTCCGTAGACTGAACCAGAGTAGGACTGCGATTGCTAATGCCATAGCGATTAGTAGCAAACTGGATTCGATCAACTCGCGATTCAATTCTACGTTTACACCCTCATTTATTGAGAAGGTTACAGCAAGTTGATCTGTAGTTCGCATCTGCTTTTCTAAATCGATGATTGCCCATTCAAAGCTACATACCTCTAGTCCTTGGTCACGCAACTCCCTGCAATCATCAATGGTAAATTCAGGAGGTGTTGTGACCAAGTCAAGACCTTCGAATCGATATCCATCGGGCTCATTTTTTGCATCAGCCCAGAAATACGTAATTCCATTTTCCTCCAAATCGGTTCGACTTAATTGAATCAAAATCCAAGTCGTGGATGCTGACCATCGACCAGGGCCCCAAGTTACGTCTTCGTCGAAGGTGCCGTCCTCACGAATTGTTCCTCCAATCGGACCCAGCAATGTGCTATTCTCATCATGGGTAAATCCTCTATCGGATGAGAACCATCGAAGCATTGCCCCATCTGAGTACATAATCATCCGATGTGCTGCCAAGTCAATGTGGGCTTGAGTGACGTTTGGGTCATCATAGGTTAGACAGGCCAATACTCCACAATCTTCCCAATTTGTTTTTGCAGGTTGAGGTATTCCAAATACATTGATTGTCGGTTGAGTTAGTAACGATTCTCCAGCCATGAAGGCTCGCAGTAAATCGGGTAAGGACATTGGCCCCATGAATCCAGTGCCGGTTAATTCGGTTACCAATGGTCGAGTAAAATTGGATAGATAATGTGTACTTGCAATCGCGGTCTTATTCTCTATCTCCCTTAGAATTGTCAGATTGAGAATTCCTCCCAATGGGATATCCTCACCGACCAAACCTGCGCTTCTTCCTTGGTAATCCACCCTTTCTGATGGATGGGGTAAGTTGGCGTAATCTATCTCTCCATCTGAGGTGAAATGTGGTGCAGATGCGGATGATAAAATCGCATCCTTACCCCTAACCGATACTGCAAAGCCATGAGTTTTTTCGGCCGCTTCAAATTCATCTGCTACAACTTGATTAGCGGTTAATTCGGGCGATTCCATATCGTATGAGTTCACATCGATTGGAGTCAGACTAGCAATCAGCCCTGGAACCATTAGTAGGCTGATTACTAGAACCGCTGCGTGTAATTTGAAGCTGCGAGGAAGCAAGAAGTCGGCTACTTTGCCAAAATCCCTGACTTCTCGCATGACCTTTGCCGAAAAAGCGCGTTTTTTAATTGATGTTTAATCAAAGGCCCGATTCTTTCAATCGGTCGAGTGCTTCTTTCTGTTCCTTGCTGACTTTTTCTGGCTCGGCCAGAATGAATTCAATATCTAGAGGACCGCCGTCGTGGCCGTGGCCAACAAGACGGCGACGATCACCAATCCGTGTGCCTTCAACGACTTCGATTTGTACTCGCTTACCCGCTGGAGTACGTATCCTAACTGCACCACCTAACATCAAAGTCGAGTAAGGAACTGGAACCTCCTGAATCAATCTACCACCTTCCCAACGTCGTCCTTCTTCCGCATCTAGACGGATTGTAATTAGCAAGTCTCCTGCCTCTCCTTGAGGGTGTTCATGACCCATTTTTTTGAGCCGTAATTGTTGACCGTGCTGAGCACCTGAAGGTACGCTAACCGTGATTGTCGAGGATCTTGATTCAACGCCTTTACCTGAGCATTTTGGACATGGTTTTCGAGAGTTGAAAGAGTTGCCTTCACATCTTTCACAGATTCTTAATCGACGATGTCCAAACTCGATTTTAGTACCACTGAGGGCCTGTTCTAAGGTAATATCAATTCCAGCCTCAATATCTGGACCCTTTCTTACAGGCGGTGGTTGAGACGGGCGTCTTTGTTGCCTACTTCGTTGTTGGTGTTGGGCTTCCACTCCCCCCACCCCACCCATAAATTGGTTGAGTATGTCTGAGAAATCAAAGCCCTGTCCGCCGCTTCGGAAGCCGCCGCCGCCTCCGCCAAATCCGGAAAATGGATTGCCGCCTCTGGCAAACATCTCCTCTACTCTCCTCTGTTGGTCATACTCCTTTCGAGCCGAGGCTGTACCAATCTGGTCGTACGCTGCTTGAATTGCCTTGAATCTCTCTTCGGCCGCTTTATCGTCTGGATTTCTATCAGGATGATGTTGCCTTGCCAACTTGCGATAAGTCCGCTTTATCTCCGCGTCCGTTGCATCCTTTTGGACACCTAGGACTCGGTAGGGGTCATCGGCCATTGGTTCTAATCGGACAACGCACCCCCTTGAATCCTCGTGATGAAAACTAAGGTTAGAACACCGTATCGCTCAAGGCTTGAAGCCTACACGATTGAACCATGGGCCTAGGATGGTGCTGTTTCAGAAATTATGTCGCGCATGCAGAAGAGATAGGAGGAGACATCTCGGAAGAATATCCTAGGTTCTTCCTTAAGCCCGCAAGCGCCCATGTTGAAGCCGATGAAAATGGAAACAATGTAATTGAGTTGATGAACGAGGAGGACCACATCGACCACGAGGCTGAACTAGTCGTCAGATTGGGGGACGATTTGCGACCAGAAGCCATGTGCATAGGATGCGATACTACTAACCGAACAAGACAAACGATTGCGAAGAACAAGCGATGGCCTTGGACTGAAGGTAAGGCGTTCCGAGGAAGTGGTGTTTTGGGAACGTGGACACAATACCAAGATGGTGTTCTACAAGTTAGTATGAAAGTTAATGGTGAAACCAAACAAGATGCCCCTACGTCTTTGATGATTCATTCTGTTGAGGATTTAGTCGAGCACCTGTCTGGTTGGTACGATCTTTCCCCGGGGGATTTAGTTTGGACTGGAACACCTGCTGGTGTTGGACGAATGTACAAAGGCGATATTGTTGAAGCGTCGTTGACTAATCAGAACGGAGATGTAGTCAGCTCCTTGGCGGCTAGATGTCAAGTAAGTTAAATCCCAAAATTTGACTACGTGTCTACTAAAAGTGGAATGATTGTCGCGAAAAATATGGTTGAGTACGAAATAGTCAACAAAGAAGAATTGCGAATGGTCAAGGCGACCTTGAATGGAGATACTGTAAGGGCAGAATCAGGTGCCCTTCACTACATGATTGGAAATATCGAGATGGTGACTAAAGCACCAAGCGTTGGTGGCTTCCTTAAATCAGTGGTATCAAGTGAAGATATTTTCAGACCAACATATACCGGAACTGGCGAGGTTTTCTTTGGGCCTCCTACTTTTGGAGAATATCACATATTGGAACTTAATGGAAATTCAATGGTGTTAGACCAAGGGGCTTACATATGCTCAGATGAAGGGATTAAAGTTGGAATCATGAGGAATAAAGGAGTCAAGTCTATGCTCTTTGGTGGAGAGGGAATTTGGCAAACTACGGTTTCTGGAACTGGAAAAGTGGTTTACTATTCAGATGGACCTATTGAAGAAATATCTCTAGAGAATGATACACTAACTGTTGATGGTAATTTCGCTGTTGCAAGAGATGCCTCTCTGAAATATGAAACTAAGTTGTTAGGGAAAGGGCTGCTCTCAAAGATGGCTGGTGGAGAAGGTTTCGTAAATGTAATTTCAGGTACCGGAAAGGTGTATTTATCGCCAGTTCCAAGTCGATTCAACAACCTAATTAGTAGGCAGGTATCTGACACAGTTGGTGGAATGATACCCTTCCTAAATCAAGGATAAAATTACAAGAATTTGTAGTCATGATGAATTTACTACAAAACAGAAGTTTGAGGAGTGATATACCCTCGGCTAGCCATGGAATTTGGCGACCGCCGGTATGTCAATGCTTGGCTGATGGACCACGATTGTGTTCCGCAGCACGGCGATTTCATCCTTCACCAAGATGGTTCATGGTCGACTAGTAAAGGAGACGAGAATGTCCTAGAAACAATCGATGGATCTGGACGAATCATTACTCGTTCCTTCCAAAATTGGCACACACATCTTCCAATGATTCTCAATAGAGGCATGGGCGAAGGTTTGCCCCTAATGGAATGGTTAGAAACTGCAATTTTTCCTGTCGAGAAGAAATTGACTGAGGATCTAATCAGAGTTGGTACAAAAGCCGCTGCCGCAGAAATGATCGCGACTGGGACTACATTTGCTTGTGACATGTACTTCCATACTCAAACGATAGGTGAGACATTAGCCGATACTGGTGTTAGAGCCACTTTATGTGGCCCGATTACAGATGGATTAACTCCCAACTTCGAGCCTGGTTCAGGAGATGCATTACGATACATGGAGGGTTTGATTACAGGCCCATCACCTAGACCGGGGCGAATCGAATACGGAGTAGGTACGCACTCAGTATATGTCTGCGATGAGGACACTCTACTCAAGGGTTCAGAACTAGCAAAGAAAACCGGTTCTATGTTGCATATTCACACCTCTGAGACTCGCAAGGAAGTTGCCGACTGTCACGCCGAACATGGAATGTACCCAATCGAATATCTCGACTCCATAGGATACTTCCAAGATGCAGAAGAAGGAAGCACTGTTTGTGCCCATTGTGGCTGGGTGACCAAGAAGGAGATGAGGATTCTAGCAGGGCATGGAGTTCATGCTGTTCATTGCCCAACCTCCAACCAGAAGCTCGCTTGTGGCGGCACAATGTCCTATCCTGCGATGAAGGAAGCAGAGGTGGATGTTCGGTTGGGAACTGATGGTTCGGCAAGCAACAATTCCCTCGATATGCGTGCAGAAGCAAAAGCGGCCAGTTTGGTTCAGAAGCATGATCATTGGAATGCTCGAGTTTTAGGCCCGGAAGAAACCTGGCGTTTATCGACTAAAGAATCCAAGGATTGGGTTACTTGGGATCTCAATGATATTCGAATGTCGCCTATTGGAAGAGATGGTAGAAGATTACTTCCTAACTTGCTATATTCTGGTGGTAAAGTAATGGATGTNTTTGTCGATGGNGAAGCATTACGTAGGGANGGAGTTACNCTGACCGTGGATGAACAAAGTGCTAGAGAAGAACTCAATGAAGTAGTAATTGACTACTACTCAGAAATTTAATTCAGTTGGAGTGTATTGAATCATTCTAGAATTCTAAACCTAATTTTTGAGCCATTGGAGGGGCTTCCCCGGTCTTCGCAAAATAGTACAATGATGCTCTATTTACAGCCTCACAAGCGGTGAAGAATAGGACTGATAGAGCGATTCCGGAAAACATCAGAAGTAGTCCAAAACCAGTACCTATCTCTCCTAAAGTAAAGAGAGGTAGACATATCAAAACTATGGTTAAACATACCAAGAAATTGATGATTCCAGTTCCAGCACTTGATACGATGTCTTCGCCCCAGGTATTCCCGAATAATTCTGGGCTCTTCGACATACTTTCCCTAACGCCGAGATTATCGATGACAATCATTGGTACAACAAAGAAAGTAGTTATCCACCAAGCGACCTGTACAATCAAGGATAGAATCCATCCAACTGCAGCCGCCGCTGGATTATCAGAATGTTTCATACCCTCCAATGCTTGAATAATCAGCCCAACAGTTCCTGAAATTAGACCCCAAATGAAAATTTGAGGAAGACACTTCATAGCCTGACGAATCCCGTAGGAAAAGCTAGGATTGTCGCCAGTTGTCAGACGGTAATGAGCACTGGCAATTATTGCCGCATTCCAAAAAACCGTGATAATGGCTACAGCCATGTAAGAGAGGAAACTACCCACGTATGCGCCCTGTTCGAAGCCTTCTTCTCCACCTCCGATGAAGTATCCTAAACCTCCAGTTGAGGCCATCAAAACAACAAAAGCACCGATGGAAAACATAGCGGAAAAGAACATGTAGACCATTAATTCTGGATCCGCACGAACAACTTTAATGCCTAATTTTGTCACTTGCCAGCCACGTCGAATCCTTTCCCAAAATCCGTAGCGTGGACCATCGCGCATCATCATCATGTGTAATGCTGGAAAAAAACTGCCTTCAATGTTGAGCCGGAAATAGAATTTAATTTGACAGAAATTCATATATTGCGTAGTTTAGGTTAGCTATGTCTCGCATGAGGATGAATGATTCGGATCGACTTCTTGATTTGGTCTCGCAGACCAAATTCATCCATATTCTAGGTGCTGGATTAAATTCAGAAAGACCTGCTCATTCTGCTGTAAATGACCTATCAGAAAGAGGCTGGAATCCAATTCCGATTCATCCTAAGGATGCCGGTGCTAGCATTTCTGGATATCCAATTAGGCCTATGATCGAGGACGGAATCGAACCGGAGATTGTTGTTCTGTTTCTTGCACCTGAAAGAGCAAGAGAAGCAGTTAGGAAATTGCTACTTCGTAATCATGAGACCCCTCCCTTAATCTGGTTTCAATTAGGGGCAGAAGATGACATATCGGAAGATTGGCTTCAGGATGCTGGGTGGAATTTTGTCAAGGATGACTGCATTGTTAGATTCGTGCAAAGACACGATTTAGTTCGAGAACCACAAGTCATCCCTTGGTTCAAACAAGTCCAGAGTGATGACGATTCAGGATGCTCAGTTTGGAGTGTTCACGAATGGCAAGAAAACTCTGAGAAGTCAAAAACCGAATTAGAGTGGATTGGAGATCTGAGGGATTTGGAAAATTCTAATTCATCAATTCCCAACTATATCCGAGGTCTAAGAAATGATGGTGAAAGTCTAGAAGAATGTGCTAGAAGGTTAGTGAATTAGGTTCGATAATTATTGATTTATGGTGGTAATATTTTGGTTTGGAAAATCGCAATTAAATCATCAAAGTTGAAACCTGGTAAGAAGAAAATGCTGACTGTTGGAAAAAAGATTATTCTGGTCGGTCAATTTGACGAAGGTGAACGGTACTATGCTACAGAAGCTCTATGCAGACATATGAGATGGCCTCTCGCCTACGGTGGCAAGGTGAAGGATGATTGTATCACATGCCCACTACACCAAACAACTCACAATATAGAAACTGGAGAATTGATTGAATGGTC
>NZTJ01000005.1 GCA_002697065.1 Methanobacteriota archaeon
GAGTGCAATATGATATTGCCTGACCCTGAGAAGAAGTCAGAACCCCCACAATGTAACCATTGCCCAAGCGCGCCAGTCACTACAGACTGGCAAGGCTTCGTTGTCATAATGCATCCAGACAGATCAGAGGTCGCAAAGAGATTGCAAATAGAGAGGCCTGGAAGCTACGCACTCAAGGTAAATATCAGATAGGTGGGATGATGGAGATAATCAACAGGAAGGAGAACCCGTCGCTTGATCGGGTTGAACTAACATTTCAGTGGGATCACTCCAACGAAGCCACACCATCCCTTTCCCAGATGGTCGAGGCCGCTGCAAAGGCTGAGCCCGGGGCAGATAGAAATCTGGTAGTGGTGAAGAACGTGAATACGAGATTTGGAATGTCCAGAACTACTGGTACAGCATTGGTTTACGGATCCGCAGAATCAAAATCAATTGAGCCNGAGTACGTGATNGAGAGGCACANCTCNAGGATTAACTCTGGAANAGAGGAAAANAACCCTCCTGAGGAAGTAGAATCTGAACCAGAAGAGTCCGNGGAAGGTGATGCTTGATGGCCGGTTCGGGNGAGAAGTGGAAGAAATCCAAGCCATCAAAATACGAAATTGTTGATGGAGAACTGGTTAGGAAGGGGATTCCCTGCCCCCAACCAGAATGCGGTCCNGGAGTTTTCCTAGGGGAGCATAGCGACAGGAAAGTATGCGGTAAGTGTGGCTNCACAATCAAGTCAGACGAGTAGAGGCCCCCACTCGCTCCATGAACCATCATTTGTCAGGACCCTCCCATTAACNAAGGCTACTCCGACGCTGTCGCGTTCGACAACCTCAACNACTNCTCCGGTAAGATTTCCATCATGCCTCCAACCAGTCCATCTCCATGAATCGNCAATGAACTGTGCGTCAATAACTGGCCCTCCAGTTTTGTAAANTCTGAAATCNCCCTCAATTTTGTCCATCACAGCTATTGATCCTTCATGTAACATCACAAACCACCCTCCATCNTTAGAATAAGAAATNCCTGANACCTTATCTCCAAAATGAATTGTCCTAGAGAAAATTTCCAGCCCATTTGAAGNNTCAAGAACGGAGACTCCNCCTGCCCTTGACCAAATGGATAATCCNCCGGGAAAATCTATCACNCCCACAATCTGATCGAATGCGAAAAGACTCGAGATATCGGGCCACCTTGGCAACATCCCCCTCCAGATCTCATTAGCATCAGNGTCCACCATATACACTCCCGTCACTGTNGTGAAAACTATATTTTCACCCGAAACCCCNATTTTCATAGGCTCCGAGTCCAAAGTNCTGTGCCAAATCGACATTGCAGGTTTCAAGACATCGCCATTTGTTGAGTTAATAGAGGCCCTCATTTGCTCCCTGCTGGGGCCATCTGCCCATTCTTCGTTCAGTGGGATTGCTGCCATCCTCGCCTGCCTCAACTCTCGATCCAGCCACATTCCGAACCACCTGCCCCCTAATATTGCTGAATCGACAATTGACGAAGGGAATGGAGTTGATACGATACCCAGTTGCCCAGTCGCCTTGTCGATTCTGACTACTTCCCCCTGNGTACCAGTCAGGACGTCAAAATCATCTCCTCTAGAAACTCCCGAGGGGGAGAATCCTATCTCTCCTGACCCCATTGGTCTTGTAATCCGATTAATGACTCTCATCCACCCGTCCCAATCGACCATTAGTATNGCGGGGCGTACTATGGGACAAGTAACTATTGAATGTGAACCTGAGAATTTTGAACCCCCCCTNCATCCCCGTTGCATGGGTACCNTGCTATTGTCATCGTCTAAGGATGCTGCTTCGATGAATATNCTCTCAGAGGTTCTCAAGATTAAGGGGTGGNGNGAGNCACAGGATTTCCCACATGGNCANGTGACCATTCATACAAANTCNGAGANNCAGAGTCCTCCTTATTGACGACCTGCATATTCTAGCCGATGGAATAGACAAAGAGCACGAGTTAAGGACNGATTTCCCGGTCGANGAGGTCCTTGTTCTATCCAAGCACGCCTCTGCATCAGAGGTNCCAGCACTNACTCTTCACGCAATAGGCGTTCCAGGTGAAACTCCACATGGTGAAAGNGCTCGCTCTGGNGGANTAAAGGGACGAGCCGTCCCCCCNTCAACNAGATTCGGCGATCTTTTCAGGACGATGAGGAGGGTTGCCATAGAATNCAACCTAGATNAAGAGTATGATATTACTCTNGAGGCCACACATCATGGGCCACTATTGGACGCTCCGACATTGTATCTCGAAATCGGGTCAAANGAGGAAAGATGGTCCGATACAAGGGCTGCACGTGTTTGGGCNGAGACAATATCGATCTGCTTGGGAATGTCAGANGGAGCCTTTGAAAGGAAATGGGAGGGNGAGGGAAACGTCATGATTGGATTAGGNGGGGGTCATTATGCACCCAGNCANAAAGCAGTTATTTCCGAGACAGAAGTATGGGTGGGGCACATCTTGGCAAACTATGCAATTGTCTTCGAGAGTCAAGGAGAATCCGAGCCTACNGGGCCTTGGAAGCACTCTGTCCGNACCGCTGTNGAATCNACTAGNGCAGCATTTCCAGGTGGTCATGTTTTCGCNCACTTAGATAGAAAATCATTCAAGGGNTGGCAAAGACAGGCTTTNTCTTCCCTACTNGCNGAACTAGACGTCCCAGTTCTAAGAGGAAAGCAAATCCCCCNCCCGTAATCGTCAAGTCTCTATCCTACTTGTGGAGACTATGGGAATCTTCGGCAGAGTGATTGTTGGATTCTTGCCCTTCGCACCACGCTTCATCGTAGGATGGGTGGCAAAGAGGTACATGGCAGGAGAGACCCTGGAGCAGGCACTTGATCTGATGAAGAAATTGTCATCCGAAGGAGCATGCTTCACAGTCGATGTTCTAGGAGAGGAAATAAGCACCATAGAAGAGTCTTCATGGTTTATTGATGAGTATGAGAGAGTTCTTGAATCAATTGCAGAAAGCGGGATAGACGCGAACATCTCCATTAAGCCAACTGCATTAGGCCTACTGATAAATCAGAAGAAAGCATACGAAAATATCGAGAGAATAGTGCGCAAAGCATCTGAGCATGGCATCTTCGTACGCTTGGANATGGAGGACAATAGAGCCACACAAGCGACAATTGATGCTACTCTCGACATGCAAGCCCGTGGTCTGGAGAATATCGGGCTGGTTCTCCAAGGAAGGATGTTCAGAACTCCGTCCGATATTTCCCAAATATGCGAAAAACTCGGTCCAAAGTCAGACTTTAGAATTTGTAAGGGAATATACTTGGAACCCGCAGACATTGCCCATACGTCCTATCAAGACATCGTAGAAGGGACAAACAAAGCTCTCGATATGATGCTAGAATCAGGGGCTTACACCGCGATTGCGTCTCATGATTTACCAGTAATTGATCATGCGCTGAAGACATTGGAATCAATGGGTTTGGGTCCGGGGAAGGAAGACCTCCGTCATGATATCTCCTTGCCTCGGGCCAAAGGAAAGGGCCCAGGTTATGAATTCCAATTCCTTTTGGGGGTAAGGGGAAACGTACGTAGATCACTGGCAGAGCAGGGACACGTGACGAGGATTTACCTGCCATATGGTACAAAATGGTACGAATATGGGATGAGGAGACTTCGCGAGAACCCGGGAGTGGCTGTGCATGTTACCAAGTCTCTCATTTTTCCTTGGACAAATAGAAGGTAGTAACAGCGTTCTTACCATGAATCNGCGCCCCNAAGNGTGTGAGCGGGGAGATTCTGAATATCGCTGGCTATCGTTTCGTNGACCTNCCAGACAGAGATCAACTTAGAGANCCNTTTCTGGAATTNTGTACAGATTTAGNCCTAAGAGGGTCGATTCTCCTGAGNCCAAAGGGNATTAATTTCTTCCTAGCAGGTCCTGAGNACAGAGTCAGCGATTTCATAGACTTTCTCGAGTCNGATNTNCGTTTTTCTGGAATCCCGATNAAGTCCAGCTATACNGANTACCAGCCTTTCAGGAGAATGCTCGTCAAGAAGAAGAATGAGATAATTTCTCTAGGTTTGGAAGAAATCAGTCCTTCGAGTTTCACCGGNCCTCACATCAAACCAAGTGATTTCAAAAAACTCTTAGANGATGGAAGAGACATNCTGGTACTCGATACCAGGAACGATTACGAGGTCAGAATNGGNTCATTCNAAGGNGCGATAGATTTGGGAATCTCTTCGTTCAGAGAGTTTCCGTCAGCTATTGACTCNCTTCCAGATGAGTATAAATCCAAGCAGGTCGTAATGTATTGTACTGGGGGGATAAGATGCGAGAAAGCCTCCGCAGTAATGTTGAATGCNGGTTTTTCAGATGTAAAACAACTTGAAGGNGGNGTTCTTGGATACTTTGAAGAGTGTGGAGGCTCATATTGGAACGGAGACTGCTTCGTCTTCGATCAGCGTGTGGCACTAGATCACAAACTATCTGAGACTAATATCGAGATGTGCTTCAAATGCAGAGAGCCCCTATCGCCAGAAGAGCAGAAATCAGCCCAATATCTCATTGGCGAGTATTGCCCATATTGCTACCAAGAACATACCTGAGTATATTCTTGATCAATACACGCCCAACCGTCTGGTTGAAGTCTGAGTGCTCGACCAAGAGGACATGAGGAACGTCGCGGTCGCAGTTTTGGCTATCCTGGCATTCACTCCACTTTCTTCGTCTAGTATTGGCATAGGCGATTACCAAGAATCACCGTGGTGGGAGTCAACTTCAATGGATCTGGACGGGGACAAGATCCATGATGCGATATGGCTTGCAATAGATAGTGAACTGTACGATTGGGTGGATGAAGAAAATACCATCAGCGTAATTGTAGACTTCGACCATACTCCAACTTCTCAGGATCAAGATATGTTGGAGAAGGAAGTAGATTTCCAGACCCAGTTCCGCTATCACCTAATCGATAGCATAGCAGGGCGAATTGGGGTAGAAGATTTGTTAGATGCCTCTCGTCTTCCAGGAGTCGTCCTCATTGAGCTAGACGGCATATTAACTACTCAGATGAACGATGTCAATGACATCCACGGAATTCCGATGATTTGGGAGGATACCGGTTACACAGGCGAAGGAAGCGTCGTTTCGATCATTGATACGGGAATCGACTCGGATCATGTCGGACTCGACGATATGGATGATGACAACTCCACCAACGACTCGAAGGTTATCGCATTCTATGATGCCGTAAATAATCCCGAAAAGACAAATGGGACCGAGATTAAAGCATATGATGACCAAGGCCATGGTACACACTGTGCCGGAATCACCGCAGGAACCGGAGCACCTGACTTCGAAAACGTGGGCGTTGCTCCGCAGGCTCAATTGGTAGGGGTCAAGGTCTTGGATGAGGGTGGTTCTGGCTCGTTCGCCACTGTGATGGCAGGGATGGAATGGACGGTAGATAAGAGGCATGACTTCAACATCAGGGCGGCTAGCATGAGTCTAGGAGGATTTGGCCTCATAGAGTGGACCTCCAGCGAAGAAGAAAGCGTCAACAGAATGGCTAATGAGATGGTTAGATCGGGTGTGGCGCTATTCATCGCAGCAGGGAACAGCGCAGTTAGCGCACAGATAGGAACCCCGGGTTCTGCAGAGGACGTCATCACTGTGGGGGCTCTAGACAAGGATACGTCGATAGCAGTCTATTCAAGCCAAGGCCCTACAGAAGAGGGAAGGGTGAAACCCAATATTGCATTTGTGGGCTCTAGCGTAATGGCGCCNGAGGCTAATTCTGGAGATGGCTACGTAGCTTACTCAGGAACCAGCATGGCAACCCCGGGGGCAGCGGGACTAGCGGCCTTAATGTACCAGGCAAATCCCGATCTTTCTCCGTTTGATATAAGAAATATCATGCAGGAAACGTCGACCTACAGACAATGCCACTACATGCTAGCAAACGAGCCATGCCCGGAGGATCTGATTCCTAAGAATCGGCAGAACAATGTGTATGGGCATGGCCATGTCGAGGGGCTCCCTGCCCTTATGGAGGCTGCAAACTATGTTTACGGCCTAAACCCAGACATCAACCTAAGTGTCGACTCAGAACTCTCAGAGGGGAATAGGATTCATCTACTACCTGGGGATTCATTCACGGTTTCCGTACAAGGTTCTCCTATGGAGGTACAGTGGAGAACTTGGGACATGAGGGACAATTGGATGAGTCATCCAGAATTCCTTGAAGGTGAAACAAACTTTGAGATCAGCCACTCTATGCTCGTTGACCGACTACAGTATCTTCCTGGGAATAGCATAGAGGGAAATCAGACTGTGATGGTGAGAGCCATTCTCGGCGATGAAGCATCTACGAACTTAGTTGCCCAGGTCTTCGTTCTTGGATCAGATCCCGTACTGCCGAGCAGCTCCAGCGATTCATTAAATTCCGCTCTAGTGCCCATTCTATCAATGGTTGTAGTTGTTCTAATTGGGATGCTAACAGTTTCCTTAATACGCCTAAGATCTGCAAACTTCACAGAGCCGGAAAATGAAGATGAACAATAAACTAANTCTGGAAGTCTAGAATCTACCTTCGTAAATTATTCGGCGGGTGCAGGTATATTCTGCGTATCTCTTCTGCCATCCTACTACCGGTAAGGGTCCTTCCTTGTCCGGTGTGAATGGCCCTCACTCTCCATTTTGAATCTGCGAATTTGATTATAGAACCGCATGAGAAGATTCTATCAGGTTCACACTCTATCTTCCCAGACTCGCTTACTTCTCCATCGGTCATAGTTACTCCAACGATAGTTCTGTCAGACCTCGTAGCCCACATGGAGAAAATTTCTGCTGCTGGCAGACTTTCCTCAGGCTGTGATTTAGAATTGTCAATCCTCGTGATCTTCCATGTTATTTCTTCATGTTCGAACATGTCGCCAACAGAAATTTCTTCATCTTCGTCAACCTCAATATCTTGATTGAAACTCTCCCTTCCATCAGATAATGTGGTGTTTATGGAAGTCGCCTTAGGCGGTCTGATGATTATCGTATGGACCTTGTAACAATCTTCGCACTTGGCCAATACATCTTCGCCCAAACCCCTTTTTTTCCTATTGATGATGATATGGTCCGTGACTTCCAGACATTGCGGACACTCTGCCAGAGAGGTACCTCGGCCATCCTCCATGTTCAATGGTGAGGTTTCACCGTCTTCAAACCATCCTAGAGCATGATTGAAGTGCAGAAGTTGCCAGAGTCTCCCGTGGACGCAGGCGAAAGAAGTCCCGGATTGCCCATGAGGTCAGATTCAGACATCATGGCCCTTCTTCTTTCCGAGGACGAAGACAGGGATCAGGCTGAACCAGAAGTTGCTTCAAGCATTGGTGAGCAAATGCTACACATGGACATCCCACTCCTCCCTCGCTCAATCAGGGCAAGAATTAGGGACGTGTGCTCGAGAATAAGCCCGAAGAATGCAGTTATCATAGGAGGGGGAATAGGCCACCTGTCTGCATGGCTCTTCGATTTATGGTCTCCAATAGATAATGACAAAGAGAAAATGCGAACCAACCATCCAGAATCACTCAGAATAATTGAACCAGGAACAAGGTTTTGCGTCATAATTGAGAGACTGATTAGGAGGTATGAAGCAGGAGACTGGGCACAGGTAGTTTCTATGAATTGGCAAGAAGTAATCGCAGAGACAATTTCCTCTAGGGCTTCAAACATCTCTATNACAGAATCAGCATTGAATTCTGCATTACCAATGCCTGTAGACTTGGCAGTAATNGATTTACCAGAAGATGACCGTGCCGATGCNGCGAAATCTATCTTTGAGCTGGTTTCCCCCGGAGGNCTTGTAATTCTTCTAGAGCCAACCGTTCCCACGGGTGATGTGGGAGAAATTGTTGCNGGNGTNGAGCTNACTCCTGCTCAATTGAAGGTTCGCTCATTCAACAGATGGATTGAGCTAGTGAGNGAAATAAANGATGANCATTTGGTTGGATTCACTGATCTGACAGGNGGAACACTCGTCGCTTTCCTCAAAAAATCCTAACTCAAACATCAAAATGGGAGATTAGCAAATCAATCCTGAGATGNCCATANCCATAGTGGTCATCATGNCCAGCATGCCCTTCNTTCTTCTNAGAAGACTGAGAAATAGCATCNTTTACGNTCTCAATTGCCTGCCTNCCCNTGGAATTNTCTCTCTGCAAATCTGGATTCTCCTGCAACAGAAGTGCAAGAGAACCACTTACCCATGCNGTTGCTGCGGATGTNCCACTGGACCAACCCCACCATTCAGAGTTTCCCACNCCGGAAGCCATGAGGACGGGCACTTCGTGNCCAGGAGCCACAATCTCTGGCTTCTTATCNGGATCGCTTCTNGGNAGAATGGGATTTGGCCATANNCTACCATCNTTATCCCCTTCTGAGCTGCCCGACCAGATGGTTCCGGAGCGNGTAATCCCCCCTACGCAAATAACCCCNNCAACTGAACCAGGGGAACCNACATCTCCGTCATCATCCTCTCCATCATTACCAGCAGAAGAGACTACGNAAACTCCGCTATCCAAGGCATCATCAACTGAACGTTCTAACTCGTCAGTTGTNANGAAATCAGATCCGAAACTCTGACTCCCNCCTAAGCTTAGAGAGATGATGTCTGCTCCCTGCTGGACNCACCAGTCAACAGAATCAGAGACTGTCNCATCNGTCCCCTGCCCTTCATCATTAATGGCCTTAGCAACTAGTAATTCTACTTCCTTTGCTACTCCATCCAAACCTCCATCGGAGACGATTATTCCAGTCATGGCAGTCCCATGCCCCTCGTCATCATATGGCTCGTCGATTCCATTGATCGAGTCTCTCCAGCCTTTCAACTCCACACCTCGTAAATCGGGATGGTCTAGATCTACGCCCGAATCTACCACGCAAACTACAACTCCTCTACCGTCTAGTTCAGATAGTGAACCATTGTTCGCCCCGACAAGATCCATGTACTCCATTTGCCAAGATAGCAATGCCGATGACGGCCTTTCAATAACAAAACCCTCTTCACCCTTCCAGAGATAGATTATTGTGATCGTGGATGCAAGAATTACAATCAACGACATACTAACCGCAATCACAGAGGAGATCGCATCTTTGCCTAATGACTCAACCAACTCATTGTCATCATCGACATGGGTTAAGGAAGAGGATTCCTTCACCAAGTCTCAACCCTTCCAAAGTGATCTCCTACAGGGGTATTGGATCCGCAGTTTATGCATACTGCCCTGGTTGGTATCTTTCTGCCACATTCTTCACAATCAGAACCCACTAACCCATTACCCCTACATCCTTCAAGTTCACAGGGCATTGTGATCTTTCTCTCCGTCTCTTGTGCGTCTCGTTCCATAGTGGCGCTAGTGTTCTGATTACAAACCGGACACTTACCCTGCTCCACCTCCTTGATCTGGATTTCTTCTCCTGAGACCTCTCTGGCTCTAGATGACTGGATACTAACTTCTGTCGCGCCAAGCATGAACTCCGGAAACCAGACTATAGTTAACAAGAGAAATGTAGCCAACATTCCAGTGATGACATGAATCAGCACAAGTGAGAAACTGAAGTCCAGATCTCCCGGACTCGGTGCGATTGAATGGGTGCTACTCCAGAAACTGATGTTCAAGAAAACTATCCATATTGCTATAGCAACGCTCCAAGCAAATAAGCTGTGATCTTTCCATGCCCGATCAATCACCCTGGGATCTGGATGTGCATGCTTTCTCTGGACATGGATGTCACGAGTCTCTACAACCGCCCTTCTGACTACGAATGTGGACAAGAAAAGCATTATCAGATTTGCAATTATTACCCAAGTCCAACTGCCCAAACCAGCTCCAGTAGGAAAATCCGGATTCTCTGCATGTGCCCTTATGAAACCGAATAATATGAATCCCATCCCAATCAAAAGATAGACCATGTTTTCCCTCATTATTGGATAACTATTCCAAAGCATTACTACGAAACCCAACCAACAAATTAACGAAAGTAGCGATACAATCAGGGCTAAGTCTTTGATGTGCAAGAATCCGCTTTCATCGCCCATTATCCCCCAACGATCATAATCTCCACCACTAGAAATCTCTCCAATTCCGATGTCCCAGGTCCCCAGAATGAAACCAGAGACGCAAAAAGCCATCATTACCAGTTCCTTGACCCCCCAGTATTTCTTGATTAGATTGAAACTGTAGCTAATCTCTGAAAATAAATCATCTAGAATTTGCAAACGTCTGTTGAAATTT
>NZTJ01000006.1 GCA_002697065.1 Methanobacteriota archaeon
GCCAGAACGGGACCTACTCAGCAGAGTCCGGACAGGGGGCTTGCACTCCTGCCGAGCCCGGATTCTATGTCGACCTGGACGGGGCTACGGGATCGACTCCTTGCCCGCCGGGGCAGTTCCAATCAGACACAGGGTCATCCGGGTGCGAGCTCCCTCCTCCCGGTCAGATAGCTAGCCCAGATGGATCGACCACGGTTTCATGTCCACCCGGAAAGTACCAGCCCGGTGACCAGTCAATTTGCGTGGATGCCTCTCCAGGATTCTTCGTCAACGAAACCGGCTCATCCACTCAGAGTCAGTGTCCGCCTGGAACATATCAGCCCGATTCGGGAGAGTCTTCGTGCCTGCCGGCAAATCCTGGCAACTACGTTGACTCTCCGGGTTCATCAAGCCAGACACCCTGCCCTACTGGCCAGTTCCAGTCGTTCGGGGGTCAGGAATCATGCACCCCTGCTATGGAAGGACATCACGTTCCCGAACAGGGAGCAGTGTCCCAGACAACTTGCAAGCCGGGTAACTACCAACCGGATCAGGGCATGGATAACTGCATCCCCGCAGATCCGGGGAACTTTGTCTCTTCATCAGGAGCGATATCCCAGAGCCCCTGCCAACCTGGTAACTACCAGCCCCAGAGTGGCAAGGTAGGCTGCCTCCCAGCAGACCCGGGCAATTACGTTTCCGAAGCCGCATCAACAGAGCAGAGAGAATGCCCCTCCGGACAGGAGCAGGAGTTGGGCGGCCAGGTCTCGTGCATAGATGTGGAGAGGCCTCTGTGGATGTCGATATTGATGTTCGGAGTTCCAGCAATACTGTTGGGAACCATGGCAATCCTCTACATCTCCAACAAGAAGAGTACAGGCTCAAGTGGAAAGGGAAAGGCNTACATGTATTCAGAGGACATCAGGAAGAAGCAGCCATAGTCTNTCGCACCAGTTATTTGAGGGCAAGNANTGGAGATTGACATGAGGGACTTCCCAGGCGANAGAGTCGACCTACGAAGCGACACGGTGACCCAGCCAACTCCTCCAATGAGGGAGGCGATGGCAGGAGCTAGGGTTGGAGACGACGTTTGGGGGGATGACCCTACAGTAATCCAACTCCAAGAGATGGTAGCTGAAATTCTTGGAAAAGAGGAATCACTGTTCGTCCCTTCCGGTACAATGTCGAATACGATCGCGATAAAGACTCAGACCAATCATGGCGATGAGATAGTAACCCATCGCAATAGCCACATCTACCTGTGGGAATCTGGAGCATACGCTTCTCTAGCCGGGTGCTCGATCGCGTTCGTTGACGGGCGCTTGGGTCAGATGACTCCCGAAGGAGTAGAGGGCGCAATCAGAAAGACNGCTGGAAGCAACTACCACTTCCCTGATTGCACATTAGTCTGTGTCGAAAACACTGCAAACGTNGGAGGNGGGTCAATTTACAACCAGGACGTCCTNGATGGGATNTGCCGTGTCGCNCACGAAAACGACTGTCGAGCCCACCTAGATGGTGCCAGGCTCTTCAATGCGGCAATAGGNAGTGGAACGGACCCGNCTCGNATGGTCAGAGATTTCGATACCATCTCGGTTTGNCTATCGAAGGGACTGGGNGCCCCAGTNGGGTCNGTTCTAGTGGGGGACAGGGAGACAATCTCCCGTTCCCGTAGGTGGAGGAAGACTTTCGGAGGTGGGATGAGGCAGTCCGGAATACTCGCTGCAGCGGGNATCTATGCCTTGGAAAACAACATNGANCGACTATCCGAGGANCATACNCGAGCATCNAGGCTNGCCGAATCAATCAATTCGATGGACTCCTTCTCGGTAGAGATGGAGGGAGTCCAATCCAATATGGTCTACGTTCAGTGCATCGAAGAAAGCTCTAGTGAGGTGTCTAGAAAGCTCGCCGGACTGGGAGTAGATGTGAGCGTGGAGACAGACTCGATAGTGAGGGCAGTGGTACACCTGCACATCACTGACGAGGACATAGACATGGCCACACAGGCATTCGAGCAATCACAATAACCCGTAACCGTTCAATAACTCCTCCGCNTCGACNAGCCATGAGGCGCCTGTGGGCACTGATNCTGATTGCTCTAATCGCAATCCCGATACAANCCTCCGCAGCTACGGAAAGCCTTTGGGATGATGCAAGGATAGCNGATGAGGCNGGGACTATATCCGGAACCATAGGNGGGATTTCGATAGATCTATCGAACACNACCTACGAGAAAACGACNTNCGGNGTTATCGATTTGCCNAGNATAGTCGAGGTATACACAGCTACTTGGTGTTCAAACTGNATCACGACCGAACGNGCCCTTGACGATGCCATAGGGGANCTCGANGTGACCAGNATTCACTANCACAGACACCTGTACGAGACCTTGGATCCATTTGGAAGCAACTCCACTGACTCCNGATGGGTCGAAACCTACGGAGAAGGATCNCTTCTTTCTACCGAGAGGTCAATGCCGTCATCCGATGGTGGGACGATNAGGATCCCTGGAACAGANAGATCCGCTCCTAGCAAAGTCTTCGACGGNGAGAGGATGTATACAGGAACAAGCACAAAATCCAACAGTCTTCTGACCGACTACTCTACCGCATTGGCTTTGGGCTCGAGCCACCCCTTCGCTTCGAATGGCTCAATTTCTCTTGAAGCGTCAGCTTCTGTAACCATGCCAGTGAACGACCAGGACGAGAATCATTCTGGAGAGATTCTGGACTACAACTTCCAATGGGACATAAGCCTCTGGACAGAGGAANACTCCCCATGGGNCCTAAACATTTGGCTCATGTTCGTGGAAGATGTTGCANACCACCCCGAGGGGAGCAACGGAAAGGAGAACTACAGNAANGTCCTTCACGAGGCAGTCAACGTAGGAACAAGCCATGCCGGATCTTATGCATTCAATCCNCCCGAACCATGGGACGGAGACGATATGTCTGTGGTTCTGATTGTAGACTGGGAAGCGAGAGGGGTCGCGAATAGCTCGAACTCTCTACCAGCGCCAGGAGTGGCTACTCTGCTGTGCATGCTAGCTGCCTTGGTTCCTAGGCGTCAACTAGAATCTCAGTCGTAAGCCTCTGCCTAATCAGTGGGTTGAATAACCACCGCCGAGCATGGCCANTGCTCGGAGATGNCCCTTTGACACCAACGGAACACAGTGTGACTATCGAAGAGGTTCCAGCAGGGCGGATGCCAAGCTGGCTTAAACAACACATC
The DNA here is from genome assembly GCA_002697065.1 of Methanobacteriota archaeon. The sequence continues at coordinate 3,214 of NZTJ01000006.1, forward strand.
CGACTCCAGTCCCTAGGAAAGCCCAGNAANGATCAAAACTATCANGGAAGAATTCTGATNATNTACCCAACAGAGAAGTCGAAGAGACAGGCACTCTCATCTATCGACCTTCGAGGAGCTGTAGATCGGACTCTCCACCACACAATGGATTCTCTGATTTCTTCATTAGTAGCAGACTTCAGGCTACCTCGAGTTATTTCTAATCAAGGCCCACTCAGTGCCATTATTCATGCTGAGTGCCAGAAGGAGTCCTCTAGACTNGGATTCCCGATGATTAACCCACTACCCGAGATGAAGTGGGGNAAGGGGAAGNCAGAGGCACTAGCACACCTCCACCACCATCTTTCGAGAGAGATGGTGGCTAGGAGTTGGGAAGGACCAGGGATTCCCACATTCAGGAGAGTGATTTCCAGGCTNGAGGAGAAACTTCGATTCACGCATCCCGACATGGCTTGTGAACGNATTATCGANGCCTTGGAGGGNGGAAGACTTCCATTCACCATTTCTGATATAGACGGAATAATCATGCTAGANCACTCGCCAGTGATGTGCAGATCNCACACTCAGGTTCTCCTGTCTNTNTCTAAGCTAAGACCGATTCACCAGCTAACATACCCGGGAAACTTCCGCCTCGGCCACCATGGACACATGCTAGTAGACCGACACCCAATCGAGGATCCAACTGAACTTCCAAATTGGATCCCGTCCGAAAGGACCCCACTTACACAGTCAACNGTAAANGTGAACAGNATCCTNCTGAAGAGAGAGNCCCACTCCTTCGAAGCAGCCATCCAAATCGTCTCTGAAAGACTAAGCCGAGAGGACTCTGAGATAATTATCGTAGACCCAGCTTTGGAGAGCAANCGACACAGATGGGAGCAACTTCTCGGAGAAATTGGNGTCTGCATGGAAATGAGGAGNGCCCCCCCATCATCCCATCCTATAGGTCATTGGTTACTATTCCTTGCAAGATTGGGACACGGNGCCGACGCCTTCTCGCTTGAGAGCCTAAGNGCACTTTCTCTCCAGATGTCGGTAGTCCCATTCGAGGATCCAGGAGATCACCCATCAGATCCAGATATCTCCCCTCTAGCCGACTCTGAATTACTAACTAGGCTAGCTAGGAATGAGCATGTCCTAGGTGGNCCTGGCGCTTTATCCAAGTGGCTTGAGACTCTATCCAGACCACCAACGAATGAGAAAGATGGCCCGATAAAGGAATCCACGCAATGGTGGCTAATGTGTCTGGCAGCGTCTATTCGACCGCTACTCCGAGGGTATGATCGGGAACTGATTGGGAACCTAAAGGACCTCGTTGGATGTCATTCTGGACAACTCCTCCCCATACCCGATCCTCCGGAAGATGGAGACGAATGGCTGCAAAACACGATCTCTCTAATCGATATGCGATCTCAGATGAACCGCTTCTCGGGCAGAGGACTCTCTCCAGAAGCGGCAGTAAGGGCTCTCATCCAAGAGCGAGTTACTCTGAGGGAGATGCAGAGAAGATCCGGACAGTCAAAGCCAACCCTAGGCTCAGATTGGGTGGATGAACTCTGCTCATTGGCGCATCAGACCAAAGCAATGACCGGAGGTTCAAACTTCGCCAGCAGCGTCTCTGTGATGACTCCCGAGGAGGCCTTGGGATGCTCTGCCGATCTAGCGGTGTTGACAAATCTGTCTAGCTCTTCATGGGAATTGAGAGTACCAAAGGTACCATTCGTCGGNGAGGAAGAGCGCCATTCTCTGGGAATCCTAAGNCCAGACTCTCCAATCAGAGATGCAAGACACAATTTGCNGCATATACTGAATTGCTCANCAGAGGTCTTCGTCCTAGACCCGAGNATGGACGAAACATCGCCACCAGCCGCACCAATTAGGGAATGGGCCATGGATTTTGAGTCGTCCGGAATCGAATCCAAAAACCACGAAATTACAGAGACTGCCCGTTCCCCTAGGGCTTCAAGACAGGCCGACGGTCTTCGGATCAGACAGGGCAAGCCTCCTGAACACTCACCAATCAATCCCAGTGCCATCTCCATATCNCTGGACGCAGCGGTTCAGAGGGACCGCGAGAGAAGGCAGCCCTCCATAGCCGCCAGCGATGGATACCTCTCCGAGGAAAGCCATTCACACATANTTTCCATTGAGAAACTCAGGTTTCACGGCAAGCCCCCAGAAGGAATCANTCCCCCCAGNACCAATAGAAGATGGCCNGTTGTTGGAGCCTCAGTGAACGGAAAGACCACTCCCTCGATTGATCCGAGGCCCCTCTCACCGAAGGCTACTGGTGCNCTCGTCAGCGACTCTAGACACGGACACTCGGGAGAGGCGCTCCAGGAGATTCCGGTNTGGTCCCCGACAAGGCTCCAGGAGTGGTCANGATGTCCAAGAAGGGGGTGGCTCTCCAGAGAACTTGGCGCACAAAGAGAGGAGTTGCAGGGAGAGGATATTGACAATAGGACTTACGGGGANCTTCTTCACAACGTCCATCATGATATAATTGCCAAAACCCTTGGCTTCGAGACCAGTGACGAGCGCACTCACGACGGTGGACTTGGCCATGTCAGCGTGCAGAGATCGGGATTGGATCAAAGAGAAATCATGCGCATTGCACTCGAGTCATTGGACTCAAGGGCTCCTTGGTTAGAGAGGACCGATGCCGTATCGACCCAACGTCTTAGGTCNCTGACCGGTATGGATAGGGAAGAATGGNGAAGTTGGCTGGCAGACCCAAAACCNATCCCTCCGAGAGGTAGGATTGGAAGTATTGTTACAGCNGAGTTCGATGTAAGCGACTCTGCNCCCCTGTCTATCGAGTGGAGTATCGGAAAACACTCTTCAGACTATGTCCAANTTGATCCAACCCCNGAGATATCCGGAATTGTAGAGGCAACTCCCATCAGGGTCAGAGGGTGGATAGATAGGGTAGACTTGCTCCCATTCGACTTAGATTCGGAGACTTGGATTGACGACGGAGGGAGCNACACAGTAGCACCGCTCAGAGTCATGGGCTCGGGATGGAAACCGANAAGAGTGATTGCNATCAGGGACCTCAAGACCTCCGAGGACCCCTACCAAAGGAATAGACATTACACCGGACTTCTAGACGAACTNCAACTTGCCATTTATGCTAGGGCATGGGAGGTAGCCCACCCCGGAGACCTGGTCCTTGCAGCTGGGATTTCCGTGATAGGGCACAAATCAGAACACTTCCTGGAGGTATCCTCACTATTCTCCCCTTCTCCACCNGGAATTAACATCGGCACACAGACAACAATCACTACTGGATTACACAGATTTTCGGATGAGGATGAAAAAGCCGACTCAGATCATTTCAGGGCTTGGTTGGCACAACGTCTCTCAGTAGCCATGGGAGTCGCTAGCAATGCCAGAAACGGGAAGGTACACCCCACTCCTTCCCCCAAAGNCTGTGCATATTGTCCCGTGAGAGAAATCTGTGATGTTAGGATGGAGGGGTCTTTCTGATCCGACTGAATACTGCTCAGAGACTGGCTCTGAATCTGGACTCGCACATCGTAATCGACGCTGGGGCTGGAACCGGAAAGACAAGCACCATCGTCGACAGAGTCATCGAGCACTACCTAGCCAATGACCAGAGAGCCACCCGAATCCTCCCGAAGCCAGCCAGGGCACCAAGCATAGGAGGGGGAATGGTNACCGCACCTGCCTCAGAGAAAACCAACCTGCAGGATTGGAACGGCCTACTGCCAAGCGAGGTAGTCCTACTTACGTTCACTAACAGAGCAGCCGATGAGATGAAGGACAGACTTCGAAGAACTATCTCGAGAATCAGGCCCGGCCCTCTCGGCGACGACGGCAAACACCGCTACGATCCTAGAGTCGAGAGCCAAGGATTCATCGAGCAACTCCTCACTCTCCTCGAGGATGCTCCTATCGGGACGATAGACTCGTTCCTGTCTCAGTTGGTTTCCCCGTACAGAGGGAGACTGGGAGANGCNCTCAGTAGGGAGAACGTATCTGACGCTGCGAGNGCAATCTTGGTGGAGANGTCCCTCAGAACGATATGGAGACTAGCAAGCGACAGTTCCAGAATAGGAGANGCGGTCGATGCCGGGATTCCGGCGCATATAGCTTCTGAGGTACTCTCCGCGAGGGATAGGGTGGCAAGGCACTACTCCGGCAGGACTTCTGCTTCCAGGGTTCTCCGAGCGCTTGTCGGGAAATCTGTGTTCGTGGAAGAGTCATCGCGCAAAGTAATGGACCAAAGCGGTAACGTGGACAGGGACAAGCTACTCAGAATGATCATGTCATCGATAGAAGAAACGGACATCGACGAACAAGCCGAGAGGGTCCACGTAATCATCAGAGAAATCTTCGAGACCATCAAGGAATGCATCCAGACCCCCTCTTCATCCGGCTGGGCAGCCGGGACCAGGATGGCNTGCCTAGAAGAGCTAGATAGAACCGGACCTCCAACTGATCCTTGGGGAAAGCTGTGCTGGATGGGGCACATACTGACGAGCACAGTTAGCCCATCCACACTGATGTCAAAGGAAATGCGACATTTCCCTGGTATGAAGCTGCCATCAGATGAATGGGAGGCAGGGATTAGGAGCTTCGCAGANATAAAAGATGCGAATCTGAAGGCACTTTACAGAACCAAATTGAAGGAGAAAACAGCTGAACTATCCAGTATCTGGTCGGATGAATTGGGAAGCATGGTCCTCCATTTCGTGAGNATTGCAGTCCTACTGGGCGAATCAGAACCTCCTCAGGTCCCCGATGGGTGGTCGAAGCCGATAACCACCCTGGCCGTGGACATCCCTGAGAGAATCGAGAATCCCAACATGAACCATCACTTCAGCCTAGAGGCGGAAATTCAGAATCTCAGGGACCTCCATCTTCTGCATCTTGGATTCCAAGGAGTGATGAAGAAACTCAAGCAGCGTGATGAGACTCACGACTTCGACGATATCCAGAGGCTAGCAGGCGACCTACTGCTGGCAAACTGCCCCGAGGTATGCAGGACTTTCTACCATCCCAACGTACAACAGGCCTTGGATTCCATTGATCAGAGAAGCCCATGGAGGGACGACCATATTAACAGGGCAATAGAAGCAATATCCAATCTGGAGGAAAATCGCGATCTCGCCGGAGAGGCAGCATCGAGACTGGCAGCCATGCGAGCCGATATCGAGAGTCGGCACCTCTTGCTAGGTCAAATCAGAAGGAGGTTCAGAGCATTCATCATTGATGAGGCACAAGACAACTCGCCCTTGCAATGGAGGCTTCTATCTCGTCTTTGGGGTCCTAGAGAGATAAGAGAAGAAGAAGGTCAGAGGGCAGATACCCCATGGGAACCAACCGTTTGCTATGTTGGTGACGTTAAGCAGAGCATCTATGCCTTCAGGCAGGCAGAGGTCACAGGATTCCTAGACTTCGCGAAGTCTCTGAGGGCGGTGAACGTTCACGAGTTCTCCAGCGTGCCTGAACTNACTAGGAAACCTTCACTGAGGAGGGAGACACACAGCCGAGATCCTAGGAATGACCACCTTTCTTCCATAGCNCGGGCTACTGAGTACATGGAGAGAGGCGGTAGGGACTTGGCACCCTGGATCCCATTCGATGCAACAGACTGGGATCTTCCCGCCCTATCTTCAGAGGAGGTAAGGTCTCGTCAAGAGGGNATGGTATCTCTGAAGGTGAACTATCGTTCAGCCGGAGGACTGTTGGAAATAATGAACGAATGGTGGGAAGACCTTTTCTCTGACAGGCACAGAATCCTCTCAAAAGCCGACTTCTACGCATCACCCCAGACGCTACACTCGTTCCCCGAGAAGCGCGACGTCAAAGGATCGATCGAATGGATATGCCCGCCTGACTCAGATGGATCATCAGACCCGCCAACCGATCTGGAGACGCACTTGGATCCCTTCGGCCCAGGNAATCCGGACAGGCTAGAGAGACAGGCCATGCTCATCGCATTGAGGGTCAGAAGTCTGATTGACGGAAGTCCGGTAAGGGTAAAGTCATCATCCGGAAAATGGAAAGAAGTTGCACCGGGGGAACCAGTCCAACCCAGCGATATCACAATCCTACTCCCTAACAGGGTGAACCTCAGAGACGTGATTGTCAGGAACCTGCAGGATGTAGGTGTCCCATCGCAGGTTGACCGCGAAGGGAGCCTACTGGATCGTCCTACAGCATCAGCTCTAGAGGGCCTGGTACAATTCGCAGCAAGGCCGCATTCACGCCACAACGCCNCCTGGGTGGCNCGCTCTCCTCTTATCGGGATGAGCGATGGCCAACTTCAGAGGTANCTGTCATCGGCAGAGAAGGGCGAGAACCTCCTCTTAGCAATGCTATCCCACTGCATCGANGAGAGACAGAGAGCACTAGTATCTCGGTGGTGTGAGCTCTCATCCTCCATGCTGACGGAGCTCCTCGAGGATACAATAGACCGCTCTGACCTGCTAGTGGCTTATCCGGATGACGTGTCTCGCCAGGACGCTGAGCAATTCGTCGAACTATTCAGGGAGTTGTCTGAGCAGGTTGGGGGTGATCCGATAGTGCTCGCTGATCGACTTAGGGACCTCAGAGAAAGCAGCTCTCAATCTCTGGAGGCAACCACAATCCCACAAAGCGATGCTGTTAGGGTGATGACTATCCACAGCTCTAAGGGACTAGAGGCAAAGGTAGTAGTCCTCGCAGACCTATTTTCGTCCAGACAGACCAATATGAGGAATGAGCAGAACAGCAGACTGATAGTAGGACCAGAGATGTTTGCTGGCCATCCGAAGCCATGGCCTTCGGGAAAGGCCCCAATTTCCGCACTCTGGAATCANGCGACACTCCTCCATAGGGCCAGGAAGAACGCNGAAGCAAGGAGGCTTCTGTACGTCGCAGCCACCAGGGCAGAGGAGAGGCTGATCATCGCCGGGTCACCCAAGGGAACTGAGTGGGTGGACGAAGAGGGGATCGTACTTCCATGGACATATGACAAGAAAGCACCCCAACTTGGACAGATGTGGCTGGAATCATTGAGGATGGGCTCATGGAGGAGGGACGAGTCACAATCTCCNTGGTTGAGTCCGACAGACATCAACTCCGAACCAACGTTACTCGACGGAGGAAGCAGAACGATATGCCCTACTTCTATACTGGAAGACGCATTCCTAGGATGTAGGAACAAGTCTGGAATAATGATGCTCCACGANCCAGAGTGCTTCTCCGGACTCGGAAGCGGCGGAAATGNATTCACCACCCCGATCCAGAGGGTCGAAATCGTTGANGAGGCATCTCGTAGCAANCCATCGAAAGGCCCCAAGCCTGCTCTCTCGGGTTCCATTAGCTACTCCACGATAGTTAGGGCGAATCCCAGTAAGCTGCCATCCTACTTCGATTGTCCGAGGTGTCACTGGATGGAGGTTAGAGCGGGATTGGAACCAAGCACAACAAAGACCAACCACGACTCTAGGGCCCAAGCGGATCTCCCCCTGTCTGTGGACGCTGCAACATTCGGGAACGTGTTCCATAGGATCATCGAGATTGGAATCGGGAACCCAGGACCCGGGCAGAACGGGCCCAGCACACCTCTTCCCAGGTCATGGACTGCTCCCATAGAGGACAGAATAAACGATGAAGAGATACAACAGACCGCTTTCAGGGAGCTACTCCCTCCAGGAGCAGACCTCGAGAAGGTCTCAGCGGTCGCTTCAATCATGGCCTCCAGAGTATCTGAAGGGAAGTTGGGGTCGATGGTAAGAGGACATGAGGTTGATGGCAGGAAGGTAGAGGGTTTGAGGACCGAGATGCCATTCCACATTTCCATTCCCACAGAATTCGAATCTGTGACAAGAGGGAAATGGACCCCAGACGGCGAAGAGGTGCTAGTCTCCTTCGACTCCACCAGAGTGGAGCTAAGTGGGATAATCGACTTGGTTCTGTGCACTACGAGTGACAACGAAGATCCCACCATCCGAGCAATAGATCTGAAGACCACGGATGCAAGCTCTCTCCTCGGAGATGTAAGAAGCGGACTTCTGGAAGTTCTCGGCGACGACTCAATCGGTCCCTCTTGCCAGGCCGAGGAATCCCTGCTCCACAAGCACCGACTCCAGATGGCGCTGTACCACTTGGCCCTGGAAGAATCGGAGTCTGACAGGGAGGAACAGGGACTGCCCAGACGAAAGGTACTCCCTCCAGCCATTCTAATCGGAGTTTCTGGGAGGCTAGTCGAATATCCTCGCGAGACCCTCGATAAGGCTAAGCAGGACTTGGAGAACACACTGGCCCTGACCTCCAGGATGTCATTGTCCTCCGAGTTCCCCCTATCTGAGATAGAGGAGGTCTACGACGATAGAATCTCGATGTGCAAGACCTGCTCGCCACCCGAGGAAATCGAGTCGAAGAGTCCATGAGTGAACACTCAGGGTAGGGGCTATGACGCTTGACCTAGGACAACTGATGGATAGGAGTGAAGAGATATGGGAGGGCTCTATTTTGCCAAGCCTGTCCGATTTCATAGAAATAAAGGCGCTATCTCCGCTATTTGAGCCAGACTGGGCGGAGATGGGCGAGCTGGATGCCACAATCGATCTGTTTTGCGAGTGGTTGGACGCCCAGGGAATAGCGGGAATGTCATACGAGAAACATAGGATAGGCGAACTTTCTCCTGTCCTAATAGTAACAATAGAGGGCACCGGTCCGGGTGAGGTAATCTTCTACTCCCACCTTGACAAGCAGCCGTCTAAGCCAGAATTGTGGTCAGAGGGACTACACCCACTCAAGGCAGTTAGGAGAGATCCATGGCTCTATGGTCGTGGCTCAGTGGACGATGGGTATGGGGGCTATCTTTGCGCCACATCTGTCAGGCTCCTGCAAGAGGCAGAAGTCCCCCATCCACGTTGTACCATGATCATAGAGACATGCGAGGAATCTGGTTCATTCGACCTCCCTCCGTACCTAGAAGCTCTTACGGAGCAACTGGGTAATCCAGACATGGTGGTTGTTTTGGATAGTGGAGGGCCCGATTATGACCACGTATGGATGACCGAGGCCCTCCGAGGACTCGTCTCCGGGACTCTATCAGTGAAGGTATCTCACGAGGGAATACACTCGGGGAACTCGGGGGGCTCTATCCCCTCTTCTTTCAGGATTCAGAGGATTCTCTTAGATAGAGTCGAGGACTCCTCATCTGGCAAGGTCCTGATTCCCGAGATGCACGTGGACATACCCGNACAAATCAGGGAGAAGGCAATGGCTCTAAGAGAAATAGTAGGTGACAGCATTTGGGAGCAATTCCCAACCGTGGACACGCTCAGGCAGGCCTCAGAAACTACTGAGGACATGATCGTCGCAATGAACTGGGAGCCTACCCTGTCCATTATTGGAGCCGACGGAATCCCATCCGTCCAGGACGCGGGAAACGTTCTACGAACAAACACAGATCTGAAACTGAGCTTCAGAATCCCTCCGGGGGTCGATTCGGAGTCTGCCATAGCTCGAGCAAAGGCCATTCTGGAGGAGGACCCGCCGTATGGGGCCGAGGTCACATTCACTCCTGACTCATGTGCCGACGGATTCCACGCACCACCGCTCGATGGCCCGATATCCGAGGCCATACAGGAGGCGTCGATGGAGNTGACCGGCCTACCTCCTCTGGCAACATGGACGGGAGGNACTATTCCNTTCATGNCCATGATGCAGGGNAAATACCCCGAGGCCATGTTCCTGTGCACNGGNACATCAGGACCCGGCAACAACGCNCATGGGCCNGATGAGAAACTGCANATCCCCTCATCCAAGAGNCTGACAGTCGCTCTGTCAGCGACAATAGCAGCAATTTCGGAAAACCCCTGATTAGCCCAGACTGACCAATCCCTTTGCCGCCGAGGTTATATCGGGGTCACCTTCGGACTATGGAGGATGATGGGCCAAGACGACTCTACAGGAGGCGACCCCCAACAGACAATACGCGACCTAGAACAGCAGGCATCGAAGGACAAAGAGGCATTGGACAAGCTTCTCGTAGCTTACCAGGCCCAAGAGGCAGACATCAGCGAGATGAAGGCCCAAGTCGAGACCTTGAACCGAGAACTAATCGACAAGGAGACCGAGAAGGAGGGGATCAACAACCTTCTCACTAACCTCCGCAGCCAGAAGGACGAGATGGAAGTCGAACTCGCCAAGGCCAACACGAAGATCCCCTTCTTGGAGAGCAAGCTCGAGAAGACAGAGGAGATGCTGGAGAGGGAGAAGGCAAGGCTTGGTCAGGTGCTCACAGTCGCAGAGGAGATCGACGAGTCCAACCAAGCAGCCCAATCGGAGCTGGCAGCAAGGGATGACTGGTACGTCCAGCACATGCAACTTTTCGAAGACCTCAGTGATGCGATTCAGACCCGACACGACATGATAGATCGAGCNATTTCTACAGCCAAGGAGATACAGTCCAAGCAGGNGTCNTTCCAAGAGCAGAAGCAGGCAGTGATAGAGGAGATCAAGGATATGGCCNCNGAGGAAGAGTCCACCGAGCCNGAAGGCCCNGACNCAGAGAACGAGTAGGGCTCACTCACCCGTCTTCTTGATGAATNTNGCNGGAATTCCTCCCCATACTTCNCCTGCAGGGACATCCGTCCACTTCGGAACTACGGCTCTGGAAGCCACAACNGCTCCNTCNCCAATCGTGCATCCAGGCTGCACGATGCTACCTCCACCTATCAGGGCACCATCTCCTATCCTCACNGGTGCTAGGACTATCTCNCCACTNTCTACCAGGTGACCGTTGATTGTCGCACTCCCACCTACGACTACGTTATCCCCGATNGTNATCATNGATGCATCATTGATCATCATTGAATTTAGTTGGACTCCTCTTCCAATCTTCGCNCCCATCATCCTGTAATACCAATTTGCGAGGAACGAGGGAACAACGAGTCCAAGAAAGATCTGAGCNACCCTGTGNGATACCAATGAGAATGCCCATTGAATTGTGATGAAAGACCTCAGGGAATATCTCCCCTCATCCTTTCTGATTCTGAACAGCCCCCCCATGAGNCCGCAAATCACTAGGAGGACAATTCCCCAAACTATGTACCCCAGACCCAAACTGACACATAACCCAATTGCCTCTATCAGATCACCCCTCCCTTCTGACATGGATGTCAACTCAACGAATAGGAGATATGAGGGCACCATAGCTAAACCTATGATGATTCCAAATAGCGCCATCACTAGCACTGAGAGCACGTTCTGAACTAGTTCGAAACTCTTCATCCTACTACTCCTCGGAGTATACTCCGGCATCAATATCTGCCTGCCTAGCAACCCTCTTTCCTTCCTCCACGTCTATGAGTGGGAAAAGTAACAATCCCAATACGAGTATCATTAGCAGAACCAAAATCCCAAACCTGGTATCGTAAGCCGCAGAGAAAAAGGCGAAAATGAACGGTCCTATCACTGCAGCTGCCTTCCCCATGAAACCAAAGAAACCGAAGAACTCGGTGGTTCTGGACTTTGGAACGAGATATGCGAATAGGCTCCTTGCCTGTGCTCCAGCAGAACCCTGTACGAACCCAACCAAGGTACCGAGAATGAGCCATTGCAGGGTAACGCCGATGTTCAGAGGACTCCAGACGTTGTCCCTCAGGAAATTAGGCCACCAATCAATAGGCCCTCCTTCGATAACTGTGATGTGGCTATACCCTACCGAAGACTCGCCATCCAAGTCACCACCCTTGAACGAGAATGACCACCTGTGATCCTTCATTCCATCCATTTCAGAGGCGAGTAGAGTAGCTTCATCGACCGATATCCTCGTTCTCTCCATGTCAGAATCAGTCCAAACGTCACCATCCAAGTCTCCTTCAATCATGTAATCTAGGAAGGCATTCCTGAATTCCTCATCCCCGGGACCAGATTTGCTAACCCAACCCTTGACCCCGCGGTCATGAAGGGTGGAAAGAACATACTCTCCTGATTCCTCATCGTAATCGTATCGGAAGTCAAACCTATCATGATCATCCTCCAAATCAAGTGGCGCGAACCCAGTAGCTATGATTAGAACAACCATGTAAACCCCGATAGAACCCCCAAGAACCGATTTCGCTCCATATCTCGCGGCCAACATTCCACCCACTACTGACATCGGGATAGCAATGATATTGGCCAGAAGAATAAGCGCGAAATTCATCATTACTGGCAGCCTAAGGTCATTTTCTGCGAAAGAACTCGCAACTCCTCCGACCGTATGAAGAACATCATAGAAAAGAAGGTAAGATAGCAGATATATCACAAGAATCCTGTATTTCTTAACTTCTCTGAAAGTATTCCTTACCTCTCTGAAACCGTCGCTAACAGCTTCCATAATCGAGCCGTAGGATCGCTCATTCGCGATTTCTGGCTCAGGGGTGTTTCTGAAGAAGGGGAGTCCGAAGCCAAGCCACCATAGAGAAGTGGTAACAAATGCGAAGGTGAGAGTCCATGGCCCATACGCCTCGGTCATTCCGAATGCCCCAGTTGCCAGCACAATCAGGTGTAGGATTAGGATTGCAGTTCCACCGGCGAAACCGTAAGCAAATCCCCAACTAGATACCTTTTCCATTTGATTTTCTTCGGCCAGATAAGGCATGAATGCGTAGTATATCGTGTTCCCTCCAGCCATCCCTATCTGCCCCATTAGGAAGCAGAATGCCAGAAGTCGATATGCAGAATCCTCATCCAGATGAGGAGCAACCCCCATGAATGCGGTGAACACAACCCCTACTAACGTGTAAATCCAAACTATCTTCTTCTTTATTCTGATTCTATCAGCAATTGCTCCGAGAATAGGGCTGGAAATGGCCACAAAAACCATCGATAAACCAAGTACTGCGGCATAGAAAGAAGTCCCAGTCACATTGAATCCAGCAATCTCTGATGACCCTCCAGTTGCTAGATTGAAATATCTTGTAATTAGCTGACCGCCAAGAACAGTCCCAACGGTCAGCGCGAACGCTTGGTTCGCCCAGTCGTACCAGTACCAACTCGTGAGGGCCCTATTTTCATCTTCACTCATCCCGTCAATTTTTCCACCTAGAGAAAATGCCATGGAATTACCGCTTACATCCACTACGAGAAGACGTTTAGTGTATTCTGCCACATCTAGTGTAACCTATCTCCACATCGCGTCAATATCAAGAGTAACACATGGAACGGGAGAATCATGGCCAGTGCCTGCGGGATGCTCGGAGACGGCTCCAAGGCGGTAAAGATTCATCATCTAATCAAGGCACCAGAGAATACTCCAGAATCGGTCTCGTTACGAGAGTCTTGGGACGCAAGTAAGCCAGTAACGGTCTACAAGACACCTGAGAATCTACCGGATGGTACGCCCTGTACCGCAGTGACCGTGATTCTAAGATCAAAGGGATGTGCTTGGTGGTGGAAGTCTGGTTGTACTTTCTGTGGTTACTTCAATGACGTCAGAGACGACGTTACCGCCGAAGAGATGTTTTCCCAATGGGAATTTGCCAAGGAATCGACGAATCAATTCGAGGGGTGCGGAATGGTGAAGGTCTACACCTCGGGGACGTTTTTCGAGGACCGAGAAAACCCCCCAGAGTGGCAAGATCTCGTTCTCCGAGAAACAGCTCAGATGGGCCTACACCTGGTGGTCGAAGCCCAGGCACAGATGTGCACGCCGGAGAAGATATCTTGGGTCGCAGAGAGGCATCCCGGATGTACGGTGGCAATAGGGTTAGAAGCGTATGATGACAGAGTCCTTCGCTTCCATGTCAACAAGGGTTTCACCACTAAACAATGGCATTCAGCAGTAGAAATGCTTCGAGATAACGACTTGAGGGTGAAGACATACCTTCTGTTCAAGCCCCCCTTCATGTCAGAGGGAGACGCACTAGTGCACACTACCTCATGGCTAACCAAGGTTGCACCATATTCTGATGAAGTATCAGTCAACCCGATGAACATTCAGAAGAACACAATTGTAGATAGGCTGTTCAGGAACAAGGAGTATAGGCCTCCGTGGCTATGGTCATTGGTTGANATGATCACTAGGTCACATGAGCAACTCGGAGACAATNGTTGCAGGATTATCGTGCACCCTACCGCAGGCGGGAAGATTCGTGGAGCTCACAACTGTGGTGAATGTGACAGCGAGGTTGTGGCTGCAATAGAGAGATACTCAGTATCCGGAGATACATCGGAGTTTGATCACCTCAAATGCATGTGTCAGTCACACTGGAGAGCGGAGATTGACAATGACAACCACTTCCCAATTCCCCTTGGTTTTGGGACATTTCGAAGAGGAAACCCGACAGACATTGTTCGTGCACCTTAACGCAATTGACAAACTGTATACGCCCAATGCTTAAGGGCAAATCTCCGGTGGTTGAATCGGAATTGTGAGATTCCGGGGTGATTGATTGTCCGATGAGAGGTCAACTTTGATTGGAGAGTTCCTGCAAGGGGAGGGAGAACCATCGTCATCTTGGGTAATGCTAGTTATGGGATTCGTCTCCACAATTGTGTTCCTGGTGCTGTATGGGATTCTCTTCCCTTCCAGTGATCTCCCAGTAATTTCCAGCGTCCTTCCTGTCTTCGATGGCGTTTTTGACTCAGGGATATGGTTCTTCATTCTAGGAGCAATGCTTGGTATCTTTGCAATATTGGGGACCATGCTAACCGAGGCAACCAGTGAGTGAGGTGATAATGTGGGACTAATCACTTCAATGGTAACTTTCTGGTTGATTACCCTGGTAGTCTTCATCCTGGTAAATAGGGGGATATGGGTTTTCACAGATGTCTCGAAGAGTATGAGCATGTTCATGCTAGAGAAGGCACTAGGTCCTCCTATTGACTTCGTGGATGGTAAGAGGGGTTCAGCAGCCACAACTTGGATACTACAAGGAACTCTCTGGATTATCCCCGCGTCCCTTGTAACGTTCTGCGGACTATGGCTTTCACACGACCCTCAGGCACTTCACAGCCTAACATCATGGGGGCTGAATCCTGTTTCGTCATCCTTGATAACATCGGGGATTCTTATTGCAGTCTATGGATCAATGGGAATGCTCCTAATCGGCTCCGCTATGCACATAGTCCCAGAGTTGGGTGCAACCTCTCTAGCCACGGAGAAGAATGCAACTCTAATGTCGTTCATTTGGACGCTAGCAGTGATTGTGATGTTCATAGGAGCAAACAAGTCCGAGATTGTAGGCATCCCTGTAATGCCATTAGCCACCATTCTAACCAATCTAGTACTTCTCGCGGTCATTGTAAACATGCTCCTGACGGCCGCTTCCCGGACTAGGAAGATGCCCTTGCCTGCTTGGATGATGATAATTGGAATGATCTCAGCACCAATCTCCATTCTCTCCCTAGCAATCACGGGATCTCTTGACTCGGGTTCAGGCCAGTGGCTGGCTACCAGATTCAGTGGGACCACATTCTTCCTGATGGTTTCAGGGGCAATTCTCTATGGCTCTTCAAGGGGCAGTGGAAACCCACTTTGGTCTAGATCTCTGGCAGCTGTTACTATGGCCGGTGCTATCATCTCAATCAATCCAGCCGGTCTTGTTGAGGGGGAGATTGCATCCGACTTCCTCGGAATAGATGCTGCAACCTTCGAACCATCAAGAAACGACATCGTAGCAGGATCTTTCCTGTTGGCACTTTCGCTAATCCCAATCATTGCTCTTTCCGCAAACGTACTAGCAACAATGAGAGGCGATGACGTGTTTATGGAGAACCCC
Source organism: Methanobacteriota archaeon (assembly GCA_002697065.1). The sequence goes on from NZTJ01000006.1 coordinate 18,948, forward strand.
GACTCTCCTGGAATGCCAGAAATCAATCTAGCTGCATTCATGGCCGTCCCCATTGCTGTTGGAGGGCTATTTGTCCATACTGATTACATTACAGGAACCAATGAACTAACTGGGATCCATACTTCTCTAGTTCTTCTCGGACTTTGGGTGGTCTTCATCCCTGCTTCACTGGGCTCAGCTCTGTCCATCTTCCCCGAGGTTTCAGGGAGGAACATGCTTTCCATTAATCGCTCTAGATGGGCATTCTGGTTGATGGCTGGAGGCGCGTTCTCTGGACTCGTCTTCACAATGATGGCCGACTTCTCCGACATGGCACTCCTCGAAGCAGCAGTCGAAGAGGACAACTCGACTGCGAATAGGGTCCGTGTACTTGGATCCGTTCTTTTCTACGGGACGGTAATTGGTTCAGTTTATCACTCATTGAACATGATAAGCGGATCTTTCAGAGGGACCTTAGTTAGTGAGGAGCAGAACCTCTCTTCTACGACAATTTCCAGCCCCTACATGTTAACTAAGGAGACCACCATCAGGAAGATTCTAGCTCAGAGGGAGGGGAAACTGGACACAGTAGTGGTCCCAGAATCCAGTACTGAAATCCCAGGCAGCGCTACTGAGATTTGATTTGACCACATAGTCCATGGGTCAATAGCCACTGCCTCCATCGGGGTATCATGAGAATCGGCTTGGTCGGGAAGCCCAATGTCGGGAAATCGACTGCCTTCTCGGCATTGACAGAGATGCCTGTAGATATTGCAAACTATCCGTTTACGACAATCGAACCAAATGTTGGAGTCACTTGGATACCGCTTCCAGACCCCTGTGCTTGTTCAGATCTGCGTGAAAGGAGGGAATTGTCAGGCAGGTTGGATCCATCGGGGCCCGATGACGATAGGAGCGGCAGCATCTGCTCTCCNAACACCGGNAAATGTTCCGGATTCAAGAGACTGGTTCCNGTGACNCTAGTAGATGTAGCAGGTTTGGTTCCAGGTGCCCATGAGGGAAGGGGNAGNGGNAATCAATTCCTCTCAGANCTCTCCAGGTGCGATGCCCTNATCCAGGTNGTCGATGTCTCNGGATCNACTGACTTAGAAGGAAATCCNGTAGGTTCGGGTGGTTCGNAGCCNATTGAAGAGCATCGCTTCCTCCTCTCAGAGTTGGANTCGTGGATATTNGGNATAATCGGAAACGGATGGGATAGGGTTTCCAGAAGGGCTCAAGCNGAAGGAAANCGNGCCATTCAAGACCACCTAATGGACAGATTAACCGGAATTGGGGCTAAGGANATCCATATTTCATTAGGAATTTCATCTGNCCAAAGAGAACACCCCAATTCGCATGACATCTCATCATGGGGCGANGNTGAACTGAGGTCAATNGCATCAGCGATTAGGAGGAGCATGTTCCCGATATCGATTGCAGCAAATAAGGCAGANAATCAGGTNCACCAGTGNACAGAGTTGGAATCAGAGGCCGAGTCATCNGGAGGGAGANTNATNCTCACCAGTGCCGAGGCTGAACTCGCNCTTCGAAGNGCCTCTTCTTCCGGAATGATAAGTTACCAACCAGGAGACTCTGATTTCAGCCTAACTGAGATGGGAGAGGAGAACCTNTCAGAAGAGCAGAGGGAAGCACTAGGGTCAATTTCCCAATCTATCTCTTCGTGGAGCGGTGGTGGTCTAGTCGGCCTTGTGTCTGACGTGGTCTTCAGGCAGCTTTCTAGGGTCGTNTGCTACCCNGTTCAGGATGAGACCCATTGGGTGGACGGAGATGGAAAATCTCTTCCAGACGCTATTCTAGTTCCCACTGGAACTACTTCAAAGGGACTCGCGTACCATGTTCANTCAGATCTNGGTGACGGATTCGTCAGGGCCATAGATGCCAGAACTGGAAGGGTGATAGGTGCCGATCACGAACTTTCTGATGGGGACGTGGTCTCCATTCAAGCAAAGACCTAGTCTTGGGTCGTTACTTCGGATAACTCAATTATCAATTCGAANCTCACAGCAGTCCAAGTGATTTCGAAGTCCTCGTCATCGTCGATCACCTCGCCTGCCACAGGGACAGGAACTGCTTCGATATCAGCAGTGATTGTGGCTATCCAGACACCTCTGCCCCTACCTCCATCGTCCCAAAAATCTCTGATCTCTTTTTCGGTCATATTCTGCTCGGTGTAACTCTCGCCAGTATANCCCTCGATGATGTCCCATCTCATTGTGAATCCTCCATTTCCNCCNCCAGAACAGGNACCATCTGCAGTCTGATCATCTACTTCCTCAATGTCACTTAGATCACTTTCTCCATCTACAGTGTCTGTGAATCCCGGCCCCGCTTCGTCGTTATCGAAGCATGAAACCTGCAATTGTACATACCCTATTCTCANCTCTGTTTCGACCATCAAGTCGAAGAANGAGTCGTGGCTCTGTCCATCNCCAAGCGTGACAGATTCTGCCAACGTCGTGGAAACTTCCTCGAAACTAACCTGNAGAGAACCGGAGAGTCCNGAAGATCCGCCGCCTCCAAGATCATCGTCTATCAGGGATGGCAGAGCCTNGAAGTATATGGGAAAAGCAACTAGGAAAACCACAGTCCCNGCCAGGGTCTTAACCTTCTGAGGAGTNTCTACCAGATCTTGGAAGTCCATGTCTCTTCACTACTCGCTCTCCAGACTCCCTATCAATTTCTCTCTCAATATGATTCAATGTAGCGTCAATCATCAGTCTCGGACGCTACTCCAGTCTCCTATATCCAAGCCCTCTTTGGAAAACAACTTCCTCGACTTTCTGAATTCTGGGAGGAGATACCCAATTATCGATCTCTCCATGAANGTCCATCTCCATGGGCACCTNGGAAGTAACTNNGTCCATTCTTTTAGAANTTCTTTCCACCCCTCATCAAATNCCTCAGGAATTCTGAAGGATACGAAAGAAANCCTCCCAGATGATCCAGGAACGTAACTCCACGNTCTNATCTCCAGTCCCTTGGCCTCCCCATCGACNACTCTCAGTCCTAGAACCCTNGCTCTCTTCGCTATTGGNACAATAATCGCCCAACGATGAACAAAAGTCGAGTCTTGGAACCGATTCATCTCCCATCCGCGATTCTCACCAACTATTCGCATGGCTCTGATGGCTTCCGTTGGCACTATGCTGACGGGAATCTCCAGCATCCGCTCCATTGACATTGGGACACCCTCGAGGCCCTCGCCCATAGCGGCTTCGCGTTATTTCGTTCCAATCGTTGCTTCAGCCGAATAGGGAGCCAAGACCTTCGAAACCGCCCGCNTCTTCCTCGGGCTCCTCAGCAGCCTCTTCCTCAGCGGGAGCAGCCTCAGCGGCAGCTCCACCGGAAGAAGCAGCAGGAGCAGCCGATGCCACTGGGGCAGCGACTGCGGTCGCCATGGCCTCATCGATGTCTACAGAGCCTAGAGAGGCTACTAGGGCCTTCACTCTGGCCCCATCAGCCTCGACTCCTGCAGCCTTCAGCACTGAGCCGACGGCCTTGTCATCGATGTCCTTTCCTGCAGAATGCAACAACATTGCAGCATACACA
>NZTJ01000007.1 GCA_002697065.1 Methanobacteriota archaeon
AATCATCGCGGCTCTCGCCGTGATTGCACTGATCGTACTCGCAGTAGCATCGATTTTCTTGTACAACAACGCGGTGAACAGAAGGATGTCCGAACTATCGGAGGTCGAGGAGGAAGAACCCCCTGCGCCCCCCCCGTCTCCCCAGATGCAGGCTCAGATGTGGGGGAGGACTCAACCCCAATCCTTCCAACCTCCAGAGCCGGCAGTCAGCCCCAACCTGGATGACGAGATGCTCGACATCCTAGGAGCCGGCAGCCAGTCTGCTGAAGCCCCCAGTCCCACGGACGCCCTGGAGGACTCACTCCTCGGAGACCTGGAGCCCCCGCCACAACCACAAACATCGGACACCAATGATAGGACCGTGAGGAAGCAGTGCACCGAATGCTCGAAGAAGTTCGAGATCACGCTTCCCGAGGGAGTAGACGCTGCTTACACCAACTGTCCGCATTGTGGCTCTGAACAGCCCGTCACTCTCGGATAACGTCGCAAAACCGTGATATCCGGAAGCGCGAGCAGGGCAACACCCTATAGCGCACCTCTAAGAGGTGCGGACTAGAATGGACCGAGAAAGGGCCTCCGCGGAGGGAAATCGAAACTCGTCCAGGCTGACCATGATCCTGGTGCTGATTTTCGCCTCCCCGCTACTCCTGCCCTTCACCTACGCCAGTGGAGAACCCCGATTCGAATCAAGCGATTTCGGCGTCCTCGATGAGCTAAGCGACATGCTCGAGGAGAGGGAGTCATTCCTCGGCTCGAACTCAGTCGCCCCCATAGCCGACTCCAGAATTGACGCGGTCAGGGACTCCGTGTTGTCCTCAGACCCATCCAGCCCTATCTCAGAGGTCGGTCCGTCNATTGACGGNCTTTCCATGGTCTCCNCCTCCCCGCCGANCCCCCAACACCCGGAGCCGTACGACCTGCTTCTGACAGGCGGGAACAACCCNGGGATGGTTGACAACATCTGGCAGACCCTGTTCAACATCACNGACTACGTTATTTGGACNCAGTACGTCGATGTTNACGGACAGATAACCGAGAGNTACGAGATAGTTTCCTTCAGCGCATCCCTCTTCTCGCTGCTCAACACCAACACCGACGCCCTGCTCCATGCAGTGGACGTTGACGGCGACGGCGACGATGACGTCCAGGTGGGCCTCCAGATCAATCTGGAGTTCCTCGGCGGATTCGGGATAGAGGGCGGCAAGCTCTGGATAGAGCCTGGTATCGAGTTCACAGTGAAGGAAATCGGGAACAGCGCCTCTGACCCCGACTGGGAGAACATGAAGTCGCTCCATGTGTCTCTGATCAAGGCATTCTCATACTCAGATTCGGGCTCTCTCCTGAATCTGGGAGGCGGTGAGAGCTACGTCTGGGTCATAGACTCCAGATTCACGACACCTCCGAACGACTTCACATTCACNGTCGGAATAGAGAGACTGTACTTCGACGTGGCGGGAGGGGCCCAGGAACTGTTCGACACCTTGTTCGAAACCCTNCTCAATCCCTTCAACCCAACNCCCCCTGACGAGNGCGGCATCACCTTCTCCTCGATCTCCTCGCCCTACTCGCTGAAGTTCGACAACGGAGGGCAGGACGAATGCTCTCAGAGCTACAACACATCCGAACTCTACACNNTGAGCTCGCTGGATATCAGCTGCGGCTTCTCGGCAGGCTTCGGATACATCCACTTCTCACCCCCTGACGACGACTCAGACAGGAGGATGTGGGAACTCGCGTACATAGAGGCCAGATTCCACCCCCATGCGGAGTCCAAGCGCCTCCCACGGGATGCGGAGCTGGTGGTGAGGACGGACAGCGTCCTACCGGTCTCAGGAGGACTTCAGGGCGAGAAGAGCCTCACAACACTGGAGTACTGGGCGGACCGCAGGTCCGACCTCCACATCCACTTCCACGAAGACAGGTCCGACCTCCCGGAGTCCGAGTCGGACGGAGCCTACGGGAACACCACCGACTCCATGGGCTGGTTGAGGGGCATGCCAGCAGGCTCCCTCGAACAGGATGAGATTGAGCGAGCCTTCCGGATGCTAGGNTCGACCGACCAGCCCGAACTCCCGGGAGACATCCCCAACGAGCTGGGGCTGATCATAGGAATCAAGAACTTCACNAGGGATAGCAGCCAGAACGTCGATGACCCCACTCTCCCGATCAATCCCGCCGACCCGCCGGATAGCCTGATCGTCGTCAGGTCCGNACAACCGCTCCAGGAGATCGACTACACGTCNTGGTTCTCCAGGGGGGGTAACAGCGAAGATCACAGGAGAATCCACATTTTCGCCGACTCCATACCATCCGCTATCGCGGTCTACGGGTCCTTCGGAATAGGGGGTTCAGCCGAGTCCAACGACACCCTAGACTCTGGAAACAACCTAGATTTCATCTCCAAGATAGTCGACTCAGTGATTCTGAACCTTGTCGACGTCTTCCTAGACGTGGGCAGCATCCTGAACGAAGTACCATCCACGGTCGTGGAACTCATTGGCGGGAGCGTAGACGCAGCCGGAGTCTCAGGAAGGGAGATGCACCTGCTGATGACCGACACTTGGCTCGCTTCACGAAACCCATTCCCACTAGGCGATTTCTCCATGCAGATAGGGTCCTCGGACCACGTAACTTCGACTGGGAACCACGTGATACTCTCNCGAGACCGGGACCTNGGGATGATGCAGACCGACGAGGGCCTCGTGGACCCGCTTGTCCCNATCGCNGCCAGCGTNAACTTCTCAGGACTCCAGGCATTATCTCTGGTTGACTCGAACTCCACAGACACCCAGGAGCTCACTCTGAAGACAGTATCCGACGAGAGCCTCAGATTATCCTACCTCAGCCACAGAGCATCCTCGCTGAATGGCTCCGACTACCAGTCCGCCTGGCTCTCAGACGTCCCTGACAACATCACCATCTCTGCGTCCCCGGGCGGGGTCGATTACTCCGCCTCCTCGGAAATAGGCTCGATACTCTACACGGGTTACGACGGCTCCCTGAGACAGGCAGTGAGGGTGACAGGGTTCCCCGACTCTTTCTCGACCACCTCAGGGAGCGTCCTCTCCTGGTCCTCGGACTCAACCATCGACCTGATCGAGGCACAACTTAGCGACTCCCCCGAACCGCTATCCATGGTCGGGGACCACTTCCTGTTCCATCACGACCCCCAGAGCAACACCTCCTCCCTTTCTGGGACTTTGACCGGTATTAGCGAGGTCGGTTGGATACCACCGGTGGAGGAGGGGGCTCCGGGGCCAGACGGAATAGGAACCGCATTCGCAACGATAGAGGGAAGGAAATCGATGAAGATCAATGTAGCCAACGCCCCGTCCAGCGAACAACTTCCATTGAGCGTCCTAGCAGAGATAGACCCACTCCCCTCCAGTTTGTCGCTGCAGATACCAAGCGGATCGGATACAGGACCCGCATTGGACGTACCCGAGCTCAACTCCTCGCAGGGGATGACGGGAGTCGCCTTCTTCATAGGCGGGTTCTCGGACCTCGGTAGGTCAGTTAACGGCGTACTCTCTGGAATAACTACAGACATCTCAACGGGATCGAGCTCTGGGGACGGGAACTTCTCCTTCTCNCTAGGCCTGGAGGCGGACTCCAACTTCGACCTCGTTGTGGAGTCCCAGATGGGCTCGGGCTCCATCGAAGAACCAGAGTGGGTTCACGGCATAGTGCTCAATTCAGCAACATCAGGGATAACGGATGGATTCCACCTGAAGACATGGGTCCCNAACCTCCCCCCCTCGGCTGACATCTCGGTATCCCGGGAGATCATAACCAGCGGAGAGTTGTGGTCAGTGAAAATGGGACTGGACGGATGGGAGCCATTCAACTCCGAGTTCGTCATATCCTCGAAGGGGGTCAATGGACAGGACGTCTTCCTCACGATAGAGGGCCTAGAGGTCGGCACCCCAACCTCCTTGCTGGTGGAATCTGACTTCAGGACAGAGACCGTGGGCGGGATCACTGAGACCTCGACGTCAACACTTTACCAAATGTCGAACAGACTGGACTGGTTCCACGCACTCCTCCTAAACAGGCAGTCAGGGAGTAGGACAGAGATGATGGTGCAAGACATCCCGGAGTCAGTGGAGATACAAGCCAGCCTAGGAAGCGCCGTGTCGATGGATGTCACGGTCCCCGAGGAGTACCGCAAGGGGGACCTGGGGGTCGGTTCGATAATGATACAGCAGATGCAATGGCTCGAGGGCTCTTGGTGGCCAGCAACCCTGTTCCTGACCCAAGTCCCCGGCTCAATGAACCTGACAACCGAACCAGACCTGAACTTCGACATCACGAGGAACCTGGCCTTCCAGGGCATGCCCATCCTGGACTTCTCTGCGTCCAGCGAGGGAATGTCCCTCTACATCGAGGCACAAGGTAGGGCGATAAACAGCAAGGGCGACATCGTCCTACTCGCAGAGGGCCTCGCAGACAGGCTCTCGATAAAGCCAACAGCATCATACGGACTGAACATCAGGTCCAGCGGCGACGGAGTTGACAGGCTGTACTTCAGAGCGAACGACATGCCAACCCTGCCCCCAGTGGAATTGGACCAAATCGAGGCAATGGGGGAGAACCTGAAGAGCGCCAACATCCAGATCCACGAGTTCGGGCGAGTCACGGTCATGATCCCTGGATACCAGCTAATCGAGGTCTCAGACGTACAGGGGGGGAGGATCATCATCTCTGCGAGAGCAAGCGCTGAGGTCAATGGAATCGAAGTGGACCTCAGGGGAGTGGTCCTAGACGCTCAGATCACCGGGGGGATCCCATCGGGGACTACCTTCGGAGTGAACGGCTTCGCCTCCGACCTATCCCTCCTGAACAAGATACCCGGATTCTCCGGCTCCACCAGCCACTGGATGGCCCCCGAACCGATGTCCTCGGGGATCCTAACGGTTGTAGCAACCCTAGGGGGTATGTCGTAGTGAGATCGCCCAGGGCTGTAATCGGACAGGCCTCGGATGCCGATTCCGAAATCGCCCATGAGATACTGGACAAGATCGAGGACGTGGCCGAGAGGGTGACGCCCAGACGGGTGGTCTTCGCATCGATCATGGCTTTCCTNATCGGAATGACCTCCTTACTGGCAGTAGTGTGGATCATACCGTACGAGAACGTGGACGTCGAGGTCGTCTACATGCAAGCAGGAGGGGGTCACGTAGTCCTCGCCGAACTGGATAACAAGGGCAGCCGTGCAATCGAGGACGTGAGCCTGACAATCAGATTCCTTGAGGANGACGGCTCCGAGATAGACAGGCATGACTTCTACATGGCCANACTACCTGCNCACAGCTCGATATCCAACACTCCATCAGACGACCTGGAGCTAGTAGTCCTGGGNNAGTCGGTGTGGGAAGACTACCTAATCGAAATCACCCTGGAGTACGTNGACAATGGGGGNCAGAGGGACCTNTACACATGGACCCACGAGGTCGGTTACTGGACCAGGGAGTCGTTCGTGGACCAGACACCATTCGAATTGTTCTAACNCAANATGAAACCCNACTAACGATTGACCCATAGTATGAAAGCAGGAGAAAAGGGGGNTTAANCAATGNAGAAACAGGTCTCGACTCTCATCCTCATAGTTCTGTTATCCTCAACANTAGGAATCCCNGAGAACNACCCNCAGTCCGGCGAAAGGGCACAGGGGGAACTAGACCCGGAGTTNACGAGGATTGAGATTTCTCCGGACCCAAACAGCGTCAGGGACCTGGGCTCACCCNTCATCTCNGAGGGCAAGGAGGGACAGAGGGGCCTNTGGGCGGACTCTTCGATAGGGGTCTACACNNCNTCCGGACTTCTCCCGCACACCGATGTGCCGGACTCTCTGATGGAGCCAAGGTCAGACCTGATGATCGTCCTTGTCTCCCCCGACACTGGCCTCTGGGAAGCTAGGACGTCCATCCTGGAATCGGCCCAAGTTGCGGTGAGGACCACCATCCCCCCCTCGGGATTCCTTATCCAGGGCGCGAAGGAGGAGCTGCAATCTGTCTCCAGCCTCCCCTTCATCGAAGCCAGCCACTCCGTGCCCATGGCACTCGTAGTGGAAGACAGACTCTGGGACGGCGGATCCACGACCGAGGTCGAGATGACCGGGTGGAAGGACGCAGAGCTGAACAGGCTCGACTCTCCAGGAGTAGGCCTCGAAGGCTCAGTGTCGACGCTCGCCCAGGACAACCTGGATGGGGCTTGGTCCCCGGCAACAGGAATACACTTCGGAGAGGTAGAAGCCTCCTCCATACCGCAACTGGCGATGAATCCGGAAGTGGCATACATCTCAACGACCCCCCATCTCACAACCTGGAACAACCTAGCCAGAACCCACATGGAAGCCAACTCCGTCGAGTCGTACTTCTTCACAGGCCTGAACGGGAGCGGCCAGAGGGTCGCAGTGGCTGACACAGGGATAGACCACGATCACGGCGACTTCGGAAACCGGATAGTGCAGAGGATAGATGTCGCCAACGACGGATCCACCGCAGACACCAACGACGGACACGGGACACACGTGGCCTGCACCGTCCTGGGGTCGGGAAGCAGGACCAGCACCTACGAGGGCATCGCACCGGAGGCCGAGCTATACATGCAGGCGATGGAGAACGACGACTCAGGAGCCCTGTCGGGACCAGGCGTCTACTCCCTGCTCAACTCAGCCTACAGCTCAGGCGGGGCCAGGATCCACACCAACAGCTGGGGAAGCTGGAACTCAGGAGGGGACTACTCGACTCAGTCCGAAGACGCAGACGACCGCACCTCGACATGGGACCAGTACTGGTCCTACGANGGGATGACNGTCCTGTTCGCAGCCGGCAACGAGAGGGATGACGGNGTNTCCCCCCCGGGAACCGCGAAGAACGTCATCACGGTAGGAGCGCACGTCAACAGGTACAGCAGCAACGCGGATGACGAGATGTACTACTGGAGCAGCAGAGGGCCCACCGACGATGGCAGAATCAAGCCCGACATCGTTGCAGCNGGGGACTACGTGAGGTCATGCAAGGCCCAGGAGGCCACCGANGCCCCGGACAACCTCAACGACGACTGGTACGTGGAGTACAGCGGAACCTCGATGGCGACGCCCGCAGCCGCTGGCGCCTCCGCTCTCGTCAGGGAGTACCTGATGGAGGTGGCAGAGAGGCCTGAACCCCAAGGTGCACTGGTGAAGGCCATGCTGATACTTGGNGCCGAGGACATGGGCACCAGAGACATCCCNAACAACGACGAGGGATGGGGCAGGGTCAACCTGGTCAACACCCTCCTCCCGGACAGCGATGTGGGGATATTTGTGGATGACAGATCGAGGCTCTCCAGCGGGCAGGAAGCATCCTACAACTTCGACGTCACCAGGTCCGGGGAACCGCTCAAGGTGGTACTTGCCTGGTCCGACTACCCCGGCTCCACATTCTCCTCGACTCAGCTGAGGAACAACCTCGACCTGGAGGTCACTTCCCCGGATGGCACAGTGACCTACCTTGGAAACGACTTCGCTAACGGGAGATCGACCACAGGGGGGGAGAAGGACACCAAGAACAACGTCGAGGTGGTCCTGATCGACTCAGCCACAACAGGCATCTGGAACGTGAAGGTCAAGGACTTCTCCCACGGCGGCAGCAGGACCTACCAGTCATTCGCTATAGCGGTCAGAGGGGTGAACGTGAACGACCTGACCCCGGACCCGTCGATAGCCCCGGGGTCGTTCGAGATCTCGACCCCCATTCCTCAGGTCGGGGAGCCCACCAGCTTCTCGGTCTCAGTGGTCAACCAAGGATCAGGGTCGTTCGCCGAGGNATTCGTCTCGGCCCACGTCAACGGGGACCCCCTGGAGACGAAGTCACTCGGGATGTCNCCCGGCGAGGAGGTCACGCTNGAGTGGGACTGGACCCCCCAGTCATCAGACAAGGGGGACACGCAGATTAGAATCGAGATCGACCCCTTAGACCAGCTCGAAGAGCTATACGAGGACAACAACCTACTCGAGGTCACCATCGGGGTGAGCGCCCCAGGCATCCAGGCCTCAACCGACACCGCCTGGAAGACCCTGCAAGACCCCTCCGACACCACCACCAGGTGGGAGATCGAAATGACCAACCTGGCCCTGTTCGACACCAACGCCAGCATCGAGGTCACCAAGCCAGTGAGGATGATAGACGGCGTCGAGTTCGACTGGTTCAAGAGCTTCGACCAGATATACGTCGAGCTGGGGCCATCAGAGTCGACCACCGTGAACCTCACNCTGGTCCATCCGGCACCCCCTGACCCGGGCACCTACTCGATGACAATCACCGCCACAGACGAGGACTTCGACGTGGAGTCCCAGCTGGAGATATACTTCGACGTCCCGGTACTGGCACAGCCAGCGGTCACCCTCCCATCGGAGGAGATACAAGTCGACTCACACGAGATCACCAATACCTCCGTGCAGATTCACAACCTCGGCAACGGGGCCCAGACTTACGACATCGAGCTATTCTCCCCTGCCGGTTGGGAAGTGGGACTGCTCGAGCTCGGGCCGTTCCAAGGCTCCAAGCAGGGCTCGACCGGGACACTGTCCAAGGGAGGCTCGATATCCGCCGGGATCATGATCACCCCACCAGGGGTTCTCCTGACGGCCGGCTCGACCTTCTTCGCCGAAATCAAGGTGAAGTCCAGGGTCAGCTCAGAGGCATGGACATACCAGATGCCGATGGTGATCCAGCCAAGTGACTCGTTGGGCCTGACCCCTCAGTCCGGTGGGACGGAGGGAGGCATCCCGGCCGACTCGCTCCATCAGATATCTGTCCAGATCTCTAACCAGGGGAACAGGGAGGTGACCCTCACCCCCATCGAGCGGTCCCTGCCGGGGGGTTGGACGATCCAGGGGGGGCTGAGCCAGATCACCATCCCAATGGGCTCCAACGTCCAGTGGTCTTTCTCCATACAGGGTAACGGACTGGCAGCCAGCGGACTGGTGGAGGTAAGATTCCTCGTGGAGGACGGCGACTTCTTCGACTGGAACACCACTGTAGACGCGATATCCGGTGCGATCCCAGAACTCTCGTTCCACGAGGTCGTGTTCGTTGAGGGTACGGCAATCGAGTCCTCCTCCACGCCCCTCGGCCTCGGGGCCCACCCCGTCGGGAGCCCGTTCGACATGGGCTGGAAGCTGGAGAACCAGGGAACCTCGATATGGGAGCCAGATGCCTCCCTGGAAGTCCCTAGCGCTGACTGGATGTCGAGCTGCTCGGTAAACCCGGTCAGGATNGGACCGGGGGAATCAGCGATGATCTGGTGCTCCATCACCATCCCGCTGAGNCAGGAGGCAGGNTCGGAGCCNGNGATAGCNCTGGTCATGACCGGGGACGGACTAGAGTCCAGGGGCGAGGTGACGCTACTGGTCGACACCGTCAAGGAGGTAGAGTGGACACTCGTGAACTACAACGAGGCGAGGGAGGACTTCCTCACCACAATACAGCTGGACGTCCTCAACACGGGGAACGTTGCGATCTCGGAGAGGATAGTCACAGACGCCCCGGAAGGCTGGAACGTCTGGCTCGANGGCCAACTAGTGATCCTCCAGCCCGGAGAGGCCAGGTCAGTGGTGGTACAGTTCACCCCCGACTCGGGCTCAGACGGCTCGATCACCCTGACGCTGGGAACCCAGGACGACATAGTGGGCCAGAAGACCCTGGAAATCCAGGTCACATCCACNTCATCGGGAGGTTCCAACACCCTGCTCCTGNTCGGCGGCGCCCTCCTCCTGCTGGTAGTGGCAGCAGCCCTGGGGGCCGTGGCCTTCACCAGAAGCGGGCGGGACATACCATCGATACTGCCCGGACGGTCCGGGCCTGCCAGCACGCCCACGGCCCCGGAGCCGACGACGGAGCAGGAA